>NZ_CP098611.1:2531983-2848481 GCF_023983615.1 Phormidium yuhuli AB48 | reverse complement strand
TCCGCCAGAAGTCTGGCGATTTCCCATTCATCGATATCACCACTGCCGAAAATGGGAATATCCCGAAGGTGCGATCGCACGTCTTTAGATAGGGCGACTAAATCCCCGGAATCAATGCGAACCCCTTGTAATTCGATTTCTCCCCCTTGTAAACGATTGGCTAAATACCGCGCTGCCGCCACCGTATCATAGGTATCAATCAATAGGGGAGCACCAGGAAAATGGTAATGAAAGGCGGTAAAAGCGTGGGCCTCACTTCCTTCCATCGCCACAAAGGCCTGAATTAAGGCATGGGCCATGGTTCCCGTAGGTTTACGGCCGAGTTTAAAGGCCCCTAAGACGTTGGATGTGGAATCAAAACCCCCAGCTAGGGCAGCCCGGGCCGCGTAGAGTGAGGCCTGGGGGCTAAAGGCCCGTCGGGTTCCAAATTCTAAGAGGAGGGCGCGATCGCCGGCCACATCCCGGATTCGCGCTGCCCGAGTGCCCACAAGGGTTTGATAGTTAATAACGTTGAGAAGATAGCTTTCTACGAGTTGGGCTTGCCAGAGAGGGGCTTCGATACGTAATAGGGGTTCATGGGGAAATACCACTGTTCCCTCGGGAATGGCCCAAACATCTCCCTGAAAACGGAAGTTTTGCAGTAATTGCCAAATGCGATCGCTCGTCTGGGAGAAAATCCCGGTTTCCTGTAACTCCTGTAGTTGGTTGGGGGTGAAGTGCAGGTTTTCCAGATACTCAATGGCAGTTTCTAAGCCAAAGGCGATCGCATAGCCAAACCCCGGGGGAAACTTACGGGCAAATACCTCGAAACTGGCCCGTTCCGTCTCCAATCCCTCTCCTAGGTAACAAGCACTCATCGTCAACTGATACAAGTCCGTCAGCAAGCCATAGTCCTCAGGGCGAACCGTTAGCCGCTGTGCATCCGTTAAGGGGGCGATCGGGGAGGCCATAGGTTTTCTCTAAACGTAGATCTCTTTAATTATAGTAGATTTTACCAAAAACAACAAATCTCCCCAAACACGGGTTATTCCATTGTTTTAAGTCGTGCCATGGATGGCTGTAGCGGTGAACCGTAAGCACCCACCCTTCCCCCATATCAAGAAAGAAAGCAAGCCGTTCAAAAATAGTCTTTAAGCGTTTATTTTCTAGACAAATTTAACTCCAGGACACCAATATTTTTTATAACAAAAGGCATATTCTCCGAAGAATATGCCTTAACGTAATTTTATGGTATCTCACCTGCAAACAACGACCTAAATGGGCTTATCTGTTTAGCGCAGTACGGTCGTGATAATTTCATCAATACTCAAAGACCGCTCTGTCAAATTCATAATTTGCACAAACGCAACTCGCTGTTCAGCAGACATGATCTCACGAATTGCCATCATGCTGGAAAACTCATTATCCCGAACTTGTTGACGTAACCGTTCAACCTGATTCCGTTGACGACGAATTTGACGAGCAGAGGCATCGCCAATCATCATCTCTTGTAACTCTTCGCGAGCCACCGTCAATTGACTTTGCAGACGACCATTTTCGGCAAGATAAGACTGACGAATATTTGCAATTCGCTGCTGTTGTTGCTGGGTGAGCTCTAGTTCCTCCCGCCAATCTTGAGGCTGGGAAGGCTGGGAAGGCTGGGAAGGTTGAGAGGGTTCCTTCGTGATCGGAGTTGAAGGGCTATTCGCTATCGGACGAGATTGGGCCGCTAGAGCCGTTAACGTGGCAGGATTTGAGAGATAAACATGACCCAGAGTCCGTCCTTGATAGGTGCGTTTGCTAAACTCCCAACCATCATTTAACTCAATGCGGACAAAATCATTAGCATGGGGCGCACGTCCCAGTTCTAGAGTCGGTTGATTCGGACGGAAGGGAACCCCTTGTAAAACAATATCATTTCCTTGGCGAACCGTCCGTAAACTATATTGAATTCCTAAATCTTGTCCTCCAGTACGGATGGAATAACCATTACTATCCGTGAAGCGTCCGCAAATTCCTGTAAAGTCAAAATTAAGGAGTAAAGGATTGACGCGAGTTCCCGTTTCACCCCAGCAAGGACGAGCATTCGATTGTTGCTCAATCACCAGTAGTTGATGTCGTCCCGTATTTCCCACAGGAGCCGCAACAGCGACAAAATTACGTTGTTCAACAGCCCGTTCGCCAAAGGTGGCGGCTTCAGCAGCTTTATGAGTGAAGGTGATACCGAAGGTAGAGACAGCTAATGTAGAAAGGGTGGCGAGGCGAAGTGCAGTTTTCATGGCGAGTGATTGCTGGTGGTAAGGGTGGTTATAGGCTCTTCAATATCTCTGTGAGATTCATCGGATAGCTATTAGTATCTTGCGATGTCCTCAAACCTAGGGGTTTAGAGGTTCTACTTCCCCAACTGTCTATCTAGACTTGTGCCAGTTCCCCCCCTGGCGAGAACTCCAGAGTTTAGCTTGTTCTGTTTACCGCTCCCAGCCAAAAAATCCGGCTTCAAGGGAGGAAGCCGGATCGAACTATTAGGAGAAGCAAGGGAAAGCGAGAAATCGGATTAGCGAAGGAGCATGGTGATGATGTGGTCAGCATCCACCAGGTCACCGTCTAAATCCATCACCTGGGCGAAGGCCACTCGTTGCTCGGCGGACATCACCTGACGAAGATCCATCATGCTGGCAAACTCGTTATCACGCATTTGGCGGCGTAGGGTTTCAACCTGATTCCGTTGACGGCGCACTTGACGGGCAGATGCGTCCCCAATCATCATCTCTTGTAACTCTTCACGGGCCTGATTCAATTGACTTTCAAGACGACCGTTTTGAGCGAGATAGGACTGACGGATTTGGGTAATCTCCCGTTGTTGGTCCTGGGTCAGTTCAATTTCATCTCGCCAGTCTTGGTCCTGAGAGGGTTCGGAGGGTTGAGAGGGTTTGTTATCCTCAGGGGGAGTTGAGGGACCCTCAGCCACGGTATCAGAGTTATTTGCCAAGGCACTCAAGTTCAATTGATTAGAGAGATACACGTGACCTAAGGTGCGTCCTTGATAGGTTCGTTTCGAGAAATCCCAGCCATCATTGAGGCCAATGCGGACAAAGTCATTACTATAAGGTGCGCGTCCGAGTTCTAAGGTGGGCTGATTGGGACGAGAGGTAACACCTCGTAAAACAAGGTCATCCCCTTGACGAACTACTTGTAGGCGATATTGCATTCCTAAGTCTTCGCCACCGGCGCGAATGGAGTAGCCATTGCTATCGGTGAAGCGTCCACAAATTCCTGTAAAGTCAAAGTTTAAGAGGAGGGGTTCTACTCTGGAGCCATTTTCAGCCCAGCAATCCCGGCGATTGGACTGTTGTTCAATCACGAGTAGTTGATGGCGTCCTGTGTTTCCCACGGGTGCTGCAATAGCGATGAAGTTTTGTTGTTCAACAGCCTGTTCCCCGAAAAGGGCGGCTTGGGTTGGTTGAGGGGTGAAGGTTGCGCCAAAGGTGGTGAGAGCGAGGGTGGAGAGAGTGGCGAGACGAAGTGCAGTTTTCATGGGAGTTGTCCTGGGATTAGGTTGGTGTTTGTTTGTTATGACTTCATTGTGGGGGGAGCTGACGATGACTTGGGAGGCGCAGAGTTGACTTCGAGAACTGTCCGGTTGCCCTTGTGACAGTTGACAACTGGGGGAACGGATTTTTAGGGGTTTGGGGGTTTTTGGGCGGGGATTATTACGGCTGAGGGTGGCCAGTGGAGGCAATTGGTTCCTATTTGGGGGTGAGAATCCCTAAGGTTCGTCTGACTCATAGGTGACCACGATCGCCTTGGCCATCTCTTGAATCATCTGTTGTAGGCGGGGAGGACTGATAACCCGCACCTGACCACCAAATCCCAAAATCCAACGTCGCAGTTCAATATCATCAATAGACCAACAGGGGAGGTGGACTTGAAAGCGGTGGGGATATTCGGGGTTGTCCGTTCCCTTGGCGGAAAATAATCGGGTTAGACGACGGCGATCGCCCTGGCCGTCAGGATCGGACATCCTCATTTGTTTGAGGGGAAATCGCTGGGTTCCTTCCCGGATGAAACGAAAACTGGCATCATTGCACCATAATTCCACGAGTACCGTGGCTGCTCGCTGTTTGGGCCCTCGACTTAGGTATTGATGTTGTTCTTCAACATTGCGGCCGAGAAATACCCCTACACTAGCTTCATGGAGCTGTTGCAGCCGTTTCAGGGCTTTTTTGTGACTGGAGCGATCGCGATACAGTTGGGTCCGTTCAACTCGTAAGTACCATCGATCCAAACGCTCAAAACTCAACAAGCCATCAGCTTTTGACTCCCAACCGACATACCAGGCAATTTGATGAAAAATCAGTTGCAGGGGATAGGCTTCTAAGGCAACGGGGTCTCCGGGAAACTCTCCGGCTCCCGCTAACTTCTGAAGTGAGAGGAGTTCGCGATCACGAATGGCTTGTTCAATCCGTCCCCGTCGCCGCGCCAGGGAGATATTGACTAAGCCATCGACTTGGATAATTGAGGGATTGCCAAAGCGCCAAATGGGATAGTCTGACTGCAAGGCGTCGGGGTGTAGACGCTCGATTTGCTGCAAAATTCGATAATACTGCTCCCGGTCTTCAGGACGACTGATGAGTTCAGCCTGTCCCTGTAACTGTTGATGGAGCCAGGTTAAATCCTCCAGGGAGAAAATGGAGGTGCCGAGATAATAGCCGGAGCGATAGTTTTGTTGGCGATCGAGAATTCCATAGGGGTATAGGGCCAGTTCGATGTCTTTACGCAAGGTCACCCCATCGGTGAGGGTTTGATGGCGATTGATAACAGTCACCAAACTCTCCTGAACGGTTAAATCTGGCTGATTTTCAAAGGGATGTTGTAAAATGGCGCGGATGGTTTCGAGTAGCCGCAGAAAGCATTGGCGATCGCTATAGCGATGACAACGAATCAAATCTTGAGGCTCCCGGGGTTCGGCGGTTTCAATCTCAAGTGGTCTGTCGGCGTGGGGGGCAAAAAATTTCTGAGAACGCAGCCAATAGAGATCTGCGGCTAGGGCCCCTTCATCGGCATAGACTCGGCCCCGCTCTCGGCCCAAATTCCGCACAATTTCCTTGAGACTGGGATAATGGGAGCTGGCCCCCTGCTTGAGAAGATAGGCGATGAGGAACATCAGCCGTTCAAAGGCTACTAGAGACCCGTAGGGATGCCACACCACCTGAGCGTTGCGGTTCCGGCGACGGACAAGACGCAGGGAGAGGCGGTCAATTTGCCGGAATACTTCGGAAAAGTCAATATCTCCTTGAGCCGTTCGGGGGAGCGATCGCACATCTAGAAATCCTTCCGCAGTGGTCACCGGAGTTTGCGCTAGACTATCCGCCATGCGATCAATCACATAGTTCGGAACGACTCGGGGGCGATCGCGATTACGCTGTTTACAGACTTCCACCGGAACCTCCATCACCCACGCGATCCAAGTCAGGGGCGGCTCACTCAGCGCCTGTAGCGATTGTAAGAAGTCTAAGCGCCAGGCCCGGCGGACATTGGTGGCATCATAGATGATAGGCCGCTCTTGGGCGATCGCCCCTTGCATCTGAGCCAAAACTTCCGCCTCAATCTCAAGCCAATTTCCCTGAATGGCCGCATCCCCATAGAGTTTTTCCCGCACCGCATCGGTAGACACGACCACATAGTTAGGATCTCGTTTAACAAATCCCTCCGCGAAGTGGCTTTTACCGCTCGCGGGGATACCAACTAAGAAATGACAGGGGAGAGAGGTGGACATAGGAGAAGACGGCCGTAGGCAGTGGGGGGAACCACAGAGTCACAGAGGACACAGAGAAGAAAGAAACCCGTAAAAATTGCACTCAATCAGAGATAGATCAGTAAGGGCTGGCATCTATTTTAGCGAGATTCAGGTCATTCACCTGGGATTTGCTGCGAATTACAAAATTTGCCCAATTCCCTGAACTGGCTAACGTCTGACGTCTCGACCATCACGCTGCATAAATTTCCCAAAAACCAGGGTGTAATCAAAGAGCAAATTCACTTGGAGGACTCCCGATGTTTCGCCTTCGTCAACGCCTGAGTGCATCTACCCCTGAGCTTCCTCAACTCCCCTATGACCCCATGTTGGGACAACTCGGGGAAGCTACCGTCTCGAAACGGATTGCCTACCATTCTCCAGGACGGGTATACTACCGCGCCACCTGGTGGAAGGCGCAATGTCAGCATCGGGATTTAATTCTCGAACCCGGAACCCGAGTTCAAGTGGTGGCACGGGATATCACGATTCTAATTGTTGAACCCTGTTGGAATTAAACGTAAACGCCCCGGTTTATGGAACCAACCGGGGCAGAAACTTAAGCAATTTTGCAACAAAACATCACTTGACAAATTAACGAGTTAGTGCAGTTAGCACCGCATTCATATCCGCATTATCCAAATCCATGGACTGAGCAAACGCTGTGCGTTGTTCAACGGACATCACATCACGAACCGCCATCATGCTGGAGAAACGATTGTCACTCATCCGTTGGCGCAGACCTTCAACTTGGTTACGTTGGCGACGCACTTGACGAGCGGAGGCATCACCAATCATCATCTCTTGCAACTCCTGACGCGCCTGATTCAGTTGAGCTTCGAGGCGGGCATTTTCCGCGAGATAGGACTGACGGATTTGACTAATGCGCTCTTGCTGGCTGCTGCTGAAGGCCAGCTCATCCCGCACAGGTTGCTCTTGACTCGGTTGAGAGGGTTGGGGAGCAGGTTGGGGAGCGGGTTGTTTTTCTTGAGGTTGCTGAGGAGGTGTCGGGGTCGAAGGACGGCTGGCGCTAGTGTTGGAGTTTTGAGTCAAGGCACTCAGACTTTGGGAGTTCGAGAGATACACATGACCCAGGGTGCGTCCTTGGTAGGTGCGTTTGCTGAACTCCCAACCCTCATTGAGGTCAATGCGAACAAAGTCGTTGGCGTAGGGAGCGCGTCCGAGTTCAATGGTGGGTCGGTTGGGGAGGAAGGGAACTCCTTGTAGGACTAAATCAGCTCCTTGGCGAACCGTGCGTAGATTGTATTGAACCCCTAAGTCTTGTCCACCGGTGCGAATAGAGTAACCATTACTGTCAGTATACCGTCCGCAGATACCGCTGAAGTCGAAGTTAGCTAACAGGGGATTGACAATGGAGCCATTTTCCGACCAGCAATCGCGGCGATTGGATTGTTGTTCAATGACGAGCAGTTGATGACGTCCGGTGTTACCCACAGGTGCCGCAACAGCCACGAAGTTATCTTGAGCAACAGCTCGTTCTCCGAAGGTAGCGGCTTGAGCGGCTTGAGGAGCAAAGCTGGTTCCAAAGCTGGAGACAGCGAGGGTCGAGAGAGCAGCGAGGCGAAGTGCGGTTTTCATGGCGGCAGAGTCCTTAGAGCGAGGTCGTTTGTTTGGTATGAGTTCATTGTGTGCTGGGGACTCTGGCTCTAGGGTCGAAAACAGTTGACTTTGCGGAGTGTCTTCTAGGCAATGTGACAGTTGCGAGGCTTGGGATACGAGATTTCAAGGGTTTCAGGAGTTACCTCCGGCTCCCTTGTGACAAAATTACAGCCAGTGACGGGAGTGGCTGCGATTGAGACCATTTCGCGCTTACACCGGAAACACCATCACTCAGGTGGAAGACTGTCCTATGGCATCGTTTAGGGAGAACAGCCATTGCTAAGATAAACTACAGCCACCTCAGACCTGTTCCGGTTGGCTTACCCGCTTAACTTCGGATTGGCTCATCGATTCAGCCTTTGTGACCTAATTAATTATGAACATCCCAACATTGGCGAAATGGCGCTTGGCGCTGGCCTTATCGCTCCCCATCGCTCTCTCGGGGACGATCGCCCCCCCGACCTACTCTCAAGGCAATGGTGGCTCACCCCTCACCGTTCGCGCTGACCAACAGGAAGCCGACGCACGCACGGGAATTGTCACGGCCCGAGGTAATGTTCAGGTCAACTTCCCCTCCCGCAATCTCCAGGCCACCTCAAATCAGGCTCAGTTTTTTAGTAATGAACAACGGCTGGTGCTGACGGGGAACGTCTTTGTCCTCCAGGAGGGGAACAGCATTCGCGGTGAGGTGGTGACCTATTTAATCGATGAAGGCTTATTTGTGGCCCAACCCCTCCCAGAACGTCAGGTGGAAGCCATTTATATGATTCCCGAGAATGGCAACGGTCAACGGCCCTCCGCTCCCGCACCCCCGGCGATTCGCTAGAGTCCTTGTTCCTATCCCTCCTCCATGAAAATTGTCCTTGAGAACATCCATAAGTCCTATCAGAAACGGTCAATTGTCAGCCGCGTCAACTTGTCGGTGAGTCAAGGGGAGGTGGTGGGACTTTTAGGGCCCAATGGTGCGGGAAAAACCACCACCTTTTATATGGTGACGGGATTAGTCAAACCCGATCGCGGCCGGGTTTGGCTGGATCAACGGGATATTACCGTGTTGCCCATGCACGAGCGAGCCAAGATGGGGGTGGGCTATTTGGCCCAGGAAGCGAGTATTTTTCGCAATCTCACCGTGCAGGATAATCTCTTGTTGGTGTTTGAACAGACTGGGGTTCCCCGTCGCGAGTGGCGTAAACGGCTAGACACGCTGCTAGAGGAGTTCAGTTTAGGGAAAGTCGCCTCCACCCTGGGCCGACAGGTTTCGGGGGGGGAGCGACGACGCACGGAAATTGCCCGATCGCTCTCCACCGGCTATGGGGAACCGATGTTCTTACTCCTTGATGAACCCTTTGCTGGCATCGACCCCATTGCCGTTAATGATATTCAACAGGTGATTGCCCGGTTGCGCGATCGCAATATCGGCATCCTCATTACCGACCACAATGTCCGAGAAACCCTAGAAATTACCGATCGCGCCTACATTATGCGCGAAGGGGAAATCCTCGCCTCAGGAAGTCCAGGGGAACTCTACGATAATCCCCTGGTACGTCAGTATTATTTGGGCGATCGGTTTCAGGTTTAGAAGAAGGCAAGAGGCAAGAGGCAAGAGGCAAGAGGGTTACCACAGAGGCACAGAGGACACAGAGGAAGAGGAGGGGGGAAGAGGCAAGAGGCAAGAGGCAAGAGGCAAGGGGTGATAGGGGGGAATCCATCGCTGTGTTCTTCTTTGTGTCCTCGGGCAACCACAAGGGATTGCCCCTACGTGGTTCCCTGTTCCCTGTTCCCTGTTCCCTACTCCTCAGTTCCTGGGCGGGGAATGGCGATCGCCTTATGTTTATTGAGTTGACGTAGCCACATACCACCAATCACTGCCACAATCAGCCAGAACCAGCCGAAGAGCGATCGCAATAAGAGAAAGCCACCGCAACCGAGTAACATCCCAAATAACAAGAGATTCGCCGCAACGGACCGTTTTAAATCTAAGGTCAAATTCTGGGCGGGTAGTAGGCCCGTGTTGGCCTGTTGTCGTCCCCAACCTAACCCCCCCGGACGAGTCCGGCGATAAAACTCATCCAGGGTGGCCTCGGACTCTGGGGGAGTTAAGAACATCACCACAATCCAGAGACTACAGACAATTACCGTAATCGTCATCACCCGAATCCCATAGTCAGACATAGGATTCACCACCCAAGTTTCTTGCCAACTCCCCGCCGGAACCTGCCAACCCACCGCTAGGGTAGCTAAACTCCCCACAATAAAACTGGCCACAATCGCTGTCAGTTCTGCCGCTGCATTGACTCGCCACCAGAACCAGCGCAGCATTAACACTAACCCTGACCCTGTACCGATGGCGATAATCAACTCAAACACCTGACTGATATCATTGGCCAGGAAGGCGGCGATCGCCCCTAACCCAGTCACCAATACCGAGGACAACCGCCCCACGAGGACTAACTGGGTTTGCGTGGCCTCGCTATTAACAAAGCGGCGATAGAGGTCATTAGTGATAAAAGAAGCCCCCCAATTAATCGAGGTTGAGACGGTACTCATAAACGCCGCCACCAACGAGGCCACCACTAACCCTAACAATCCCGGCCCCAAGAACTCCAACATCAACATGGGATAGCCCAGTTCCTTATCCTCCAAATCCGGAAAGACCACCAACGCCACCAGGGCCACGATGATCCAGGGCCAAGTCCGGACCACATAGTGCATGATATTAAATGTCCAGGCCGCTTTTTCCGCCTCCGCCTCGGTTTTCGCCGCTGCAAACCGCTGCACAAACTCCCCACCACCATCACTACGTCGCCAGGCCCACCATTGAATAAAGATATTGGCAAAAAAGGCACTGGCGGTAATTCCAGCGGCTTCTCCAAAGCTAATTACCCCTCCTTCGCCGCCAATATCAAAGGGGAGAATGGCGAGGGTGTTAATATCGGTGACTTCAGGGATACGGCTGATGAGGGTTTCCATCCCACCAATGCGATCGAGGGCAATTCCTGCCACCAATAAGGCCCCCAACAACGCCAAAATAAACTGGAAGAAGTCCGTAGCCACAACTCCCCACAATCCCGCCAAGCCAGAGTAAACAAGGACAAAAAGACTAACCCCCACCACACTCCAGATTTTTAACTGGGTATCTCCGGCCTCAATCCCCAAGGTTTCCCAAATTTGCAACGCATCCACCACCTTCACCATTCCCAGCATGGCGTAGCCGATGCCGATGCAGTTCATGGGAACGGCAAAGATAAAGGCTTTTACCCCCCGCAGAACCGCCGCCATCTTACCCCCATAGCGAATCTCCGTCAGTTCCGCATCGGTGATCACCTCCGATCGCCGCCACATCTTCGCAAACAGATAAATCGTTAGCAGATGGGAAATACCAAAACTCCACCAAAGCCAGTTTCCGGCAATGCCCTGATTACCGACAATGCCAGTAATGAGTAGGGGGGTATCAATTGAGAAGGTTGTGGCCGCCATACTCACCCCCACCAACCACCAGGGGAGCGATCGCCCTGAAACAAAAAAGTCTTCCAAACTACTCGAAGCCTTGCGGGACAGATAAATCCCTAGGCCCATGGTGATGACTAAATAACTCAGAACAATCAGCCAGTCGATGGATTGCATGATGGACGGTTGCCACTAAACTGGCTGCTATTCTACCGGTTTTCGAGCAATTTCCGCCCAGGGCTTGCCAAAAAAAGCCATCTCAGCTACATTGAAGGAATGCGCTTAAACTAACTAAGCCAAATCGACATCCTGGGGGTGTGGCGGAATGGTAGACGCTACGGACTTAAAATCCGTTGACTGGTGACAGTCGTGTGGGTTCAAGTCCCACCACCCCCATTATTGAGTCAATTCTAAACCGATCAGAGGTCTGGAGACCAACTTAGAGCCTTGGGGTTAGCGGGTCTTGGCGCATAACAGCGGCTCCTGTAGCTGAAACTGTCATCCTCCTGCCAGCTTCGGGTGAGCGCGTCGCCCCAATGCTGAACTTCCAGGAAATTGGCATTTTCAAACGCTGGCTGATAGACAGAAAAGGTTTCCATCAATCCCAGGGTTGCACAAGTTTCCAAACCACTAATAAAACGTCGAGAAAAATTCATAAAATGGGGCTGTTGAGTCCAATAGTCCAGTTGACGAGCACTGAGAAAAAAGCAACCGGAGTGGGGGTTTCTGGCTCGGTTAAACTGCAAGCGCTGGCCTAAGAACTGGGCGATTAGCTGTTGTTGGTCACTGAAATCGTGAGGACAGCCAGCAAATAGCTGGGAGATGCTTTCAAAATCTGCATCGACGTAAACTTTTTCAGGACTCCCTTGCTGAGAGACTTCAAAGCGATTCGGTTGCAAAACGAGAGAGTCTCCGACCTGCTGATTAAACCAACTGAGTTTTTGAAAAAAGTATCCATCTCTCAGAATTAAATCATCCTCAAGATAGCCGTAATAATCATAGGACCCCAACTGACGTTGTAGGGTTAAATGGCAGCCGAGTCCTAACCATTGGGGATCTTCTAGGATAAAGGACTCCTGGCGAAACAAGTCCGACGGGAAGGGGAGTTGATCTAACAGATGGAACTCTACCGTGGTACAAATCACGATGTCCAGCTCAACTTGGGTGCTGGTATTGGCGGGTTTGCGTTTAACCCGAGACTCGTCGACATCATGGGCATAATAACTCTGACGTGTGCCAAAGGTTTCATAGAGCGATCGCAGACAAGCCGTCAGTGCCTCAATCCGAGGTTGAGGATTTGACTGCAACGATCCATGAGCCTTAGAACCTTGGGGATTAAAATAATGAGGAATCGTCAGTAGAACTCGCACGTTTTCAAACTCGAAGCGTCGTTAATCATCCCCGATTATGCCATTGTCAGGCCAAACTCACGAGAGCGGGCTCGCTCAACCCCCAAGCCGCACCCCATCTGTCCAGTTTCCTGAGGCACTGAACTGAAGTTGGCCCCCTCATCGGCCACTCCCCCGTGAGATTCGAGCCGTTGTCCGTTAAGATAGAAGTTTCGAGTTTTCTCAAAATGCAATTTTATCGCAGATATTATCCTGCGCGACCTTGACGTTAAGCCGTTAGACATCAATTAAGGAGCCTGCTTTGGTTTATACGACACTACAAACAACCAAGTCGGAAGAAATCTTTGCCGCTGCCCAAAAACTTATGCCAGGTGGCGTGAGTTCGCCGGTGCGAGCTTTTAAATCCGTTGGCGGTCAACCCATCGTCTTTGACCGAGTCCAGGGCGCCTATGTCTGGGACGTCGATGGCAACCAGTACATTGACTATGTTGGGACCTGGGGACCTGCCATCTGTGGCCATGCTAACCCAGAAGTCATTGGCGCTTTGCGGGAGGCCCTGGAAAAAGGAACCAGCTTCGGCGCCCCTTGCTACCTAGAGAACGTCCTGGCGGAAATGGTCATCGATGCGGTTCCCTGCATCGAAATGGTCCGCTTCGTCAACTCAGGAACCGAAGCCTGCATGGGCGTACTGCGCCTAATGCGGGCCTTCACGGGCCGGGAGAAAATTATCAAATTCCAAGGCTGCTATCACGGTCATGCCGATAGTTTCTTGGTTCAAGCTGGGTCTGGGGTCGCCACCCTGGGGCTTCCTGACTCCCCCGGCGTCCCGAAAGCGGCCACCAGCGCCACCCTAACTGCTCCCTATAACGACCTGGAAGCAGTGAAGGAACTCTTTAAAAATAATCCCGAGGAAATCGCCGGGGTCATCCTAGAACCGGTGGTGGGCAACTCTGGCTTTATTCTTCCTGATGCGGGGTTCCTGGAAGGCCTGCGGGAACTCACCCAAGACCATGGGGCCTTACTGGTCTTTGATGAAGTGATGACTGGTTTCCGCATTGCCTATGGAGGCGCTCAAGAACGCTTTGGGGTCACTCCTGACCTAACCACCCTGGGTAAAATCATTGGTGGTGGCCTACCGGTGGGTGCCTATGGCGGTCGTGCCGATATCATGTCTATGGTGGCTCCGGCGGGTCCGATGTATCAAGCCGGAACCCTCTCGGGCAATCCTTTGGCCATGACGGCGGGCATTAAAACCCTGGAATTACTGCAAAAATCTGGGGTCTATGAACAACTACATGAGAAAACCCAACGACTCTCGGAAGGGTTACTCAATGCGGCCCAGGAAGCCGGGCATACGGTCTGTGGTGGTTCCCTTAGTGCCATGTTCGGGATGTTCTTCTGTGAGGGACCGGTGCATAACTATGATGATGCCAAGCTCTCCGATGCGACCAAGTTCGGCAACTTCCATCGGGGGATGTTAGAACGAGGCATTTATTTAGCCCCATCCCAGTTTGAGGCGGGCTTTACTTCCTTGGCTCATACGGATGAGGACATTGAGCGCACTCTGGCGGCGGCTCGTGAGGTATTGGCTACCCTGTAGGCCCGCCGCTTCTGTCCTTGAAAAAATGGGGGCGAGCTGGCTCAGTTCGCCCCCAGGAACGGGGTTTACGGACAAAAAACTGAAGTCGGTTTAACTCCCGCTCGACTTGGGAAGCAGGTCTAGGAACGCATCTAAGTCCGTGAGGGCTTCGCGGTAATTTTTCGTGGCGGTGGCGTAATCGGAATTTTCAGCCGCAAGACTAATGGCTTCGAGATGACGGAACACCTCCCGGGCTAACTCGCGACCGGGGGGCTGATCTTGAGGGAGAAGATTACGGTTAAACAGGGTCATGTCTTGCCGCAGGGTTCCTAGGGGACCATGGATGAAGTTATCCACATAGACCCAGTCTCGCTCTTGGATGAGCTGTTCGAGTTCGCCCATGCGATCGCGCATCCCCTGGATATCGCCGGCGTAGGACTCTAGCCGTTGCACTACGTCGGGGGTATAGGTCGGGGGCTCAGCTGGAGGGGCGTTCCCACAACTGGCCAGGAAAAGCATCATCCCAGCCAATAAACTGACGAAAAGGGAACGAGAACGCGAGCCTATGCCAAACCTAGCGTTAATCGACTGCATTTTAGACATTGTTTTAGAAATCGATTCTGTTCAAACTCGACAATTCTACCCAAATTTGTGCCTCTGACCCAAGACAGTCCCTGGGAAAATGGTCTCTAGGTGCGGCCGTGGGTGTAGAATCAGGCTTGGCATGATTGACCGATCGCCCCCTGGGGTGAATCGGATGTTAGGAGGTTTGAGTGAACGTATTAGTCATTGGTAACGGTGGGCGGGAACACGCGATCGCCTGGAAATTGCTTCAGTCCCCGAGAGTCAATAAGGTCTTTTGCGTGCCGGGGAATGGGGGAACGGCAACCCTCCCCAACTGCTTTAACCTTGCCATGTCAGTGACAGATTTTGAAGGCATTGCTCGCTTTGCTCAGGTGCAGGGCTGTCCCTTTGTGGTGGTGGGGCCGGAGATGCCCTTGGCGATGGGGATTAGCGATTATTTACAAGAGCGCGGGGTCCCCGTGTTTGGCCCGAGTCAAGCGGGGGCCCAAATTGAAGCGAGTAAGGCTTGGGCCAAAACCCTAATGGTTGAAGCGGGGATTCCCACGGCAACCTCAGTCACCTTTGGACGCCAAGAGAGTCAGGCTGCCAAAGAGTATGTGCAACGGATAGGAGCGCCCATTGTCGTCAAAGCCGATGGACTAGCGGCGGGGAAAGGGGTCACGGTGGCTCAAACCATCGAAGAGGCCTACGCCGCCATTGATGAGATTGCTAGCGGACGGTTTCAGGATGCAGGCGAGACTCTGGTGGTTGAAGAATTTTTGACGGGACAGGAAGTGTCGGTGTTGGCCCTGTGCGATGGAAAAACCGTGGTTCCTTTGCTCCCGGCCCAGGATCATAAACCTATTGGTGAAGGAGATACGGGGGCTAACACGGGAGGGATGGGGGTCTACGCACCAACACCAGTCTTGTCTGAGGCGGGGATGACCCAGGTTCAGAAGGACATCTTAGAACCCACTCTGGCTGCGTTACAAGAACGTGGCATTGACTATCGTGGTATTTTGTATGCTGGCTTGATGGTAACGAAGAGTGGCGAGATTAAGGTTTTAGAGTTTAACTGTCGTTTCGGAGACCCAGAAACTCAAGCGGTGTTACCCCTACTGCAAACTCCCTTGGATACTCTCTTGCAAGCCTGTATAGATCAAACTTTAGCCGAGCAACCTCCCTTAGACTGGCATCCTGGGGCGGCGGTTTGTGTGGTGATGGCTTCAGGAGGGTATCCGGGAGACTATGAGAAAGGGAAAGGAATTACGGGGCTAACGGAAGCTCAAGAGACAGGGGCGATCGTCTTTCATGCTGGAACCCAATTGAAACAGGAACAATTACTAACCAGTGGTGGACGAGTTTTAGGGGTGACAGCTGTCGCAGATAGTTTTCCGGCGGCGATCGCCGATGCCTATGGGGCAGTCAACAAAATTGACTTTGAGAAGGCTTATTTCCGTAGTGATATTGGTTATCGTATTCGCTAAGCGTTCATCCCTACCCGTTGCTCAACCCGTCGTAAATTGAGAGCCAGCTCCCGTTTATCAGTCCCAAAGGGCAAGCGGGAGCTTTTTTAGACTTAGACTTTTCGTTGAATAATGTTGTAATCTTATCTTCGTTTATTTTGGTAGCCTAGATTACATTATCTCTAGAACAATTGGTTTAGGATACGTTCCTGGACGGCTCCTTCAGAATAGAAAATTTTGTAACCCTAAATTCCCTTTTTTGTAAAGGAACTGAAGGAGAAGACTCCAATTTTCTCTCATGAGAAAGACAACAGTTTTCTATGTTTAAGCAAAGAGACTAAATATGAGCAAAGGTTTAGGACGGCGTAAATTTTTATGGTATGGTTCAGCCGCATTTGGAACCAGTTTAATTCTCAAGGCCTGCGCTGACCCCAATGGTCCGGCGACGGGCGGCGCTGGTGGAGATGATGACACGATTAAAGTGGGCATTCTCCACTCCCTTAGTGGGACGATGGCCATCAGTGAAACAACCCTAGTTGATGCGGAAAAACTAGCCATCCAAGAAATTAACGCCAATGGCGGCGTCAATGGTAAGCAGCTCGAAGTCATCGTCGAAGACGGGGCCTCTGACTGGCCGACATTTGCTGAGAAAGCCGAGAAACTCATCGACCAAGATGGGGTTGCTGTGGTCTTTGGCTGCTGGACTTCGGCGAGTCGTCAGGCGGTTAAGGATGTCTTTGAAACTCGGGACCATATGCTGTGGTATCCCGTGCAGTATGAAGGACAGGAATGCTCCAAAAACATTTTCTACACTGGAGCCGCCCCCAACCAACAAATTGAGCCAGCGGTGCGATGGCTTCTGGAAAATAAGGGGGATGAATTTTTCTTAGTGGGGTCGGACTATGTATTCCCCCGTACAGCCAACACGATTATC
This sequence comes from Phormidium yuhuli AB48, assembly GCF_023983615.1. Lineage (GTDB taxonomy): Bacteria > Cyanobacteriota > Cyanobacteriia > Cyanobacteriales > Geitlerinemataceae > Sodalinema > Sodalinema yuhuli. Next base: position 2,831,749 of record NZ_CP098611.1, on the reverse strand, counting down.
AAGGAACAACTTGCGGCTGAAGGTGGGACGGTTGTGGGCGAAGACTATATGCCCCTCGGCAGTACAGAAGTCACGCCCATTATCTCCCAAATTCAACGGGCATTACCTGATGGTGGGGTGATTTTTAACACCCTCAATGGAGACAGCAACGTCGCTTTCTTCACGCAAATGCAAGGGGCTGGTCTGGATCCTGAACGCTATCCAGTGATGTCTGTGAGTGTGGCAGAGGAAGAAGTTCAACAAATCGGTGTTGACTTGCTTGTGGGTCATTATGCCGCCTGGAACTATTTTCAGACTGTGGAAACTCCAGAGAATGAAACTTGGGTCGAAGCATTCCGAGCCGAATACGGGGAGGACCGCGTCACCAACGATCCCATGGAGTCTGCTTATTTGATGGTGTATCTCTGGAAACAGGCAGCGGAACAGGTGGGTGACGCCTATGATATCGAAGGGGTACGGGCGGCTGCTATTGGTCAGGAGTTCCAAGCTCCTCAGGGGTTAGTGACGATGAATGAGAATCATCACATTTCCCAAATGGTTCGCATTGGTCAGGTGCGTGACGATGGCCTGTTTGATATTGTCTGGGCCACGGAAGACCGGGTTGACCCACAGCCTTGGAACCAATATGTCCCTGAGACTCAGGGCTATGCTTGCGACTGGAGTGACCCCAATAAGGGGGGACGGTTTAGACTTGAAGATGCTTAAATTCCCTTTTTAAGGGTCTCAAGTTTGACCTCTGTTGAGGGTGTTCGCGGATCGAGCTGCACCCTCATTCGCCCCTATATATTGTCAGTTTTTAGTTTTAATCACGACCCATGATCGAGCTTGCTGTTGGTATTTTTAACGGCATTGGCATTGGGTCAGTCCTCCTAATTGCGGCCTTAGGTCTAGCGATTGTATTTGGGCTGATGGGTGTTATTAACTTGGCTCACGGTGAGTTAATGATGCTAGGTGCCTATACCACCTTTGTTGTGCAAAATTTCTTTCGCGATTTGGACGCGGGTGACGGCATATTTGGACTTTATATTTTTGTGGCTCTCCCAGCGGCATTTTTGATCTCCGCGATGGTGGGGCTAATTTTAGAGCGGGGGGTGATTCGCTTCCTATATGGTCGACCTCTGGAAACGCTGTTGGCGACCTGGGGGGTAAGTTTGATTTTGCGCCAGTTGGTGCGTAGTGTGAATTGGTTGTTGGCGATCGCCATTCTGCTCTTTTGCGCCCTCTTTTTCGGGGGAATGTGGGTGTTGCGTCGTCGCCCCAACTGGGAGGGGATAAAAGGGTGGGCGATCGCCGTCCTCCTGCCCCTGTCCTTAGGGATTGCTGGACTAGCCGGCTGGGCCATGACGGGGGTGAATACCTTGGCACAGCCCTGGTTTGGTCCGCGTAATGTGGACGTGAGTACGCCACCCTGGCTGCGAGGGGGTCTGGAAGTGGGAGCCTATCGTCTGCCCTATTCCCGAATGTTCATCATTGTTTTAACCCTACTCTGTCTATTGGCAGTGTATTGGTTCTTTAATCGCTCTGATTGGGGATTGCGGATTCGTTCAGTGACTCAGAATCGTAGTATGAGTGCCTGTTTGGGGATTCCCACAGAAACGGTGGATGCTCTGACCTTTGCTCTCGGTTCAGGCTTGGCGGGGATTGCTGGCTGCGCCATTACCTTACTGGGGTCTGTGGGGCCGAATGTGGGTCAGAACTACATTGTGGACACGTTTATGGTGGTGGTTGTCGGCGGAGTGGGCAATATGTTTGGAGCCATTCTCGCCGCTTTGGCCATTGGGGTGAGTACCTATCTGCTGGGATCTGGGGCATTGGTTGGGGTTTTTGACGATATCAATGCCTTACAGTTTGTTGCTGAGTTTCTGCGCTTTTTCACCTCAACCAGTATGGCTCGGGTCATGGTCTTTGCCCTGATCATTGCCTTCTTACAGGTCAAACCGTCAGGGATCTTTCCCCAGAAAGGACGAACGGCTGAACTGTAGTTCCTCTCTTCTGAACTATCTGAGCAATTGATAGTCGCCTGGCTATTGACAAAAGTAACTAAGTGTGATAATGAGTTCTTCTCCGACCCATCCCCCAGGGACAAAATCCCGTCGCCCCAAATGGTGGCTCGAACCGGCGATCGTCCTCGGTGTTGCCATCGCCTTGGCGGTCATCATGCCCCTAATCCTACCGGTCTTCCGCCTGAGATTGTTAGGGCGTTTCGTGGCCCTGGCTATTGCCGCCTTAGGCATTGACCTAATTTGGGGCTACACCGGTTTATTAAGTTTGGGTCATGGAATCTTCTTTGCTCTCGGGGGCTATGCCTTCGCCATGCACCTGAACTTACAACTTCCGGAAGGGCAAATCCCCAACTTTTTTAGCCTCTATGGTGTGGAGGAGCTGCCCTGGATTTGGCAACCGTTTTATTCGCTGCCAGTTACCCTAATTTCCATTGTCCTGATTCCGGGACTTGTGGCCGGACTTCTGGGCTATTTGGTTTTTCGTAACCGCATTAAGGGGGTCTATTTTTCTATTTTGACCCAAGCGGCTCTCTTGGTGTTCTTTAACTTCTTCAACGGGCAGCAAGACCTGATTAACGGGACCAATGGACTCAGTACCAATCGCTATGAAATCTTCGGCGTTGCGGCTGGAGCGCCTCAAGCTCAGCTCGCCTTTTTTCAAACGTCTCTAGTCATGGTGGGTTTGGTCTATTTACTCTGTCGTTGGTTGACAGATGGGCGTTTTGGACGGATGCTCGTGGCAATTCGGGATGATGAAATTCGAGCCCGTTTTGCTGGCTATGACCCCACCGGCTTTAAGATTTTAGTCTTTGCAGTTTCCGGGGCGATCGCCGGCATTTCTGGGGCTTTATTTACAGTCCAAACGGGACTGATTACCCCGAGTTTTATGGAAGTTGCCTTTTCCATTGAAATGGTCATTTGGGTTGCCGTCGGTGGTCGAGCGAGCCTGATCGGGGCGATTATCGGCACCATCTTAGTCCGCACTGCCCAAACTTTCCTGAGTGAATGGTCTCCCGAGGCTTGGTTATTTTTCCAGGGAGGCTTATTCCTAATTGTCGTGACAGTCCTTCCTAATGGACTTTATGGTTGGTTCCGAGATTCGGCCATTCCCCAAGTGCGATCGCGCCTGGGCCTGCAACCGCGTCTGGTGAGCTATCCCGACATTGACCTCAACCCGGAAGTTCAGCAGGAACAGGATGAACTCGAACGTCTCGATCGCTAATTCCCCGTCTCCCCAACATGACTGAAAAAATCCTGGAAATCGATAACCTCACCGTCAACTTCGACGGCTTCAAAGCGCTCAATGCCCTTACTTTCAGCCTCGACCCCGGAGAATTACGGGTGATCATTGGTCCCAATGGGGCGGGAAAAACGACCTTTCTCGATACCATTACCGGGAAAGTTCAACCGACGGAGGGTGAAGTCCGCTTCAAGGGTCAGAATCTGCGCAACCTCAACGAACATCAAATTTCTCGCCTGGGCATTGGCCGTAAATTTCAGACCCCCCGTGTCTATCTCAATCTTACGGTCTGGGATAACCTCGATTTAGCCTGTAATCGCCGTAAAGGAGTCTTTCAAACCCTGTTTGGTAAGCCGGACCAGGGAGAACGGCTGACGGTTAGTGGGATTCTGCAAACCATTGGCTTAAGTGCTAAGGCGAACTTAGAGGCGGCACTCCTGTCCCATGGGGAGAAACAACGCCTGGAAATTGGCATGTTGGTGGCCCAGTCCCCCGATTTACTGCTGGTGGATGAACCGGTGGCGGGGTTGACGGATGAGGAAACGGAAAATGTCGGCAATTTGCTCCTGACTCTGGCGGAGAATCACTCGATTATTGTGATTGAGCATGATATGGAGTTTGTGCGACAAATTGCCCGAACGGTGAGTGTGTTACATCAAGGGTCTCTCCTCTGTGAAGGAACCATGGATGAGATTCAAAATAACCCACGAGTGATTGAAGTCTATTTAGGACCTTCGGAGGAGGAGGATTAACCGATGCAAGCTGTAGATACCCGCACCACGACTCCCGACTCCGGGTTAATGCTCCAGGTTTCGGGCTTGAATGTCTATTATGGCGAGAGTCATATTCTGCGTAATGTGGATTTGAGTGTTCCCATGGGTGAGATGGTCTGTCTCATTGGTCGGAATGGGGTGGGTAAAACGACCCTGTTGAAGACGATTATGGGGTTGTTAGCTCCTCGATCAGGACAAATCAACTTTTGCGATCGCCCCCTGTTGTCCTTATCCACACCCCGCCGGGCCCAAGCGGGAATTGGCTATGTTCCCCAAGGTCGAGAAATTATCCCCCGCATCACGGTCAAGGAAAATCTCTTGTTGGGGTTAGAGGCCCGTCCGGGACGCTCGAAGAAGGTGATTCCCCCGGAAATTTTTGAGTTATTCCCCGTGTTAGAGACGATGTTGGGCCGCATGGGGGGAGACTTGAGTGGTGGACAACAACAACAGTTGGCGATCGCCCGGGCCCTGATGGGCCAACCGCGCCTGTTACTCCTTGATGAACCTACGGAGGGGATTCAACCCTCGATTATCCTAGAAATTGAGGCCGCCGTCCGTCGTATTATCGAGCGCACGGGGATTTCCGTCCTTTTGGTGGAACAGCATTTACACTTTGTCCGCCAAGCCGATCGCTACTACGCCATGCAGAAAGGGGGAATCGTCGCCTCAGGAGCGACAGAAGACCTCTCCCAAGAGGTGATTCAGGAGTTTTTAGCGGTTTAGTGACGGGCCAAGCTCAACTAAGCAGACCCAAAAACCTAGAGCAACGTATCAGATGGCCCCCCCCTAATCCTCAGTTAACCGTTAATTGCTATATAGTCGTTTTTGGTGTCCTAAGGCTGGGTTTAGAGTCCCCAGAGCATCCTTAGGGCCAAGATTGCACCCCTCCCTAACTGTTAGCACATCTGCCAAAGTTGAGGAGGGCGATCGCCCTCCCGGGAGTCAAACAACCGCCACTAGAGCCAGAGAGTCTTACTCAATTTTTTAGGAATTGTCAAGATTTTTTCCCAGATTTGCCTAAAAAAAAAGGATAGATGTCAAAAAAATCCTAAAATCAAGATAAATTAATACTTTCTGCGATCCAGATCGGGCAAACACCCATTAGAATGAGTCAGTGAAACATCGTAAGACCAAGAGTTTCGAGGTTTTTAGTCTAAAAAGCCTATCCGATGTTTCCTGCCTAAAGTGTCCTCAAGACCCGTTTAGGCAGTTACGAACCCGTACTATCTGACCTTAAGGAGACATCCAGACATGAATAAAGGAGAACTCGTCGATCGCGTCGCCGCGAAAGCGAACGTCACGAAAAAGGAAGCGGACGCTGTTCTAACGGCAGCCCTGGAAACCATTGTGGAAGCGGTGTCGAGCGATGACAAAGTGACCCTGGTCGGCTTTGGTTCCTTTGAAGCCAGAGATCGTAAGGCCCGTGAAGGTCGTAACCCCAAAACCGGCGACAAGATGGTCATCCCCGCCACCAAGGTTCCCGCCTTCTCCGCTGGCAAACTGTTCAAGGAAAAGGTTGCCCCGAGCAACTAATCGCGTTCCCCGTTATTAACTCTGTGTGGGTATCACCGCATTGATACTGGGCAGTCCCCTGAGGCTGTCCAGTTTTGCTTCTTCCCCCTATTGCCTTTTCCGAGTGAGTCGCTCTTGGGAGAGGATGATGAGGGTGGCGAGAGTTGAGACGACGAGCATCATCAGGGAGGCAACGGCGGCTTGGGTGAAGGCGGCGTTTTCGGCGGTGGCTTGCCAGATTTCTGTGGCTAGAGTGCGGAAACCGATGGGAGAGAGTAATAGGGTGGCGGGGAGTTCTTTGATGGCGGTGAGGAAAATTAACATCGCGCCACTGATGAGTCCTGGACGCAGTAGGGGGATGGTCACTTCCCGTAGGGTTTGCCAGGGGGTTCGCCCTAAACTCCGAGCTGACTCTTCTAGGCTGGGAGCAATCTGTAACAGGGAACTGCGTAAGGTTCCTACCCCTTGGGGGATGAAGAGGACTAAATAGGCGAACAGGAGCATGGGTAGGGTTTGGTACAAGCCAATCATGTAGTTGGCCCCAAAGAAGACGAGGGATAAGGCGACGACAATTCCGGGCATCCCAAAGCCGATATAGGAGAGTCGTTCTAAAAGGCTGCTCAGAGGACTGGGAAAGCGGACGGCAAGAATGGCAATGGGAAGGGCAAAGATAACGGCGATGAGTGCCGCTAAGCCTGAGCCGTAGATGGAGTTGACGGCTGAGGGGAGCATGGCTGTGACGAGGTCAATCGGACTCTGGCCCGCCATCATGCCTCGTCCCAGCCAGAAGATGAGTACCGCGAGGGGCATGACTAGGGAACTGAGAAATACCAGGCTACAAAAGGCCAGGGCTAACCATTTCCAGGGGCCTAGGGGAATTAATGTGGGCTGATGCTGACTGGCGGAACCGCTGCTATAGTAGGCGGCTTTGGACCGGGCCCGGTATTCTAACCAGAGGATACATCCGACTAGGGCAACTAGGACTAGGGAGAGGGCCGCTGCCATACTGCGATCGAAGCTGGCTCGATATTGTAGGAAGATGATGCGGGTGAAGGAGTTAAAACGCATCAGTGCTGGTGTGCCAAAGTCCTGAAGGGAGTAGAGAGACACGAGCAGGGCCCCGGCGGCGATCGCGGGCCGCAATTGGGGTAGGGTCACGCGCCAAAAGGTTTCAGAATAGCTATAGCCTAGACTCAGGGAGGCCTCTTCCATAGCGGGGTCCATCCCCTGGAGACTGGCTCGCACAGTTAGGAGAAGATAGGGATAGGAAAATAGGGTTGTGGCTAGAATCACCCCAGTCCAACCATAAATTGAGGGTAGCCGCTGCACTCCCCAAGGTTCTAGGAGAATTTGCAGCATACTTCCTCGGGGACCGGCAAAGGCCAGGAGGGCAAAGCTGCCCACATAGGTGGGAATAGCCAGAGGTAGACTGGAGGTGACACTCCAAAACCGCCGCCCGGGTAAGTCGGTGCGGACGGTGAGAAATGCTAGGGGAATGGCAATTAAGGCGGAGAGGACGGTGACCGCCAAGACCATACCAATACTGTTAAAAAAGACCTGAATGGTTCGCGGCCGTCGTAAAATTTCCCAAAAGTCCACCACCCCGATTCCCAAGGCTCGTAAGATTAGGTAGGCCAAGGGTAAGGCCATGCCGACGGCGACCAGGCTGGCCATGAGAACAAGGAACAGGGGGGGCCGCGATCGCCCGGAGGGCAGACTGGCAGATGTGGCTGTTTGAGATTGTAACGCCATGAGGGTAGGGGTGATGGACAGGGGCAAAGGTACGACAAAGGCCACATTGTAGCCAATGTAGCCTCATCAGGACAGGTACAGTCCCATGTACGAAGTCCCTTACAAGACCCCGGTTTCTTGTAATAAGGTCAGGGTTCCCTCTAACAATACTCCGGACAGTTTTTTGGGCGTTATTGAGTTGAGTCAGTAAGACAAACGCCTGTCACCGGTATCTGGCAAAGGATTCCGGGGAGGTGCCGTCTCGTGCAACAAGTCGAGTTGGGAAAAGAAAGCGAGTTACCGAGGGGGGGAGCGGAGGTCGTTGGCAGAGACGCCAGAGAGCGGCGGTGTGGGTTCGCCGAGTTGGAGAAAAGCTATCCATCGTCTAAAGTGCAGGTGGTAAATCTAACAAAGCTGCACAGATGGATAGCCTCAAGAGCATTGTAGCGGGTCTGGTGGAAACATTTAGCAAACCCCAGCAGAAATTTTTGATGACCCTGATGACCACTCTCTTTGTCGTCTGTGGTCGAGTCAACTATACGAATCTCAGCCGCTACAGCCAGATAAACGAGCGGACTTATCGGCGACACTTCGAGGCGGGTCTAGGACTCGAACGTCTCAACCGCCGCTTAATCGAACAGCTACGACCCGAGGACAGCGAACAGATAGTAGTAGTCGATTGCACCTTCAACGAGAAAAGTGGTCGTCACACCCATGGCTTGGATTGGTTTTACAACAGCAAAGCTCAACGAGCCGAAAAAGGACTCGAATGGTCTGTTGTAGCTATTGTTGACTTGCAGCAGAAGACGGGCTATACCTTGTCAGCCCAACAAACGGAAGCCGACTTGAGAACCGAGAAGACCCCGACCGAAGACCAAGTGGCTTCGAGGAGCCGCTTGGATTTCTACCTCGGGCATCTGGCTTACTGCACCATCTTTTTCCCGGACTGGATTCGTTATGTCGTCGCGGATGGCTTTTACAGCAAGTCCAAGTGGGTCAATGGGGTGGTGGGCTTAGGCTTCGAGGCCATCGGTCGCTTGCGCAGCGATGCTAATCTTAAGTTTCTTTATGACGGCCCTCATCGGGGACGAGGTCGCCCCCGTCGCTATGACGGTAAGGTTGATTTGACTGACCCGAGTCGTTTGACTTTCGTTGCCACTTTAGACGAAGGAGTTTCTCTATACACAGCCGTGGTCTGGTCAGTTAACTTTCGACGACCGGTTCGTTTGGCTTATTTGCTCAAAGAGCAGAATGGACGACGCAGTTACGTGGTCTTGTTTTCCACCGATGTCACCCTTGACCCCCTCCATCTCTATCGTTGTTACACCGCTCGTTTCCAAATTGAGTTTATTTTTCGCGATGCTCGTCAGTTTCTGGGCTTCTCTGATTGTGAGGCCCGCTCCGCTGAAGCCCTCGACTCTCATGTTAATGCCAGTCTCCTGGCTCTCAATTTAGCCAAAGCCACCTTACAATCGACCCACACTCGTGCTGAACCTTTGAGTTTTTCCATCGCCTCTCTCAAACGCTTGGCTCTCAATGAGCATCTTTTTGACCTATTTATCGACAGCTTTGACTTAGACCCGACTTTAATTAAATCCCATCCCAACTACTCGGAACTCCTATCCTACGGTGCTCTTGCATCCTAAATCTGTCCGGAGTATTGCTCTAAGTCTTCTAAACTGCTCAGGTCGATATCCGGGGGGTTAATCTCAGCAATAGGCAATTGGTCATTGGGAGGTTCAATGCCAGAAATTAAGGGATATTCACTGTTTCCTTCGGCGAAGTGTTGTTGGGCCTCGGGGCTGAGCATGAACTCGACGAAGGCTTCGGCGGCCTCGGGTTGATTGGTACTGTTGAGGATGGCAACCCCAGCGATGTTAATCATGGAGCCAATATCACCACTGGGGTAATGGTGAGCAACGGGGAAGTTGGGATCTTCGGCTTGGAAACGAGCTAGGTAGTAGTTGTTGACTAATCCTACTTCTACTTCACCGCGACCGAGACCTTCAACAATGGACGTATTGTTGCGAAAAACTTGGGGATCATTGGCTTTCATACCTTCGAGCCATTCCCGGGCCCGCTCTTCTCCTTCATGTTCCCGAATAGCAGAAACAAAGGCCTGGAAGGAGCCATTAGTGGGGGCCCAGCCAACTCGACCAGACCATTCCGGTTCGGTTAAGTCCCAGATGGAGTTGGGAACGTCTTCGGCATCGAGCATATCGGTGTTGTAGGCAAAGACTCGGGCCCGTCCGGTGATGCCAACCCATTGTCCTTCTCGGGAACGGAAGCGCGAATCGACCTGGTTGAGCAGGTTGTCAGGGATATTGCGAGTTCGACCTTCGACCTGTAGGGCCCCTAAGGCCCCGGCATCTTGGGCGAAGTAGATATCGGCTGGGGAGTTATCACCTTCTTCGAGAATGGTGGCAGCCAGTTCGGCGGTGTCGCCATAGCGGACATTGACCTGAATACCCGTTTCGGCTTCAAAACGCTCGAACATTGGACCGATGAGATCTTCCCCACGACCGGAATAAACGACGAGGGCATCTCCTCCACCGGCTGCACCATCAGCTGCACCATCGGCTGTTGGACTATCCTGGGCATCACAGGCGATCAGTAGGGTGCTGGTGGCGGTGGCTAGGCTAATCAGAGAAATGACGGTTCTTCGTTTCATGATATCCTCTCAGGGGGTATGGGGATGAAAGTTGATAAAAATTGTTAGTTGTAGAAGAGCAGCTAGCTCGGGCAATCCACTCAAAACCAGGGGCATCGGCTATAGTAAACCGACGATTTCCCATGGGGTATGAAACTAACTTGGGTGTTCAGTCCCGGAGATCGGCATTGAACTATGCCGGGCCTGATAGGGATTAGGCTCGGGATGGTTCAATGCCATCGTTTAGGATGATTGGCAGCTGCTAATTTAGAACTATTCTGAATTAGCAGCAACCTTAATGAGAGTAATTGTCAGGGAAGAGTTTGTCAAGAGGACTGGGGGATGGGTTTGGGGGCTTAACTCAATCCGGGAGTATTGCGACGAGAGAGGAGGCGAAAGCTTTGGAGATCGGGGAATTGGCGAATGGCGCTGTCGAGGGCAGTTTGGGGAGCTTGACGATTCGCCAGCTTGCCATAGAAGATGTCTAGGAAGGGAACGAGGTTCTGATAGGAGATGGAGCGTTCTGGGACGACGACTCCAGAGGCGCCGGCTTGCAGGAAGGCGTCGGCGAGGGGATAGACGCTGGCGGCACCACTGACGATGAGTTTACCCCGCCATTGGGTCATGGTCTCGATCGCATTGGGGGAGAGGCGGGTTTGGGGACGGCGATCGCGGATTTTTTCGGCTTGAGACCATCCTAGGACAAGACCATCGCGATCGCCATGGAGAGCTAGATGAACGGCATCAAGGGGCCCATCACTGAGGGCGTTCTGCAATAAGCTAGGATTGAGGAAGGTTCGTCGCGACCAGATGCCATCATTGCTATAGACTTGGCAGGAAATGCCGAGACGTTCAAAGGCTTGGGAGAGCAGGAGGGTTTCCGTTTGTTTGCGAATTTCGGGATTGCGACATACTTCAAAGATGGCAACGTTCATACTTGGATTTCCCTTGCTCCCCTGTCAGCTTTAGTGGCATTCTATCAAATCCCTGCTCTCGGGGGCGATCGCCCCAAGACCCGGGTTCACCTACCTCCAGTTCCGGGTTCTGGTATTCCCCCCTTTTGCCTCTTGCCTCTTGCCTTCCCCATGGTTTATATCAAGGAAATTGAACTCACTAACTTTAAATCCTTTGGGGGAACCACGAGAGTGCCGTTCCGTCGCGAGTTCACGGTGATTTCGGGGCCGAACGGTTCTGGGAAATCCAACATTTTGGATGCTCTGTTGTTTTGTCTAGGGATTGCTTCCTCGAAAGGGATGCGGGCCGATCGCCTGCCGGATTTGGTCAATCAACAGCAAAATAAACGTAGGTCAACGGTGGAGGCCAGTGTCAGTGTTACCTTTGACTTGTCTCCGGAGGATCGCTTGTGGGGACGGGTGCAGGCTAATGAGACGGCCGATGAGACGTCGGATGAACCCTCAGATGAGAACCCGGATATCCAGATATCTGAAACTGAGGAAATCCCCCAACATCGCGATTGGCGGGTGACGCGGCGGCTACGGGTGACTCGCTCGGGGGGCTATACGTCGCAATATGCGATTAATGGTGAGGTTTGTACTCTGGGGGAGTTACATGAACAACTCAATGAGTTGCGCGTCTATCCCGAGGGCTATAACGTGGTGCTTCAGGGGGATGTCACCAGTATTATCTCCATGAATGCTCGGGAACGGCGGGAGATTATTGATGAGTTGGCTGGGGTGGCGGCCTTCGATCGCAAAATTGATCGGGCCCAAGAGAAGTTTGCGGAAGTTGAGGAACGCGAGGATCGCTGTCGTATTGTTGAGAAGGAACTGACAACCCAGCGCGATCGCCTGGCCGCCGATCGCCTCAAAGCGGAACAATATCAACGGTTGCGCCAGGAATTACAGGAAAAACAAGCTTGGGCCCGGGTGTTACAGTGGCAGCAATTGCGCCAACGCCAAGAGCAGATTGGTGAACAACTGGCGGCGGGCGATCGCACTCGGCGGGAGCTTCAGGAGACGCTGGCTCAACTGACGGAGAACTTGAAACAGGCCAGCGATGAACTGGATATTTTGAATCAGCAGGTGAAGGCCTTGGGAGAAGAGGAACTCTTGGCTCGTCAGTCGGAGTTGGCCCGTCAGGAAGCGGAACAGCAACAACGCCAGCAGCGACGGGAGGAGTTACAGCAACACGGTCAGGAACTGGAGAGGGCGATCGCCCAAACGGAGACGGCGATCGCCCAAAGCCAACAGCAACAGGAGCAACTGCGGCAACAACAGCAACTGCTCGAAACGGACCAACTGCCCACCCGGCGGGAGTCACGGGAGTTGGCTCAAGGGGAACTGGAACGCGCGCGAGAGTCCGCTAACGCCTTAGCCGATCGCGCTCAGGCCTGGGTGCAAGAACAAACCCAACTGCGTCAGCAAACCGAAACCCTCCTAGGAACCCTGGAACCCCAACGGACGGAACAGGCCCAACTTCGGGAACGACTGGCTCAATTGGGGGAACAACTCAGTCAACGGGAGACGGCGATCGCCCAACGAGAGGAACAACTGCACGAGAGTCAACAGGAGTATGAGCAACTCCAAGAGGCTGAAACCAAGGCCCAGGAGCATCTGCAACAGCTCGAACGCACCAGCCAAGCCGCCGAAGAAGAATTGCAGATTCAGCAAGACACCCAAACCCGTCTCCAGCAAGAACAGCGGGATAAACAACGCCGTCTCGATAAGCTCGAAGCCCAAAATCAAGCTCTCCAGGAAGCCTCGGGCAGTTATGCCAGTCAAGTGGTAGAACAGTCAGGATTGAGCGGAATTTGTGGGTTGGTATCCCAACTGGGACGGGTCGAGAGCGACGTGCAAATTGCCCTAGAAACGGCGGCTGGGGGACGATTGGGCTTTGTTGTCGTTGAAGATGATTTAGTCGCCTCAGCGGCGATTCAGCTTTTGAAAGAAAAACGGGCTGGGCGAGCGACCTTTTTACCGCTCAACAAGATTCACGCCCCCCGCTTTCAACGCGCTCCCGAGGTGGAACGGAGTCCGGGTTTTGTTGACTATGCGGTGAATCTGATTGATTGTGAGGAACGCTATGACAGCATTTTTGCCTATGTGTTTGGCTCAACGGTGGTGTTTGATTCTTTGGATAATGCTCGTCGTTTGTTGGGACAGGCCCGGATGGTGACCCTGGATGGGGAACTCCTGGAAGCGAGTGGGGCCATGACGGGGGGAAGTCAGCGGCGGGGAGCGTCTCATCTGCATTTTGGCAATGTGGATAGTGGGGAATCGGCGGAAGTGAAGGGGTTGCGCGATCGCCTACGGCAGATTGGCGAGATTCTCGAACGCTGTGAGGGGGAGATTTTACGCTGGAGTAGTGAACTGAAGTTAGGGGCGAAGGCTCTGATGGAGGCGAAACAGCAACATCGCGAACTGCAATTGCGCCGGGAACGACTGGGGCAGGATATTGAGAGTTTACAGCAGCAACAGGAACAGGGGCGATCGCAACAACAGCAACAACGCCAAGAACTCGATAGAACCCAGGCCCGTTTCCAGCAACTGCAACAGGAACTCCCACAACAGGAACAGCAATTACAGGGCCTGCGGGACCAACTGGCGGAATTGGAGAAATCCCAAACCCACCAAGAATGGCAACAGTATCAACAGGAGATTCAACAACGGGAAGAAATCCTGGCCCAACGCACCCAGAGTTTGCGGGAGGCGGAAGAACGGTTGCGGGAGTTAGTCCGTCAACAGGAGCGACTGACAGAGAAAACTCAGGAACGTCAGCAGCAGTTGGGGGAACTTCAGCATCGCCGTCAGGAGATTGAACAACAGCAGCAGCAACTCGCACAGCATTTAGAGGAATTAGAGGAGCAGATAGCTCAGACTCGTGCCAGTTTTGCCGAAATTGAGGCCAAATTGGGGGAAGAGAAACAGGCCCGCGATCGCGCCGAAGCCCGACTGCGGGAATTGCGCGTCAGCCAACAACAAACCGACTGGCGGTTACAGAAACTGCAAGAAACCCAAGAGGGACGAGTTGAACAACTCCAGCAGGTACGGGACCAATTGCGAGAACAAGAGCAAGAACTCCCCAACCCACTCCCGGAGGTTCCCCCCCAGCATAAACTGGACACCTTGGACAAAGAACTCCGTAGCCTCGCCAAACGCATCGAAGCCATGGAACCGGTGAATATGTTGGCCCTAGAGGAGTTTGAGCGGACTCAGGCTCGTCTGGAGGAACTGAGCGAGAAACTGGCCATTCTCCAGGATGAACGTCAGGAACTCCTATTACGCATCGAAAACTTCACCACCCTGCGTTTACGGGCATTTAAAGAAGCCTTTGACGCGGTGAATGAAAATTTTGCCCAAATCTTCGCGGAACTGTCTGAGGGGGACGGACATCTGCAACTGAGCGACCCGGAAGACCCCTTTAATGGGGGCTTGAACCTGGTAGCTCATCCCAAGGGGAAACCCGTGCAACGCTTGGCGTCGATGTCGGGGGGAGAGAAATCTCTAACGGCCTTGAGTTTTATCTTCGCCCTACAACGCTATCGGCCCTCCCCGTTTTACGCCTTTGACGAGGTAGATATGTTTCTCGACGGGGCAAATGTGGAACGATTAGCTAAAATGATTAAAAAGCAGGCCCAAGCCGCGCAATTTATTGTCGTGAGTTTGCGCCGTCCCACTATCGCCGCCGCCGCGAGAACCATTGGTGTCACCCAGGCCCGAGGTGCTTATACCCAGGTGTTGGGGTTAACGTTGCAGCAGCAACCGTCAACAGATACTCAAGAATCTCTCTCGCCAGAGCGATCGGTCTGATAGTAGAGTATATTAACCAGGATTCGACTCGTAGGATTCCATCTAGAATGACATCCGAACACATCCGTCAACGCTCCGATCTGTTAGGAACCCAAGTCATCACCCGCGACGGCGGGAGGCGGCTCGGAGTCGTCAGCCAAATTTGGGTAGATATTGATCGCCGGGAGGTGGTCGCCCTTGGAATGCGGGATAATATCCTTGCGGTGGCTGGCCTACCCCGTTATATGCAGCTCGATCGCATCCGCCAGATTGGTGATGTCATCCTAGTGGATACTGATGAAGTCATCGAAGACGACCTCGATGTTGAGATGTACAGCACCATCATCAACAGCGAAGTCATCACGGAGGTGGGGGAACTGCTGGGCAAAGTCCGGGGCTTCAAGTTCGACACCCGCGATGGTAAGGTCGTCTCTATCATCGTCGCCTCGATTGGTATTCCCCAGATTCCCGAGCAGTTGCTGAGTACCTACGAACTTCCCATTGAGGAGATTGTCAGTAGTGGCCCCAATCGTCTGATTGTCTTTGAAGGTGCTGAGGAGCGATTGACTCAGTTATCCGTGGGCGTCATGGAACGGCTCGGGTTAGGGAGTGCGCCTTGGGAACGGGAAGAGGAAGAAGAATTTTACACCCCAACGGCTCGTCCTGAGAATCAACTCGGTAGTGGTATTCCCACCGCTCCCCCAGAACCTCGCCGTCAGGCCATCCAGGCTGAGCAGCAATGGGACGAAGACGAATGGACGCAGCCGCAACCGGAACCTCTCTACGAGCCAGAACCGGAACCGGTGTATGTGGAGTATGACGAGCCGGAGACGGAAAACTGGAGTGACACCAGTCGCAGTCAGTACGAGCCACCCTATGAGCCGGAACCCTATCGGGAGGAACCGGTGTATGAGGAGGCGGATTATCCGGATTATTCTCAGCCGGTGGAATATGAGGATATTGAGGCCGATGCTTGGTCTGAGGAAGAAGACCAGCGGGCCTACGATCCTCCGAAGGTGAATATTCCTCAGAAGACCAAGCAGCCGGAGTATGAAGAGGAAGCCGGTTATTAGGACGTTACTCTCGTGTACTCTCGTGTCATGGCTCCAGCCGTGACACGTCCCCTTGGAGGCTCTGCCTCCCTAGGACTCTAGAGCATCTGATATACCATCGCCATTGCTGGTGTCTTCGTTTTTCCCAAACTCCAGTAGGGACTCCTCAGTTATGAACGAATCGTTGCACACTCAATAAGCTCTCTGTCCTTAATCTGACAGTGCCCTCAGTTGTTCTCTAACCTTTGCAGTTGTTTGGGAGGTCGTCTTGGCTGTTGTCATGGTTAACGCGACGTGATACTAAGAATCCTTAGTCCACAAGTCTAGCCAATTATAGTTAATACTACTTGCGGCAAAATCTGCTTCTTGTTGACAGGTCCGGTTCATGTTTCAGACTCTCTCATCAGTCTGCTATATTTCAACTTAAGTTTTATCAAGGACTTCCGGCGAATTTGATATGATTTATACTTCCGTCTTCATTTAATGATTTTACTTCAACGCTGATGGGTTGATTAAGTGGGATTTTGTCGTAGTTCTTCGCTTCTTTTTCGCTAAAAGTCTGCCCCAAACATTCATAAGTCACCTTGTTTTTACTACCTTTTTTGGTCGCGATCGCCTCTAGGATTTGACCTTTTTCTACATCAATAACGTTTGAGGTTGATTCAGGTGAAGAAGTTACGGGGACACTCGGCAATTCTTTGATGGTCTGCAGATGGTTGTCCAGTCGCTGTCTCAGTTCATTTTCGGCGCTGGAGTTATTCTGGCGATTGCTAGGCAATAAGGTTTTATAGTATTTAGCTAAACTAGATGCCCAGCATAATACCTCACACAAAACTTCAAAATTGTTGAAATCTTGTTTTAAACATTGGCGCAAGTAGTAATCAAAAATACTCAAAAGAGATTTGTAGTATTGCTTGGTTTGACTGCTATGTGCGATAGTGTTTCCATTTTTTTCTAAAGTTTGGCAGTAAGTTAAAAAATGATGACCCAAATCTCGGCGATGGGAGATGGTTCGCAGATAAGAAATAGCTTTTTTAAATTCATTGATATCGGTTTTGTCTAAAACAACTTCCAAAGCGATCGCATGGGAAATATGCCAGTGTCTTTCTGATAAACGATGTGAGTTAAGCATGTTTAGTACTCAAGTGTAGGTTTACGTTGGCTGGGATAGGATAGGATTTGAGCAATCTGTTGCAGTTGTTGGGAGTCAATGAGATTTTGCTGGTGCGACTCTGTTAAAGACGTTTCAATAAATTGTGTTAATGCGTCACCAGTAATCACTTCAGGTTCGGCGTTATAGCTGCGATAGCGATCGCTCATCGATTGGGGTTGTTCAATTTCAGTGATTTTAACCTCGACAGTTCCAAAACCAATCGGTTTTCCTGCCCCCACCTTGAGATAGAAACCATATTGTCTATCTAAACCAAGTGCCGCAAAGATAGATCCTAATTCAGCAGGAGTCAAACTGTGATAGCGAATTTGGGTCGTAAATACATACTCTGCGAGTGCTTGCTGAGCTGAAACACCTGTTTCCACAACACCTTTCTCCGCTTCATTGATTGGGTGTGAGAAATGATAATAGAATTTGCGACCTTTAATTTTACGAGATGACATATCAAAGTATTCTTCATTCAAGTCTTTACGGTCTATTTTTTCGTTGAAAATTTCCGCTTCTGGTTTGTAAAGAGATGGTAGGAACTTAACCTTGAACTCATCCGTTTGACAGCGAGCATCTTGAAAATGGACAACTCCCTGCCAGTTCATCGCCCCGAATAAACGGCTGGATAGGCAAAGCTGATGAACTTTCTTGGGATTTAAACTGCGCTGTTGAGGAATCCATCCTTTCTTACGAGCAAATGAGCTGACGACCCCCAATGTACTATTGGTGATGGCTTCATGAATACTACGCACGACACCCTTGAGTGATGATGCTGGCAGTAGTAAATGTTGGTCATGACCGCGAAGCATGGTTTTGAGAATCTCGTATTCTGGTTGCTCGATATCCTCCCCCAGAACCATCACACCTGTGGAGATATGAACGGCATTTTTCACAATTAGTTTGAGATGCAAGCGTCCACTGCGGCGCTTTTGCTGCTCGTGATACTTCTCATGACCGTGATACTTTGGTGTATCTAGGGATGGACGCTGTCTAGGAAAGGGAACAATACTATAGGGTTTTTCTGCTGAGTTTTTCTTGTTGGGAGGTTGAGGGCGTGATGGAGACATATTAGTTCACAGTTAAGGCAACAAAATGGACGATCGCCGTATTGCGATCGCAGAAATAGCGCTGACCAATGTTCAAAGACTGAGTACTTGCTGGAACTCCTTTAGGTAAACGAGCTTCGGTGGGTAGGTAAACTTTAGCAGGGCGATCGCAATAGTCCCAATCTCCTGCCATAGCCTTAAATGTCTCTGGAGGCGGTTCACAACCGAGCCAAAGTAAGTCATAGTCCTCTCTCCGCTGCTGCCAGCGTAGTTCTCGTTTGGGGTTAAACAGTCGTCCTTCAGGACTGAGTGTCTTGTCAGACAGATGAGGCAGGAACCCTTCAACGCGATCGACATATTGTAGATAATAATAGCCCGTCTCATCCCCTTGGAGTTGCTCTGTGAGTGCCTCTAACGAAACACCAGACCGATAGCCAATAAATGCTTGACTCATGCTGCCACTCCTCCTAACAACTCCCGCCATTTTGGCATGGCTTCCATGAATATCTCTTTAACCTGTGCAGCCCCTTGCCAGGTTAACTGGACTCCAACGCCCAAGTCCATCTCTTTCCCTCCTACCGAAACTCTCACTTCATCGTCTTCGGGAAACCCATAGGGATTATCCGTGAGAAATTCACCCACCCCCAACAGTTTAGTGATTGTCCAACGTTTGCTAGACCCCAACATTTGAATATGCCCATCTTGAAGAATACAACCAGGATAACTAACTTGGGCTGAGTTGAATTGAACTTCAACTGTCCCCAGTCCCCGAGATTTACCAAACCCCAATCCAAACCAGCCTTGATCCAGGTCTCGCAGGACTAAGCCAATCAAAGCAAGTTGGGCCAAGGTAAAGTTTTTCAGATGGATTTTGCTGCGAAATTCTCCATCGGTACAAATTTGGTAGTTAAAGGGTCCGACGGCAACAGATCCAAAGACACGGTCGATCGCCACACCATTGCGTTCTTCAAGTTTCAAGGGATGGTCTCGATTGGGATAGGCATCTTCGATTCTCAGGCGACTGGCGAGGGCCGTGTTGCCAAAAATCTGATCCGTAAAGGAGGATTGGCGATAGATTTCGCAGGGTGTTTTCTTCTCAAGATAATCGTAGTTATCGTTAAGGGGGTCATTGGCCCAGAGACCCGATTTTCCTCCGGAGGGACGTTTATCTCCTCCTACGGTGCGAACAATTCGCTCAGCATGAGCGCGAATGGCTCCCTTGAGGCTACTTCCGGGAAGATAAATCGATCGCCCCCCGGCGTGATAGGTTTCGACAAATTCCATATCCGGTTTGGTGGGATCGGCCCCTTCTTTACCCGCTTTAACGAGCAGAGGACCCACCGGATGAATACTGAAGTCCAGGGTGCAGTGGTTGACAAGTCGCTTGTGCATGACATTCAGCCAGAGAGTTATAGATTACATAGGGTCTCAACGGTGAGGTTGAGTTGAGGGAAGCTGGGAGAGGTGACGCGATCGCCCCATCGATATCCCGTCATGTTGTAAGTGTTATCCTCTTGTAAGGTGCAGATGAATAGGGTTGGCTCCTTGGGATTTCCTAAATATTGGCGACTCCCAACGGCGAGATAGTCCACAATCCAATACTCAGGGATAGCAAATCGTTGGTACTCCTCAAACTTATCCACATAATCATCTTCCCAATTGGTGGATACGACTTCTACCACAAGCTGAGGAGGGTCTAGGAGTGCCGAGGGAGCCATGGGAGACCCTTCCCAAAGGTGACGATCCACTACCACAACATCGGGATGTCGTCCCTGTTGCACCCCGCTGGAGGTTTCGGTTCTTAGAAAGATACGGCCGGAGACGTGATAGTTCTGTTGATGCTGCCGAATCTGTCGTCTTAGATGGTCGGTAATGGCATCGGCAATATCGTCATGTTTACGAGTCGGAAGTCGTCGCACAATTTGTCCATTGACAAGTTCATAATTCCCTGCCTCATCAGGAAGATTTTCCAGAAATTGATGAAAGCTCAAGGATGAATCAGTGGGTTTGCGGATAATCCTCATGGGCATCTCCTAGGATACATCATTCATGGGTGTTCTGTTTTGCGGTAACCTCTGACGCAGTTCAGTCAGGAACGCCGTCATCCATTGGTCTTTCAACTCCTGTTGTTGGGAGTCATCTAAGCGATAGTCATCTAACTCGTCATTGACAAGATTTCGCAGATACCTGAGAAGTTCATCGGGGGAACTCGGATTCACCCAATCCATACGATTTAGGTGAAGGCGAACAATCCCTAATCCTCGCGATCGCCCGCCTCCTAGGGGGATTTGTTCGGTTTCAAATTGGTGTAATCCCAACATCAACAACCCTAATTCCCAGGGGTCAGCATTTTCCATCACTGCCTTGAACTCAAACGGCGTAGCAGCAGGGACGACTTGGAAATCATAGAGTTTCCCCTCAGCAGCGGTTTCGGTATCGCGATCGATGGCAACTCCATCTCGTTCTTGATATTGTCCAAACCAGTTCTCAGCGGGATTCTCAATGGTTAAATCTCGCACCTGAAATTTACTGGATAACCAGGGAGAACCGAACACCTGGGAAATCAAGTCAGTGTTTTGCAGAATCTGTTCCGTGAGTTGACGATCATCGGTATATTGAGTCTTGAATTTCCGCATTTCTGAAGCCGTAATTGACCATTCTGCCTCATTACTGGGATTAGCCACAAAATGACGGAGTTGAGACTCATCCACCTCGCTAAATACTCCCCGCAGGAAGCTTTCGAGACGCGATCGCAAAGCACCTTTGAAGCTAGAACCGGGAATAAGTGGACGACCTAGAGCATCTTTGATGACGGGCAAATCGCAGCCAATCGGTTCCAGGGAGCGACCGGAACTGACCCGCAAAGCCGTTACGGTTTCCAAGGTTCCTGTTAAGGTGAGTCGATTTCTGAATGTATCAAACATAAACAATTCCAGTTCGTTGAAATTTAGTTAATTCAGGCAACTTTAAGTTACTTGAGTAAGGTATTGAAGTCTAAAAAATCTAGGCTATTTTCAACCTATTTTTTGCTTGGATTTAAATACTTGAGATGGCGAGAGCCATAACCGAGATAGCGACGAATCAAATCAAGCCAAACCCGTTGCGTAAATTCTTCACCAACTTCCTTAGAAATTTTCTCTGCTAATTTCTTCAAAAGATTGTCAATATCTTTGATGATGCGACTTGCCAATGAAGCTTTACCCCGGCCCCATTTTTTATCTCGTCCCACTTGATAGCGAAGAAAGTTTTTGATAACCTCGGTGCTATCAGTGGTCTCAGCAACCCGGACTAAGTTACGGAACTGTGACTCCTCTAGCTCGCCATAGGTCTTTTTGTCATCTAAAGCCGCTTGAATCGCAACCACTACTTTATCTTCGGCTTGACGGATGCCTCGCTGAATCTTTAATTCGACTTGGGGGGATAACAGATTAGAACTCATAGAGCATTCTCCCGAACGACATGATGAAATGGATGACAGACCTTGACCTGTCCAAATCCTTCTAGGGTGCGATCGCCAACCCCTTTATATTCTAACTGACTCAGAGCCGGCGACCAGGTCTCCAGGCGATTCGTCCCAAACAAATATAATCCTCCTTTCGTGGTTGTCAGTTCCACATCTTTCATTAAACCCCAGGCGGAATTCCAACCCGAGACCGTATCAAAACTACTGTAGGCGTTGTGGAGCGTTAAGCTATCATCAGCAACCCCCGTCACCTGTTTTAAATCCTCTGCCGTGATGACGGTGGTGCGCCGCCAATTTTGACGCAAGATGGCATCAGATTGTAGATTGAGGGTGAAGTAATGGCGCTGGGGGAGCGATTGCCCCGGATAGAGGCTGTTCCACAGTTGCCAGCGTTGTTGTAGCAGTTGATTAAACTGTTTCAGTCGCTGATTCAGATTCGATGTCCAGGGGACTGCCTTGGCCTGCATCTCAACACGACCGAGTCCTCGGGAAGCACTTCCCCCGAGTCGAAATCTTTGGCAATTTTGGTTGATAAATTGGCTTAAAGCATCCGCTAGAGAATCATCCTCAAGGAGAATCCCACCTCGATAAACAACAGGCTCACCATTTTCTCGGTAGTCATCGAGAACCTCCAAACTGTAGAGGATTTCTTCTTCCGCCGTGGCGCGACGGCGGTTAATCCCCACCCGAGTCAGGAGTCGTTTCGGCACTGAGACAGTTTGATACCCCTGACTCGTCTTCACATAGAAGCCGCTAAAGGGTTCGACTCGTCCCTCGCCTTCCTTAGCCGCCTCGGGACAGTTAGGATCATAGAGTTGTCCACAAGCCTCGGCGCAGAAGCGATCAATTAGGGTGTCGAACACCCCATATCCCTTGGGTTTGAAGCCCGGTTTGGCTTTGGCACTAACAGCAGTGACCGGTAATAGGTCAACGGCTGAGTCAGGGGTTAGGGTGAGATAAGCATTGTGGAAAATTGCCGCCTTTTCCTCAACAAAGAGGCGGGAAAAGTCATCCCCCGGTTCAGGTTGTTGCGGGTTGGGGTGACTGCGCAAAAGATGACTGGCGATCGCCCCACGAATCACGGAACCCGCGATAAAGTCCGCCGCCTCACTCACGGAACCGGGTTTTTTGCGACCGATGGCGAGGGCAGATTTTGCTGTAATCGTCAGTTGAATCTGTTTCATACCACACCTCCAGTCCGTAACCCCTGCCAATCCACATGATCCAACTCAGGCAAAGTGGTCCAAGTTAACCAGCCCAAACCCGCAGATTTACTGCCCCCTAAGGCGTGAATGTGACGTAAGGCAGCACTGAGGAGGAGTTTCGTATAAGGAGGGGCCTGGGGATAAATATACAAACTTCCCTGAAATTCCAAATTGAGATTGGCGGGGGATGTTTCCAAGAAATAGAGTTTTTGGTCTTCGGCCGTGAGACGGCGGCGGTTGAGGGTGACACCAGGACGTAACACCTCGGGAAGGGTATCAGCCGCCCCATGACAGATGAGATCATTGACCTCCACTTGAGACGGTAAACTGGGGTTACCGAAGATTTGGCAAATGAGACAATGATGACGGGAATCTCCCTCAACACGATAGGCATCGCGTTGGAAATCGGCGTCCGTCAAACCCGCTCGTTGGGGACACATAGTCTTTGGATTCGGAGATTGACAGACGGGCCAGCCGAGTCCCCGCGCCAATTTTTCACATTCATGTCGTAAGCGTCCTTTCAGTTGCGAGGCAGGGATAAGGAGTTGTCCTCGGGCATTGCGGAGGATGGGTTTGTCGGCCAGGGAACCCGACGATCCCCCAGCGCCAACGCAAAGTGCTGTGTTTAGGGTGGCGGTGAGCGGCAAGGATTCCCCAACTTGGTGGGATTGTAGGTTAATCATGGCCCGATACCTCCGATGGTGTTGAGAGGGTGTTATTCTCTAGCTGGCTATCAGGTTCAATGAAGGGATATAAATCAACGATATCCCGCCAAAGGGTTTCATAGAGGGTGGAATCATTTTTATCCCCTAGTTTGCTCATCCATGGGGCTAGATTGCCTTTGTTTTCTTCGGCTTTTGGGGTACACCAAATCTGTTCAAAGTGGTCTTCTAATAGTTGTTGCTGTTTGGGCTTGAGGCGGACGCGGAAGTAGCGATAATTTAGGATCGCGGTTTGTTTGCCTCGTTCGAGGAGACTACGAATTTGGTAGAGTTGCGATCGCGGAAACTCAGACTTCTTAAACGCCTGAATTGTGTTAATCAGGCTCCCCACTTCCTGTAGAGTATAGGGACTAGCGTGAAGTTTGAGCTTCGGTGGACCAGGAACGACCAAGGCTTGCTGACGAAATTCCTCAATATTAGAGGATATCATGGTCACAGATTTGAGGGTTAAGATATCGATTGTACCTCCCAAGTATCCCTTATCTTTCTTGAGGCTTTTTGCATATTTCTTGGCAGATTTAAGCAGTTGATTAACGAGGCGATTGGCATAGTAAATTGGGGTATCATATTTTGTGGTCAGCACCCCAATTGATGTACTGAGTTGGCTGTTGCGGAATGAGGAAAGTTGGCGGCGATCGCGGTGAGGATTTGCAGAAGGCTTCACCGCATCTGGAATACGATATTGCCCCGTCTGTTCCAAAATCTCCTCAAATTTTTCCCCAATATCTTGAGCAATTTGTAGCGCCTGATTAGCCGGAACAAGAATCATCACATCATCCCCGCCAATCGTAATAATTTCAAACGGGTGAACCCAGTTGCCATTACGATCCTGATTATCTTGTTTTTTCAGGTTTTTTAATTGATGGGGATGAAGACGATTAGCCAAGGCATAATAAACCGACTTCTCTGTTGCTTCAAAAATATGTTCGCTAAACTGCGAATACTCTTCGGGGGTTTTGATTTTCTGGATATAGCCCCCCATATTGTTACCATCGGCATAGATAAAACTGAGAAATCCATCGCTAGCGTTCGCAATTTCCTCAACATTACGAGTTTCTGTGACCGAAGAATTGGGACAATTTTGATAATACCGCTGTTGACGAGACTCATGGTTGAGATACTGAGTAAACTTTTCCACCCAACTAGCCACATAACCAGGATTCCAATCCAATCCTAAATTGTGATACCAGTCAGGATGGTTGTTCCGTTCAACTTTCGTCTGTTGTCCCATCAAGTATTTCCGCGCCAGAGGTTCGGAAAATTTAGGTTGACTTGGGAGTTTACCGATGGTGTCGAGGGTAGAGATGCGATTGTTATCATCCCGCATCAGGTAAGGATGTGTCTCAAAGTGGGGTGGATAACGGCGAGTCGTGTCACGGGAGGGGGTATCATTGCCACTGCGGCGTTGGTTAAAGCGGATGGCGAGTTTGCGCGTCAGTTCGTTGAAGCTTTTGCTGTTAAAGAAGTTCTCCCGTTGTTGATTGGGGGTGGCTTTGCCGAAATAAGCCTCTACCAGGGGATTGCTGGCGTTATCTCGATACCAATCGAACCAGGGGGTGGCGTCGAGGTTATCTTGAAAGAGGCCAAACCGGATTTCTAAGAGTCGGAAGGTTTCACCAACGGCGCAACTATTGGCGGTTAAGGTTTCTTGGGTATAGCGTTTTTCAATAGCATCCGCTAGACGGTGGGTATAGGCGGCGGGACAGAAGGCGAGGACATTACCTCCGGTGGAGTAAATAATAAGTTGGGGAATTAAGGCATCGGCCAGTTCAGGGTCATGTTGTTTTAGCCAATTGTGGGGACTGCGGTAGTCTTCTAAGTCATTATTAGGGTTTTGTTTGCCAAAAAAGGCAGGGATATCGATGAGGTTAATGCGATCTAAAATGGCAGATGCGCCTCGAATCTCCATTAGGTTAGCGGAGTCGAACACATACTGTTTAATTTTAGTTGCTCCCCCATAGACGAGGCCAATAGGAGTGGTTTGGTTCCAGATGTCTCCAACGAGTTCCTGAACGGCGATTAGGGTTTCAGGTTCTGCGTCGCTGGGGATGGCTTGCAGTTGTTCAACCTGTTGGACAATATCTTGTAATTCTACGGGAATCTCCTCACCGTTGGATTGGATAAAAGTGTCCAGGAGATGGCGATGATATTTAGGGTGCTGTTCTTCTCCCCAGGCTAAGCACCAGGTGAGTGCAAGTTTTAGGTCAGTTTTGATAGTCGACAAGGACATCGGTGATCACTCTATTTAGGGAATTATACTCTGACTAGGGAGAGATGTTTCAACAATTTTCTGAACTTAAATTGTCAGCTTCTGGAGACGTCATTGGAGGCAGAAGAGTATCGGCGATGACCCTAAGTTCATCATAAAGATTATTGGCTTGCTCTCGCAATTTTTTAGCTTGAGAGGGATTTGGATTCATTCCTACATGAGCAATATCATTCCTCAACTCCGTTGTTTTTGACCAAGTCTTTGTTAACCCAACTACATCAGGTAATTTTTCAAAATCGTCGTCTAGTGGACTAGCTTTGATTGAGCGTGGATCTTTTTTACGAACTTCGGTTCCGTTATTAAGGGCTAGCTCAACGTCATTTCGTCCACCATATAGTTGAAACATTGGTTTATCAAAACGAAGGACTAAGACTGAAATAATCCACTCCCGAGCCAGCGTTACAGCTTGCACGACCTGGTCATAGTCTAAATACCAATTTATCATCTTTAGTTGCAACCAAAGATTAGTTACAAAAGTATCTTGGCTTCGGGAATTCTTTAAGGAAAACTGTCCATGCTCTTGAATGACGCGATCGACCAGAAATGTGAAAGGCTTAGCACGCTTCTCAAAAGTTGGTATTGCATCTTCTAACTTTGACCTCAAGTTTGAAGATGCCTCCATTGCTTCAATTGGACGAGTAATTGCTAATGCTAAAGAAATGGATTCAATTGCTTTAGCTGATTTTTCTAAATGACTACGAATAGGTCGTGTTTCAGGCTTGAGTCGTAATTCCTGTTCAGAGGGAACAGCCTGTCTGAGAAGACTCGCTAAGTCCCGACCATTCCCAGTTTTTAAAAACTGGTCTGTAGCTGTGAGCCAATCAAATAGCCGAATTACAGGTAGAAGGTCAAAAGTTGGGGTCTCATTTGTATTTGTATTCTTCGCTTCAAATGCACCGTAAATTAGGGCCTTGATTTTGACATCTCGGACAACTCGGAAGTAACTGACGGCCAGAAGAGCAACAATTGGGACGGATCGAAAAGAATGGGTGATGTCAAAAATAACCTCATCTCCCTCTTCTAAACATTCATTCACTTTATTAAAGATAGTCCAAATATCGTCCACAGTATTCTGCTCTGGAATACCTTTGACAGGGATCAGATTTACATGGGGGTATTTGGACTGAAAAATCTCTTTGAGCTGTTCCCAGTTGGATTTTTCCTCTGATTGTCTGACGTAATGGTCAGAGTTGTCTCCAAGTTTCTGGAATTTACCAGGACTATACTTTTCTACTTTTTGGGTTAGAAAAATGTAAATCGAATCAGGCTCATAAAATTGAGCCAAGGCTTCCTGATAGTACTTGGTTTCACAAAACTCTGAGTTAGGATTCTCAGGATTCAAGTATTTCGTCACTTGGTAAGCATTTAAACCCAAAAAAGAAATAATCTTCACAGTTTCACCCTGTCTGCTTTGACTCAGTCTCCAGACTTTATAAGACTGGATTTTTTATTTTGTCTCTGTAGCACAATCTCGATAAAATTTTGACGCTAATCATGAACGTCGGCGAGGATGCACATAACATTATCCTTAGGAAGTCCTCCTCCAACGGATCTACCCTATCAGAAGTTTATGGTTTTTGTGCGCTGCGATCGCGTTTTATTTAGATTTTACATTTCATAACAGTATGTCTTCCCTGCCCTTGATTGACTGTTGCCAGTATACACCCCGAGTTGAAAGGGGGTCTTCTAGTTTTTGGGAAACTCAGTTCATAACTCCCCTCATATGTCAAGCCAGCTTTGTCATAAATCACTGACAAACTCAAAATTGTCTAGCCTGAAGCTCTGACAGACTTCCCTGGAGGATTAGCCTTCCTAAGTGCTACAGTTACCCCCAAACCCACCGCAAATGAACCACTAACCCGGGCAACAAACTTTCTGCCGCCAGGGTTTCCGGGTCATCTAAACATTGCACCGACTCTCCTGGACAATAGCGGTAAACCCGTCGTGCATCTGGGTCAAGTAACCACCCCAGTTGAGCGCCATTATCCATGTATTCCTGCAATTTCCCTTGCAGCATGGTCAAGCTGTCCGTCGGAGACTTCAACTCCGCCACAAAATCAGGACAAATTGCAGCAAACTTACGGCGTTCCGCCTCCGGGAGAGTTTGCCAACGTTCCATCTTAATCCAGGCCACATCGGGAGCGCGAATCGCACCATTGGCAAGGGTGAAGCCACTGGAGGAGTCGAAGGTGATACCGAGTTGATGCTGTTGATTCCACATCCAGAGTTGCGCGGCGAGTCCTAGGTTTTGTTGGCCTGTTTGACTGGCGGAAGGGGTCATCGCAATGAGTTGACCTTTTGCGCTTCGTTCCAGGCGCAAGTCGGGGTTGTTTTGACACAGTTGTAGGAAGGTTTCATCGCTTAGGTTTAAGGTTGAGTCTAGGTTAAGGGTAATCATGACTCAGCATTCACCTCAGATGTCAACTGGACATTGTCATAAAGCACAGACAACTCTAATTCAAACTCAAGACTCTCCAACTGCAACCGTTCCCCCGCCTCATACTGAGCATAACCCCACATCCGACCCTCATCACGGCGACGGTAGAGTTCCACCGTCATCGACTGGGAATCCACCAGGACATACTCCTGTAAACTGGGAATCTGACGATAGCATTTTAGTTTTGTGCCGCGATCGCCCACTGCGGTACTCGGAGACAACACCTCCACAATCACCGTAGGATGTTTCACCGACGTCTGAGCCTGTAAATCCTCCGCATCACAAGTCACCACTAAATCGGGATAAAAATAGCGTTCATTCTTACTATCCTCAACCTTGACATCAGCCACATTCGCTCGACAGCCTCGTTCCCGCAAAAACGGTCTCAAGGCGCTGTAAAAGTTGAGGGCAATGTCATTATGAGGAATAGTTCCCCCCGTCATGGCTATAATTTCGCCATCGATATACTCGTAGCGGTATTCCTGTTGGGCCTCCCAATCTAAATACTCTTGGGGGCTAAGGCCTGAGGGAACATCCGGTTGGGAAATCATGGGGAGTCCTCCGTGGTGGATTCAGAGACGGCGTAGAGCGAGTCCAGACCCCTGGGGCGAGAGGTCTGGGCTATCCTCACTCTAGCAAATCCCCTTAATGTAGGAAGTGGCGCACTCCCGTGAACACCATCACCACCCCTAACTCATTGGCCGCTGCGATGGAATCCTTATCCCGGATACTTCCCCCCGGTTGGACAATGGCCGTAATTCCCGCTGCGGCGGCTGAACGCACGGAGTCGTCAAAGGGGAAGAAACCGTCACTGGCTAAGGTCGCCCCCTGACAGCCCTCTCCCGCCTGCTCTAAGGCAATCTTGGCCGCGCCAACACGGTTCATTTGCCCCGCGCCAATCCCCAGGGTGGTGCGGTCTTTGGTGACGACAATGGCATTGGATTTCACGTGTTTACAGACCTTCCAGGCAAAGAGTAACTCCTCTAACTCCTGTAGTGTGGGCTGTTTCTCCGTCACCACTTGCCAATCTTGGGTCTGTTCGACTAAATCATCGGCGGTTTGGACGAGGAACCCCCCAGCAATGGCTTTCAGGGTTTCTCCAGTTCCCACGTTTAAGTCGGCCAGGGTTAATACTCGTAACTTGGATTTCTTGGCTAAAACCTCCCGCGCGGCTGCGTCACAGTCGGGGACAATCACACATTCGAGGAAGGTTTTGGTCATGGCGGTGGCCGTCTCCGCATCCAGACAGCGGTTGAGGGCGACAATTCCTCCAAAGGCGGAGACGGAATCGGCGGCAAAGGCCCGCTCATAAGCCTGCACCAGACTCTCCCCTAAAGCAACACCGCAGGGATTGGTATGTTTCAAGACGGCGGCGGCGGGGGGTTGGTCGTCTCCGAGAAATTCGGCGATGATGCGTCGCGCGGCTTCTAGGTCGACCAGGTTGTTGTAGCTGAGTTCTTTCCCCTGCAACTTCTCGGCCGCACCCCAACCCCTGGGAGTCTGGCCTACTTGATACCAGGCGGCCTTTTGGTGGGGGTTCTCGCCGTAGCGGAGGGCTTGGATTTGACTGCCCGCAAGGCCAAACTGCTCGGGGAGACTGTCGCTGTTGGCTTGTTGGTTGAGGTAGGTGGCGATCGCCCGATCATATTGACAAGTATGCCAGAATCCGGCTGTGGCGCAATCCCGACGAAACTCAAAGGACGGGTCCCCATGCTGACGCAGTTGTTCTAAATAGTCAGCATACTGGTTCGGGTTACAGAGAACCGTGAGATGTTGGAAGTTCTTGGCTGAGGCCCGCAACATGGCTGGACCGCCAATGTCGATGTTTTCCACCGCGTCGGCTAGGGTGACATCGGCCTTGGCAATGGTGGCCTCAAAGGGGTAGAGATTCACCACCACCAGGTCAATGGGGCGAATCTCGTTGGCTTCTAAGTCCTGTTGATGCTCGGGCAGGTCGCGACGGGCTAAAATGCCCCCATGAACCCGAGGGTGCAGGGTTTTGACCCGTCCGCCGAGGATTTCTGGGAAGCCGGTGTAATCGGAGACCTTGGTTACCGGGATTCCCGCCTCCTGTAAGACCTTGGCGGTCCCACCGCTACTGATGATGTCAAATTGAAACTCCTCGACGAGCGATCGCCCCAAGTCCACAAGTCCGGTTTTATCGGATACGCTCAGTAGTGCTAGACGCGCCACGGTTTTGAGTCCTTTTACGAAAGTCATACGGGAGTCTGAAAGCCCCGTCAATTTATTGCGGGGATGAAAGACGACACGAGCGGCTTTAGCCGCCTTGCTTCCCTATTGTACCTGTTCTAGGGTAAACTAAAACCAATGATGTCGTCAGCAAAAGATGAAAGCTCGATACCAGTATCGAATCTATCCAACCCAGCGCCAGTCCCAAAAACTTGCCCAGTTGTTTGGCTGTTGTCGCGTAGTGTGGAATGATGCTTTGGCCAGAGTTAAGTCAACCCCATCAGGAGAAAAGTGGCCGGGTCACTCAGAACTACAAAAACAGGTCATCACTCAAGCTAAAAAGACTCCTGAACGGCATTGGCTATCTGATGTCTCAAGTGTTCCGTTACAGCAGTCTGTGCGAGATTTAGGTGTAGCCTTATCTAATTTTTTCAAGAGCCGCTCAGGTCAACGGAAAGGCAAAAGAGTGGGGTTCCCTAGATTCAAGAAACGTTCGAGTCGCCAATCAGCTAGGTTTGTCAAGACGGGATTCTCACTCAAAGGCAACAAACTTGAGTTAGCTAAGTTGGGTCGATTTAAGGTGAAGTGGTCAAGACCCCTCCCTTCTACACCGAGTTCTGTCACAATCACCAAAAACACAGCCGGTCAATATCATGCCAGTTTTGTTGTTGAGATAGATTCGATAGACCTTGAGCCGATTCATCCATCGGTCGGGGTTGACTTAGGGATAAGAACCTTTGCCCACCTCAGTACCGGGGAAAAGATAGAATCACCGGCCTACAGTAAGATGACCCGCAAAATTAGGCGAATGCAGCGAAAGTTATCTCGCCAAGTTAAAGGGTCTAATAGACGACATCAGACTAGACTCAAGTTAGCTAAACTTCACCTAAAACTAGCCAACACCCGCAAGGATTTCCTGCATAAAATAACGACTCGGTTAATCCACGAAAACCAAGTGGTTTGCCTAGAAGACTTAAATGTGTCAGGAATGGTCAAGAACCGGAAGTTAGCTAGAGTGATTAGTGAGCAAGGTTGGGGTAACTTCCGAACGTTCTGTGAAGCTAAAGCTCAAATTGTCAACGATAGAGAAGTTAAGGTTATCAGTCGTTGGGAACCCACATCTCAAACTTGTTCAGACTGTGGCTATAAATGGGGCAAAATAGACTTGTCTATTCGTTCCGTTGTCTGTCTTAATTGCGGAACTGAACAGGACAGAGATGAGAATGCTGCCAAAAACATAGAAAAAGTCGGGGTAGGGCATACCCACGACTCTAAATGGACAAAGAACGGGCATAAGACCAGGGTTTCTGGCAATCCGATCGCTTTGTCAAACCAACCGTCAGTTAAACCGCTTAGTCGGTTTGATTAGCCGGAGAATCCCCATTTCTTGCTTAGTGGGGAGTATGTCAAATGAATCAACCCGTGTATTCTACCGGGGATTTTGCCCCAACTACACCGCTGCCGAGAGCTGAGTGGGCAGGGTTAGCCGCACTTGGGTCAGTTCCCCCGGCTGACTCTCAATTTCTAGGGTTCCCCGATTCAAGTTGACCAGGCGTTTAACAATCTCCAAGCCTAAGCCGGAGCCTTGTTGTTCATAGAGTTTGCGATCAAACTGTTCATAGGCCCCTAACTGCTTAATCTGCTCCGGTTGGAAGCCACGACCGCGATCGCCCACCGTCAGCTGCACCTGTTCTCCGGTAACAGTCAACCCTACCTCAACCGGGGTTCCCGCCTCTGAAAACTTGAACGCATTATCGACCAACTCCTCTAACACCTTAATCAACCAGGTTTCCGGCATCGCCACTGGGCTATCTTGGAGGGAGATGGCTAAGTCTTCAGAGCGATGGTGACGCTCCGCGATTGCCTGAATCCGGGCCGCCACGGTTCCTGTGAGTTGCTCAGTTTGCCCGGTAAATAACTCTCCACTGCGTTGGACATCCTCCTTCAATAGTTCCAATTGAGCGTAGAGGAGAAAATTCTGAATCGAGTGATAGAGTCGTTGCGCTGAGGCCCGAATCCCCATCCCCATCTCATAGACATCTTCCGGCTCAATCTCCTCATGCTCTTCACAGAGGAAGGTGGCATAGCCAAGAATGCCGTTGAGAGGAGTTAAGAACTCATGGGGGAGAGAACGGGTTAAATTCTGCCGCAGTTCCCCCAGACGCTCCTCAGAGGACTGCTCCCAAAGCTGCTGTTTTTCCAGTCGTGCCTCGACGGCCCCGATTAATTCACGAATCGTAAAGGGTTTGGAGAGGTAATCATCGGCCCCTAAATTCATCCCCTCCCGCACTTGCTGCTTTTCCGCTTTGGCCGTCAGAAAGATAAAGGGGACAGTTCGGAACCGCTCCTGACTGCGCAGATACGATAACACCCCATAGCCGTCGAGTTCCGGCATCATGATGTCACAAATAATCAGGTCTGGGGCGGTTTCCTGAGCGCGTTCTATGCCCATACGTCCATTAGGAGCGGTGAAGACGGTATGGTCAGCTTCTGAGAGGATTTCGGAAATAATCTCACAAATATCTTGTTCGTCTTCGATGACTAGAATTGTTGCCATAGAGGGGTTATCTGCGCAATATACAAAACGGGGGACTAGACAAATCGGGATTGATCGAGAATACCTGAGACGGATTCCCGGGCTGCTGCTTCCAGAGTCCAGGAGGAACGGCTATCTCGATCGCAGCAGTTGGCTTAACTCCAAAGCCGGCAGGGGACGGTGGAAAAAATATCCCTGTCCCTGATCACAGCCGAGTTGCTGTAAACAGGTTCGCTCCTCGGGGGTTTCGATGCCTTCGGCGATCGCCCTCAAGCCGATTTTATGAGCCATTTCGATGACCGCCTCGGTAATGATGGCATTTTTGCGATGATGCTGTATACCCGCGACAAAGCAGCGATCAATTTTAAGGATATCAAAGGGAAATCGTTGTAAATAGCTCAGGGAGGAAAATCCTGTGCCAAAGTCGTCGATGGCGATGGAGACTCCCAAGGCTTTGAGTTGATTGAGGATGCGCACACTGGTATCCGGGTCCCGGACTAAACTGGTTTCGGTTAGCTCCAATTCTAATGCTCCCGGTTTACGGTTAAAGCGACGCAGAATCTGGACGAGCCGTTGGTAAAACTGGGGATCTTCAAATTGTCGGCCCGAGACATTGACAGCGACACGGAGGGGAGGCAATCCCTGAGCTTCCCAAAGCTGGGCCTGATGACAGGCAGTTTCCAAAACCCACTCCCCCAGACGAATGATGAGATTGCTCTCCTCGGCAATGGGAATAAAACGATTGGGGGGAATTGAACCTCGCTGGGGATGATGCCAACGTATCAGGGCTTCGACCCCGTAAATCTCACCGCTGTCTAGGTGGACTTGAGGTTGATACACCAGTAGCAATTCTGAGTTGGGGGTCTCTAAGGCACGACGGAGATCTTGCTCTAGGGCCAGGTGATCGCCGCGATCGCCCCGCAAGGCCCCACTATAGACCTCAACGGCGATTCCCCCCGAGGACTGAGCCTTCTCTCGGGCCTGTTGGCTATGGTGCAATAGGGGATCAAGGTGCTGAGCATCCCGAGGATAGAAGGCAATCCCTAGGCTAACTGGTAGTACGATAGTCCCCTGATTGAGCGGGATAGGTTGACTGAGGTGATGGAAGAGGGCTTCCACTTGCTCTTGAGCCTGATATCGAGAACTGACCGGGGGCAGAACTAGCACAAATTCATTGCCATTGAGACGGGCCATCAGGGGAGACTCCTGAGCAAAGAACTCTTGTAGCCGCTGTGCGACAACTTGCAGACAGTGATCTCCGTGGCTGTAGCCTAATTCCGCGTTAATCTCCCGTAAACGTTCCACCCCCACACAAACGAAGGGAACCAAACTCGAGGCCTCCAGGGGGTGGAGTTGGCCGAGAAACCCCTCAAACTCCTGTCGCAGCCTGAGTTGATTCAGTAGTCCCGTTAGCTGATCCTGACTCAAGACTTGATTTAAATGCTCTTGGGCCTGCTCCAGTTGCTGTTGATAATAACTTTGGGTTCGCAGCAGTTGTTCATGATGTCGCTGTGCGAGAACCGCTTGCTTTTTCAGCCGCATCCGCACCGCAGTCAGGAGTTCATCGCGAGTAAAGGGCTTGGTGAGATAATCGTCTGCCCCTAAATCCATACCCACTCGGAAGTCAAGGCGATCGGCTTTGGCGGAGAGAAAAATAAAGGGAATCTCATCAGTGATGGGATTCTCTTTCAGTTGGGCCAGGACCCCATAGCCATCCAACTCCGGCATCATAATGTCGCATAAAATCAAATCGGGGCGCTGGCGTTGGGCAAGTTGATAGCCGAGACGACCATTGTCAGCCGTCAGCAC
Organism: Phormidium yuhuli AB48; assembly: GCF_023983615.1. GTDB lineage: Bacteria > Cyanobacteriota > Cyanobacteriia > Cyanobacteriales > Geitlerinemataceae > Sodalinema > Sodalinema yuhuli. Next base: position 2,797,204 of record NZ_CP098611.1, on the reverse strand, counting down.
GTCGAACTTCTCCGTGGTTAACAGTTCACTCAGGATGTCTCGGACATGAGTTTCATCTTCAATCACGAGAATGGTTGTCATAAGCCACTGGTTGGGTAAGGGGGAGTTGGACGGTAAAGGTGGAACCAGAACCTTCCTGGCTCTCAAACGTGATCTGTCCGCCATGGAGATTTACAGCGTTTTTCACGATGGATAAACCGAGTCCCGTCCCCTGTATGTTAGCGGCATTCTCAGCCCGATGGAATGAGGTAAACAGCTGAGCTTTATCAGCTTCGGGAATGCCAATTCCCTGATCCTGCACCTGAACAATTAGCTGGGTCTCCTCGGTTTTCACATCCAGGGTGACTGTGGACTCCGCCCCTGAGTATTTGAGGGCATTGGAGAGTAAATTTAAGATGATTTGTGAAACTAGGGTCTTATCGAGATAGATCTCGGGAGAGTCTAGGTCATGGTTCAAGGCGATCGCCCGCTCGCGATCGCCTCGCCTTAGGGACTGGTCAATCAACTGTTGCAGAAGCTCCAAGATATTGACGAAGCTGGGGCAAAAGGTCAGTTGTCCGGCTTCGGCTTGACCGACGGTTAGCACATCGTCGAGCAGGCGCGTCATGTGATCAACGGTGTCATGGATGCGATCAAAATACCGCTGTCGTTTCTCCTGTGGCCAATTTTCACCATAATGTTTGAGCAGTTCAGCAGAGCCGAGAATGGTGGTTAGGGGAGTGCGAAATTCATGGGAAGTTAAGGTGATAAACCGTGATTTTAGCTCGTTGAGGTCTTGGGCTACTGAGAGAGATTGTAATAACTCGGCATTACTGTGTTGTAGTTCAGCGGTTCGCTCTTCGACAATACTTTCGAGTTCGTGGTTAAGAGCGGTCAGGGCTTGTTGGTTGAGATAACTTGGGGTCATGTCTAGGGCAGTTCCCACCAGCCCCATAACAGCCCCACAGTCATCGAGTAAGGGTTCTACGGTCAGATCATAATAGTGAAAGATACCGTTCAAGGTCAGGGAGATGTCTTGGCGACTCCCCTGCTGTTGTTCTAAGACACGCCGCTCGATCGCCTCCCAGGCCCTGGCATCTTGGGCTGAGAAGAGGTCATGATTGGTATGCTCTAAAATCTCTTGGGGATCTAAGCTGGGAAAGCTTTTATAAATCCAGGTGTACCGCAACTGGCGATCTTTGCGAAATACAGTGATGGGGAGATGATTCAGGGCAATTTCAAAGGGATTGAGGGGGCAGAAAGTCCCTGAGACCTGGGGCAACTCGGGTAACTTCAAGAGGGCTAAACTGGGTAAGACTCCTAGGCACTGCTGCTGCGAGTCCAACAGCAGGAGGAAAGGATGCTCCTTGGCGGCTTCGTAGAGGGCCGGGGGATGATTGAGCAGAGCTGGGGCAATCACGGCTTCTCCAGGGGTGATGAGATGGGAGACGGGGATTGAGTGGGGATCGTTACCTTGGGCCAGAACGGCGATCGCCTCCTGAGTCGTGAGCAATCCCAGACAGCGATCGCCCTCAACGACACAGACATAGCCAGACTGGAGAGGCTCTCTGGGGGAACTTGCTCCACGGCTGTCCGTCACGTTTTCCTGGAACTTATGCCAGATTTCACTCAACGGTGTTTCTGGGGAGACTGAGGGGGGATGGCGGTCCAGAAACTGAGCGATAAATTCCGGAAACACAGTAAGAGGCGATGACATGAATGTGATTCACTGATGCGAGACGACATCGGACTGACGCCCGACTGACGCTGGGCAAGTCAACTTGAATCGTTCCGTCTTAGTCATCCAGGGAAGCCTCAGACCTTTCCAGGCTCACAAGGAGACGTGGGTATCGGGGAACTCAATTGACCCTCACCCCGATGTCACTATACCATACAGTGCCTGAACCACTCTGCTGAGGCTCAAGGCTGAGAGGGCATTCTCTTGAAAGCTCTACCTTGAATCCAGGTCAAGGGAATTTGGGGAGAATTTAATCCGTTACCCGACAAATTATGAAACTTGTAGTAGAAGGCTGGCGTTTTGTCCATCACTCCTTTGCTGTAGCCAACCAACATCAACTCTTAGAATTCTTACGCCGTCCTCAGATACAAGTCTTTCATCGAGAATTGCCCTATTTGGATCACACCTGGCAACCGCAATCGGGACTATTTACCGAGGCGGAGGAACAGCAACTGCGAGAGATTCCGCCGCCCCCCTTACACCTGCGGGCCGATGCCACCCTACGAATGGTTATGCCCTATGATTTATCGGATTCGGACTCCCAGAGAACCTATGTCTTTGCTACCACGGAATGGCGGATTGTGCAAAAAGCCATGCTGGAGATGATGGGGATTGAAGATTTTGCTCAGGCTCATCGAGACTCGCAAACGGTGATTATTACCCCTTCCTATTGGTCCCGTGATGGCTTCCTGCGAGCTGGGGCGGTTCCTGAACGGGTGCGGGTGGTTCCCCTGGGGGTGGATACGGCAATCTTCCACCCAGCGGCGGCGGCGGAACGTCAACGGCGGCGGCAACAGTCCCAACTTGAGGGCTGTTTTGCCTTTCTCAATATTGGGGTGATGACTTGGAATAAAGGCTTACGGATGCTTATCAAAGCCTTTGCTGAGGTAACACACCGCTATCCTCAGGCGCGATTGGTCCTCAAAGGGAGTGATGCCATTCGTAATTCCCGTAAGTTTGTCCTCGAAAGCCTCGATGAGATGTTAACGCCTCAGGAGCGCGATCGCGTCATCCCCCGCTTAGCTTACATTGGCCGCAGTCTCTCAACCCAAGAGTTGGCCCAACTTTATCAAACCTGTGATGCCTATATTTCCCCCTATCTCGCTGAAGGATTTAATATGCCGGTTTTGGAAGCAGCCGCTTCCGGTTTGCCGATTCTCTGCACCAAAGGCGGCTCAACGGATGATTTCACCGATCGCCGTTTTACCCGCTACATTGACAGTGAACTGAAACAGGTGGAATGGGATCAGGAAATCCGGGATTATCTGCATCCGAGTTTAGAGCATACAGTGACCCTCATGAGCCAACTCATCGAAACCCCCAGCTTCGTGGAACAGGCCCGACGCACCGCTCCAGAATGGGTGCAACAGGGCTTTACCTGGCAGCAGATTGTCGATCGCCTTTTAGGGGTTATGGAAAGGTGAGAGATGTTTCTGGGGAGAGTTACGAGTCCGGGGAAGGGTGACGGGGTAGGAGTATCTGGAACACCGAGCCTTGGGGAAGATGAGGGTGAACTTGAATTGTCCCCTGATGACCTTGAATCACCATTTTACAGAAGGCTAACCCCAAGCCAATTTGGGAGATATTAGCCATCATGGTTCCAATTTCATATTTTTCAAAAATCCTCTCCCGTAACTCGTCTGGGACACCGGGACCCCCATCAATGACCTCAATTTGAATTTGTTCTGGGTTTAACTCCCTCACCGTCATGATAATTTCAGTTCCTTGAGGGGAGAACTTAATCGCATTGGACAGAAGATTATCTAACACCCGCTGAAATAGGGCTGCATCTAGCTCAAGTCCGGTGAGTGGAGTATCAGGACATTGACTCACCAAAGAGAGGTTTTTTTGAGCGGCGATCGCCTCAAATCGGGTTAAACAGGATTGGACTAACTCCCCCACATCCACTGAACTATAGTTGAGAGTCAACTGTCCCGCTTCTGTCAAGGTGACTTGCAATAACTCTTCAACCAGGGTTTCCACCGATTGAGCCAGAGAATAGACTGTTTCTAGACGATGGAGGCGTTTCGCTTCGGGATAGTTGGGACTGCGCAGAAGTTCTAACCCCAGCAACAGACCACTGAGGGGATTACGAACATCATGGAGAATCATTTTGACGAGATCTTCTCGTAATTGAAGTAATCCCTGTAGCTCATCATACTGATATTTCAGTCTCAGCATTGACTTCACCCTGGCCCGCAATTCTAAACCATTCACAGGCTTGCCAACAAAATCATCAGCACCGGCTTCGAGGCAGCGTGCTAAGTTATCTTTAGAACTTAAAGCCGTGACCATAATAACTGGCACGGTGCGCCACTTTGGCATCTCTTTCAAGCGGCGACAAATTTCAATGCCGTCTATATCCGGGATCATCACATCCAAGAGGATTAAATCTGGATTATAACTCTCCAGAGAAGACAGGGCAGCGGAGCCACTGGCGGCATAACTTAGCTCATAGTCTTCTTGACTTAATAAAGCGTCAATAACATCAAAGTTATCCGGTTCGTCATCAATTACAAGGATGGCAGCCGTCATCACGCATCTCCTACTCAGGGAAAAATCAAGACTTTGAGCGAATTAACATCCGTTCAATTTGTTGTACAAGTTCCCTTAGCTTAACAGGTTTTGTGACATAATCTGTTGCTCCCGCTGCCAAACAGCGATCGCGATCGCCCTCCATGGCCAAGGCCGTGAGGGCTAAGATGGGAACTCCCTGTAAATCTGGGTTTTGGCGAATCAGTTGGGTTGCCTCCAACCCATCTATTCCCGGCATTTGAATATCCATCAGAATCAGATCCGGTCGTTCTGATATGGCTAACTGTACTGCCTCTGCGCCATTTTTAGCCCCCAAGATCTGATAGCCTTTAGCGGTCATATAACTGGTTAAAGTATTTAAACTCGCCTCATTATCTTCTGCCAGCAAAATCACGGGAGAGGCATCACAAGTTGAGGCAGTTTCTAACCGAGAGGGCGCTGGAGAGGGAGCGCGGGAATCGGAGGGGGTCTGGGTCTGGTAGGGTAAGGTAAAGCTAAAACAACTGCCCACTCCCACCTCACTGGTTAAAGCAACTTTGCCCTGATGCAGTTCCACAATGCGCTTGACAAGAGCCAAACCTAAACCAGTTCCTTCGTATTGGCGATTTAAGGCACTGTCAATCTGGATAAAGGGTTGAAAGAGTTTTTGGATATTCTCAGGTGCAATCCCAATCCCAGTATCCTGGACAGCAACGGAAATTTCTGATGGTCTTTCAGGAGACGGGCTGGGGACTTCCGTGACGGTGAGGCGAATTTCTCCTCCCTTTAGGGTGAACTTAACGGCATTGTTGAGCAGGTTAATTAACACCTGGCGAATCCGTCGTTCATCTAAGATGACTGGCGATAGATAGCAGGGAACATCTAAGCGTAGATGAATTCCTTTTTTCAAAGCCTGCTGTCGCACAAAGGCTAAGCTAGATTCACAAAGGTAGGAAATGGAGATTGGGGCGCAGTCTAACTCAATCTGACCCGATTCAATTTTGGCTACGTCTAAAATATCATTGATGAGGGCTAATAAATGAGTGCCACTCCGTTCAAGGGTCTCTAATGACCTGCGTTGTTGGTCATTGATATCCCCAAAAACCTCATCTTGCAAGGCTTCCGTCATCCCCAAAATGGCATTGAGGGGGGTACGCAGTTCATGACTCATATTGGCGAGAAACTCATCTTTTAAGCGAGTGGCCCGAATGAGTTGCTCATTAGTGTAGGATAACTGTTCTTCGGCTTCTCGGCGTTTGCCATCGAGGCGATAGCCTTCAATGAGGTTACTACAGGTGACTAAAAATGGGGCGAGATAATCGATAATTTCTTGATTATAGCCTCCCGTTCGGTTGGCAATGCCAACCATTCCCATCAACGTCTTGCCTTGAAAAAAAGGCAGTCCTAAAAAGCTATTTAAGGGAGGATGTCCCGAGGGGGTTCCACCTCGCCGTGAGTCGGTGGTTGGGGAGTTGGAAATGACCGGTTTGCCCGTCATGATGACTGCCCCAAATAGGGTATTCATATTCTCAAACTCCATCCCTCGCTCATAATTGTCTTCATAAAATTTGCGGGTGGCAGCATCCCAAGCTACGTTGGTGATGCTATGGGTTCTGAGATAGGGAACCCCACTCATTTTGAAGAGGGTTTCCTCTAGGTAGGCGCTACCATCATCCCGGAAGAGGACTTCACCAATAAAACCATATTCACTTTGAGTCAGTTCCAAGAGTTGCGCCAGTAATTCTTCAAAAATGATGAGACGATTGGTGGCGGTGATAAATTGAGATTGGGCTTGACTAATGGTTGAGAGGAGGGCATTACTACTCTGGAGGGCAATTTCAGCGGTTTTGCGGCCGGTGATGTTAAAACGAACCGCTAAAAATTGCACGGGTTTGCCCTGACTGTCCAAAAAGGGAACGATGGTACTATCGACCCAATAGAGGGAACCATCTTTAGCCCGGTTACAGATTTCCCCTCGCCAGACGTCTCCTCGCAAAATGGTTGACCATAAGTCTTGAAAAAAGGACTGAGGATGATATCCTGATTTAACCAGGCGATGGGTTTGCCCGATCAGCTCCTCGCGAGAGTAGCCAGAAAGTTCCAGAAACCGATCATTGGCATAGGTGATGACTCCATCGGGATTGCTAATCGCCACAATGGCTGATTCATCCAGGGCTAATTTAAAGGCGGTGAGTTGTTGCAAGAGTTGTTGATTCTCTTGCTCTGCTTCTTTGAGATCGGTAATATCTTCAGCAATGCCAGCAATGCGATAGGGCTGTCCCTGTTCGTTTAAAATGGGGAAGGCGCGATCGCGAATCCAGCGAATCTCACCATCAGGACGGAGAATGCGATATTCTTCATCATATTGCCCTTGGAGTTGTTTGGTAAGGGCTGCCAAAACTTGATCGCGATCGCCCGGATGCAGACTCTCTGCCCAAGCTTCTGGGGTGACAAATAGCTCCTGTAGCGGTCGCTGCCAGATGCGTTCATAGGCGGGGCTGACGTACATGCGTTCCTGGCGATTACAATGGACAATCCAAAAGACGGCATCCACCACATCGGCCAGTTGTCGGAACTTTTCTTCACTTTCTCGCAGGGCCTGTTCGGTGCGCTTACGCTCACTAATATCTCGACAGACGCAAATCAATAGCCCATCATCGGTCTGGGATAAGGATAACTCTAAGGGGAAGGGCCGACCATCTTTGCCTAGCGCCATTGCTTCCCCTTGCCAGGTTCCCTGACGGCCCAATTGGGGAAAAATTTCCACATCAGCGCGAGGGATTTCCTCGGGTATAAATAAGCGGTACCACGATTGACCGAGGAGTTCCGAGGGGGAATCATAGCCAAAAATCTGACAATGGGCGCTATTTAAATAGATGTAGTGATGATCTTGAAGAATGGCAATGCCATCGATCGCCGTCTCCATCGCCACCAGTTGCCGCTTGAGGGTGATTTCATGTTGTTTGCGATCGCTAATATCCACCACGACACAAACGCAATTCCCCTCTTTTGGGGACAAGAGTGCTACTCCTACTAAGACCCAAACGGGATGACCATCGCGATGCAGATAGACTTTTTCCCAAGGTTGAACGCTGCCGCTGTGGCGTAAGGCCTCGATGGCTTGGAGATCTCGCTCTCGGTACTCCGGGGGGGTGATTTCAGCCCAGTTTAAGCGTCCCTGCTCTAAATCGCTTCGGGAATAGCCCAGCATTTGTAAAAAGCGATCGTTGGCGTTGCTAATTTGGCCGCTGAAGTCGGTAAACATCATGCCAACTACGTCTGCCTCGAAGACGCGACGGAAACGGGTTTCACTTTCTTGTAGGCGTATTTCGGCTTCTTTGCGCTCGGTAATGTCAAAATTGACCCCAATGAGACTCTGAGGCTGCCCCTGAGCATCGCGAATTAGGGTTCCCGAGGCTTTGAGGTAACGCAGGGTTCCATCTTGGTGAAAAATACGCAATTCCTGGTCATACTCAATCTCTCCCGATAGGACTTGCTCGCCGAGAATTTCCATCTGGGGGCGATCGTCGGGGTGAAGTCGATCAAGCCACATTTGATAGGATACGGGACTGATTGAGGGCGGTAGGCCATAAAGCGTATACATACGCTCATCCCAGGTCATCTGTCGATCGCTCAGATACAACTCCCAGCAGCCGATCGCACTGGAGTTAAGAGCTAGGTTTAAGCGTTGGGACAGCTGTTCTAGCTTACAGCGTTGCTGTTGCTGGACCTGATCGAGCTGGCTGTGAGTTTGTTGATGGCAGAGGGCTTGCAACAAACTCTCGCGGGTAATTAGGCCCCGGAAGCGATCGCCCTCATCGAGCAGGACTACGGCTTGCTTTTGCTCCTGATGCAGCCGTTGACAGAGACTCCAGAGATCCACTAACTCTGACTCTCGTACCCGTAACGGCTGCTCCCTCATCAACTCTCGAATTGGAGTCTCGTCTTTGGTTTCTTGGAGAATCCCCTGGAGTAAATCCCCGTCCGTGAGTAGGCCCAAGGGGCGATCGCCCTCGAATAGCAGCCAATAGTTCGAGGTACTCCTTGTCTCTGGCACAGACAAGGAGTACTTGGGATCACGTTGGGGGGTCTGACCCTTAACCTGAGCGATCGCATCTTTAAGAGGGATATTGGAGCTTAAGGTTGGAGGATTTCTGAGAATTGCAGTCCTAAAGGTAACGTCCATGAGATAGCTTTTCTTCTCTTAAAATCTGAGTTGGATGGATCTCAGGTTGTCCCCAACGAGGGCTATTATAGCCAATTTTTGGGAAGCTTCTCGGCAAACTTGACCATTCTTAGAACTACGATGGGCCGCCCTAGACTTCCTCAGACTCAGAAATGGTTCGGGAACCGGCTCTAGGTCTACGATTGTGTATTGTTCGAGTTCTTCTATCAGCAAGGATCTGTGGATCTCGGTGATTTCCATGAGTGAGGGTTCCCTTAGACCTGGATATTAGACCGTTCTAAGAGCGCCTCAATTTGCACGACTAAATGTTTCAACTTCACAGGTTTACTGAGATACTCATCAGCTCCAGCCTGCAAACATCGCTGCTCGTCCGACTCTAAGGCCAACGCGGTCAGGGCAATGATGGGGACATCCAGACCCCAGGACTGTTGACGAATCCGCTGCATGGCTTCTAAACCATCCATACCGGGCATCTGAACATCCATGATAATCAAGTTCGGCTGTTGCTCTTGAGCCTGCTGAATCGCCTCAGCGCCATCTTTAGCCAGGAGGACTTGATAGCCTTTGGCGTTCAAATAACTAGATAGGGTTTGGATATTGGCGGCATTGTCCTCTGCCAATAAAATTAAGGGGGACGACTCCAATTTTGAGTCCCTCAGGGGAGACTGGGAATGCTCAGGAGGAGTCTGACTCAAGGAAGAACTGACGGTTCCCATGGGGAGTGTGACGCTGAAACAACTCCCGACTCCGACTTGGCTCGTTACCCCCACTTCACCCCCGTGCAGTTCCACTAGGCGCTTGACGAGGGATAGGCCCAGTCCCGTTCCCTCGAATTGCCGATTTAAGGCGCTGTCAATTTGCACGAAGGGTTGAAAGAGTTTGGGGAGATGCTCCGGCGCGATGCCAATTCCGGTATCTTGGACAGACCAATGTACCCCCGTCACTGAGGCGCTAGACTGGGGTGAAAATTCCTGGTAGAGGGGGGCAACCTTGAGGGTAATCCTCCCCCCTTCTGGAGTAAATTTAACGGCATTATTGAGTAAATTAATCAAAACTTGACGCATTCGTCGCTCATCAATGAGCATTTGTGGAACCGCTGGTGATAGGTCAAGCTGAATCTGAATGTCTTTGCTTAAAGCCTGTTGTTTAATAAAGCTCACACTGGCTTCACATAGGGGGGCGATCGCTGTGGCGGAGAGGTTTAGTTCAACTTGACCGGATTCAATTTTGGCCACATCTAAAATGTCGTTGATTAAGGCCAATAGATGACCCCCACTACTTTCAATGGTTTGCAACGCATGACGTTGAGCGTCGCCCACTGGGCCAAACACCTCTTCCTGGAGTGCTTCCGTCATGCCTAAAATGGCATTGAGGGGGGTGCGTAGTTCATGACTCATGCTGGCCAGAAATTCGTCTTTGAGGCGGGTGGCCCGCAGCAGTTGTTCGTTGGTTTGTTGCAGTTGCGCTTCGGCGTGTTTGCGATCGCTGATATCCTCGGCAATCCCCGCTACACGATAGACTTGTCCCTGTTCATTGCGGATGGCAAAAGCGCGATCGCGAATCCAGCGCACCTCCCCATCGGTACGTATAATACGGTATTCCTCGTTATACTCCTCTAAGAGTTCTTCGGCTGGACTGGCAGCAATGCGCGGACGATCCTCGGGATGTAGATGCTCTAGCCAAGCGTTAGGATTTTCATAGAGTTCCTCAACGGGATAGCCCCAGATGCGTTCATAGGCGGGACTGACATAGACGTGAGAACGACTCGCCAGATCGACAATCCAGAAGACTGCATCCACGGCTTCGGCCAGTTGTCGGAACTTTTCTTCACTCTCTTTTAGGGCGAGTTCTGAGCGTTTGCGATCGGTGATATCTAGGTTAATCCCCACCAGACTGACGGGTTCCCCCGCCTCATCCCGTCGTACCCGCGCTGAGCTTTTGAGGGTGCGAACGGTTCCATCGTTTCGCAAAATTCGGAAGTCTATATAAGCATCCTCGTCGGTGCGTAACATCTGTTCAATGGTTTGTTTTAAGCCGGGGCGATCGTTAGGATGAACCAAGGACCACCAGGTTGGGTAATCCATCGCGGTTCCTGGGGTTAAGCCATAAATATCATAGATACGCTCATCCCAGACTAAAGAACTATCCCTCAGACTCGCTTCCCAACAGCCAATGGAGGCGGATTCGAGCGCCATGGTTAGGCGATCGGATAACTCTTGCAATTGAGCTTCCCGTTGTCTTAACTCTTGGGTGCGTTGATTGACGGTTTCTTCCAGGTTTTGATTGAGGCGATGAAGTTGTTCTTGACTGCGTTGGCGTTCCCGTAATGCCGCTTGGCGATCGCTGATATCACGAATGATCAATAGCACTTCTTCGGGCCCATTTTAATCACTCGTACTTCTTCTTCAACTCGACCTGACTCCACCATTAAACTTTGTTCAAAAACCTGTAACTCTCCCGTAGTTAAAGCCGTTTCAATGACCTGTTTTGTTTGTTGGGCGAGGGAACTGGGTAACACAGACTCAAGGGTCTGTCCCTGCCGCCTTAGGGGGTCTTTCCTCTGCTTTTTTGTCAATTCTTTGGCGACAACCGGGCGGTACTTGCCATCAGACTTTACCCGAAACATTAAATCAGGAATCGCAGCTAAAATGGCACGATTTTTGGCTTCACTATCCTTAAGTTTTTGCGCAGAGTCGCGACGCTCAACGCGAATTTGCCCTTCACGAATTTCGCGGCGAATTGCCTCTCCCAAGCGGGTTAAATTACCCTTCATAATGTAATCATTCGCCCCCGCTTTCATCATCCCAACCGCTGATTTTTCACCGATGGTTCCCGAAACGACGATAAAGGGAATATCCAAGTCGAGTTCTTGGACGATTTTGAGCGCTTCAGGAGCTTCAAAACCGGGTAAATGATAATCAGAAATAATCAAGTCCCAGGGGGATTCTATTAAAGTTTTTCGTAAATCATGGGCGGTCTTAACTTGTCGAAAGTCCGGCTGAAATCCCTCCCGCTTCAACGCACGAAGCAGCAAGATGACATCATCATCTGAGTCTTCAATTAAAATAAATCGTAAGATGTTACTCATTATGATTAACCTGGGTCTAGACAATCCATATTAAGGAGGTGGATCATTAACCAGAGTCCAATATAACCCTAGTTGAGAAACGGCATCGACAAATTGCTTGAAATCTACTGGTTTTCGCACATAGCTATTTGCACCAGAATCATAGCTTTCGATGATATCACGGTCTTCACTAGATGACGTTAAAATGACGACCGGTAACGTCTTTGTTTTGGGACGGGAGCGAATTTCTCTCAGCACTTCAAACCCATCTAATTTAGGTAGCTTTAAATCCAACAAGACCACGGCTGGTAACGGCTTCAGGTCAAAAAGAAGACCTAAAGCTTCCTCTCCATTGCGGGCAACAAAAACTGGATTAGTAATCTTCGCCTTCCTGAGTGAGCGTAGGGTTAACTGCTCATCATCGGGGTTATCTTCAACTAGGAGAACGGGGCGCGGCAAGGGAGTCATAAATGAGTTGGAGTCCTTCAGGATTTAACAGGGGCTTCGCTTCAGATAGAATGGGAGGAAGTTACTGCCAGAATATCTCAAGGGACGATAAAATAAAAGGTTGCCCCCTCGCCAACTTGACCGGTCGCCCAAACCAGTCCTCCATGGCGTTGAACAATGCGCTGAACGGTCGCCAAACCGATACCCATACCGGGAAATTCCTGGGTATCGTGGAGACGTTGAAAGACTCTGAAGAGCATTTTACTGTACTTCATCTCAAAGCCAGCTCCATTATCGCGCACAAAATAAACCGGTGCATCTAGCAGGTGTGGGTTGAGGGATTCTGGTGCAACCTCTAGGGAGGATTCTTCCAGGAACTCTGGGGTAGTTTTGAGAATAGTCTTGAGTGAGACCTCTCGCCCGACCTCAATCTGAGGCTGAGGCTGATGATGGGTGAATTTCCAGGCGTTCTCTAGGAGATTGGTTAACATCATCTCCATTAAGGACGGGTCCGCGTTGAGGGTCAACTGGGGTGTAATCTGGAGTTTCACGGGATGATTGGGATAAACCTCTTGTAAGTGTGTGGCGATCGCCCCAGCCAACTCTGAAAGATTCACCGTTTGCGGCTCAATGGTGACACGGGAGACGCGAGATAGACGCAGAAGATCGTCAATGAGCTGACTCATGCGGCTGACATTACGGCGAATACGCTCAAAGTAATCCTGCGCCTCTGCATCCAGGCGTTCCCCGTAGTCTTCAACAAGGGCCTGACTGAAGCCGTCAATGGCCCGTAAGGGAGCGCGTAAGTCATGGGAGACGGAATAGGCGAAGGCTTCAAGTTCTTGATTGGAGGCTTCGAGTTGAGCGGTGGTTTGCAGCAGATGCAATTCTTGCTGTTTGCGTTCAGTGACATCCAAAATCGTTCCCATCAGGCTCACGACTTGGCCATTCTCGTCAAATCCTGGTTCTCCCCGGGCCTGAATATAGGAGAGTTGGCCATCGTCATGGAGAACCCGACATTCTAAATCATAGGCTTCTCCTTCCTGAAGTGCCCGTTGAACCAGCCGATCATGTTCGGGGCGATCGTCGGGGTGATAGATTTGCAAGAGTTTGTCATAGTCCGGCGGCCCTAGAGCCATATCCTGTCCTAAAATGCGGAAGACTTCCTCAGACCAGGTAATTCTCCCTGTGGCTACGTCAAACTCCCAACTCCCCAGATGGGCGATGGGTTGCGCGGCTTGTAGGTGAATTTTCCATCGTTTCAACTCCCATTCTAGGTGTTTGCGGGAGGTAATATCTCGGGCGTTGGCGTAGATGAAGTCACCATAGGATTGAGAGTACCACTCAACTTGACGATAGTTCCCCTCTCGGTCACGATAGCGGTTAACAAATCCCTCAACGGCTTCTCCTCGGTTGAGTTGGTCCATGGCGGCGAGGGTGGCCTCGTGATCCTCTGGGTGAACCCAGTTTAGGAAGGGTTGACCTAAGAGTTGGTTGCAGGGATATCCGAGAACCTTCTCCCAGGCGGGATTGACACGATAAAATCGCCCCTGACGATCGACGATGGTGAGGAGGTTTAAGGAGCGCTCAAAGAACGGCCGGAGATTGTCGCAGATATCTGAGTCGGGGAGTGAGTCGGGGTATAGGAGCGATCGCAATCGCTGTCGACTCAGCAAGCCACAAATTTGTTGGGCCTCGTCGAGGAGCAGCAGATAGGGAACGTCATGCTCCTGAAAGAGCTGTTGCACCTGTTCGATATCTTGAGATTGGGATTTGGCTAAGCTGACAATGGGGACGAGGTGCTTAGGATCAAGGGGCTGCTCTAAAGAGAGGCCCGCCGCGAGTTGTGCAACAATGCTATCTGGGGTCAATAGACCCAGGGGTTGGCTTTCTGGACTTGGGGCCATCACCACTAGGACGCCGCCCTCTCCCTCGATGGTCTGGGATTTCTCCATCAGGGCGATCGCCTCGCCAATCGGCGTATGACTCGATATGCAGTTCGGGTTACGTCGAACAACGGAATCTAGCATATTATGGGCGAAAAATCGTTATTGAGGCTAACCCCTTAGTCAGGCTCCATGGAGTCAAACTGTTCAGACTGTTTGATAGTTGAGGGTCAAACCTGTATGAGGCGTCGTTGATGTCCTAGTCGATGAGTCTATTTTACCCAAGTCAGCCCAACTGATCCAGGAAAGCCGGCCGCGTTGACTCATAATCACCACAGCCAATGGCCGCCTCGGAGGATGCTGTCATCGGATGAATGGGACATTTGAGGCGATGGTCGTTGGTAAAATAGGCACAATTGGCACAGGGGATTTGGTGCATGATTTTGGCCCGGCGGTGGCTACTGCGGATTGCTGCTAGGAAATTTCCCACAATCATCAATACAATCGCCCACGCACTAATAAAACAAATTGGCACTAAAAACGGCTCAATTGCCTTGATTAAGACATAAAGAACTTGAAACATGGCGAAAACTTGAGGTGAGGAAAATCTAGTGTTCCTATTATAGGTCAGGGCGAGACTTTCAGGATAGGTCAGGGCGAAATAGGGCTTAAGGTTTTCATCTTTGAGAAATGGGGGGCGATCGTCCATTCCCCAGACCCAGACTGAGATTTGCTAGACTGTCAGAGTAGATATTCCAGGTGTCCGATGACCTCCTCCACCGCTGATACCACTGCTTCCCGGCCTGAGACGATTCTGGAGAAACTGCGAGACTTACCCGAGACGCAACAGCAACAAGTCTTAGACTATATCGAGTTCCTGGCCCAGAAATATCCCAAACCGCAACCGCGATCGAAAAAACCCCGTGTCGCCGGACTGCATAAGGGCAAAGTTTGGATATCAGATGATTTCAACGATCCGCTTCCTCCCGAATACTGGAGTGGACAAGGGTGAGACTCCTGCTAGATACTCATGTTTTTATCTGGTGGGTCGGCTTACCCGAAAAACTCTCCGAGACAGTGACAACCCTGTTAGGGAACCGTGATAATGAGTTGTTTTTGAGTGTCGCCAGTGTTTGGGAGATGCAAATCAAACTCAAAAGCGGTAAATTGACGCTGGATTTGCCCTTAGAGGAGATGATTCTGGGCCAACAAGAGGAAAATGACCTAAACCTATTAAATATCGATGTGGCCGACGTTTGGGTGTTAGATGGCTTACCGGTTCCCCATCGCGACCCCTTTGATCGTATCATTATTGCCCAATCGATTCGTGGCGAATTATCCCTGATTAGTGTCGATCGCCTCTTTGATTCCTATCCCATTCACCGGCTTTGGTGAGGGGATTTTCGCCGCAAAACTAAGACCTATGGGGCTATTCCCCGAAAACCCGACCGGAAAACCGGAGTATAAAGGGGGCGATCGCCCCTAAAATAAAAGGTAAGATATCTGATCCAACAATCCACAGGAGCTCGGTTTATGACCTTACAACTCGGAGACATCGCCCCCGACTTCACCCAGGATTCCTCTGAAGGAACCATCAACTTCCACGATTGGGCCGGCGATAGCTGGGTAGTCTTATTCTCCCACCCCGCCGACTACACCCCCGTTTGCACCACCGAACTGGGGGAAGTCGCCAAACTCAAAGGAGAATTTGAGAAACGCAACGCCAAAGTCATCGCCCTCAGCGTCGATGACAGCGACTCTCACAAAGGCTGGATTGGTGACATCGAAGAAACCCAAGGAACCGCCGTCAACTATCCCATTTTAGCCGACGCAGACCGCAAAGTCTCGGATCTTTACGGGATGATTCACCCCAAAGCCGATGCAAACGTCACAGTTCGGACGGTGTTTGTTATCGATCCTAACAAAAAACTGCGTCTAACCATTACCTATCCCCCCAGTACCGGACGCAATTTCCAAGAAATCCTGCGTGTCATCGATTCCCTGCAACTGACGGACAACTATCAAGTGGCCACCCCCGTCAACTGGACTGATGGCGATGATTGCGTGGTTTCCCCCAAAATCGCCACGGAAGATGCCAAAAAACAATTTCCTAAAGGCGTCGAAGAAATCAAACCCTATCTGCGCATGACTCCCCAACCCAACAAATAAGCTAAACTCATAGGGGCGAAACCGATTTCGCCCCTACTTCGACTATCGCTCAGTGACCAGGGTACTACACCTCGCGAACGCTAGGCTGGCCGTCTTTCACCTCGCCGACGAGAATCACATCGGCGGTGTCGACGAATAGGCCATTTTCCAGAACCCCAGGGATATTGTTGAGCGTTTTCTCCAAGTCGGCCGGATTCTCAATCCCATTGGCGAACTTGACATCAATCACCAGATTTCCCTCATCGGTAACGACGGGGCCAGCTTTCTTGACTCCCATCCGCAACGTGGGTTCACCGCCGAGGCCCTCAATGGCCCGCATCACCGGCGTCATGGCCATGGGGATGACTTCCACGGGAAGCAAGAAGCCTAAGCCTAACTTATCCACCAACTTAGAGGAGTCCACCACGACGATAAATTGTTCAGCGAGGGAGTCGACAATTTTCTCACGAGTGTGGGCCGCGCCGCCGCCTTTAATCAGTTGTTTTTGAGGATCAACTTCATCTGCACCATCGATGGCCACATCAATGCGATCGACTTCATCAAGACTGGTGAGGGGAATCCCGTATTTCTTGGCCAACACTGAGGCTTGGAAGGAGGTGGGAATCCCTTTAATATCCTTGAGTTCCCCCTTTTGCAGCCGTTCGCCAATATATTGAATGGCATAGGCGGTGGTTGAGCCGGTTCCGAGTCCAACGATGGTTCCTGATTGTACGCGATCGGCGGCGGCTTTCCCCACCTGTTGTTTCATTAGGGTGACGGCATCATCACTCATGTTAGAATCCTCCGATAGATTGTATAGATGTCTTCAACACTCTACCGCGTTGTCAGACTATCCTCTAAACCGTCACCGCTTGACGCTCTAGGACACGGTTGAGCTTGCCACTTTGATAGCCTTCGAGATCCAGGGTGACAAAGAGAAATCCTAACTCTTGCAGCTTAGCCACGATTTGGGCTAAGTTGCTCTTGAGAACGAAATCTTGAATCGACTCGGGGGGGAGTTCAATGCGGGCAGTATCCCCTTGAGAGCGAACTCGTAGGTTGGGCCATCCCAATCCTCGTAGATAGACTTCCGCCCGTCCGACACGCCGCAGTTTCTCGACGGTGATTTCTTCGCCATAGGGGAAGCGGGAGGAGAGACAGGGTTGGGAGGGTTTATCCCACCAGGGAAGTCCCAGATGTTGGGAGAGTTGACGGACTTCGACTTTGCTGATTCCCACTTCCGCGAGGGGCGATCGCGCACCCCGTTCTTTAGCAGCTTGGATTCCGGGGCGATAATCTTGCAAGTCATCGGCGTTGACACCGTCGACGACGTAGGGATACCCCTGTTGGAGGGCTAGGGGTTTGAGGGTATCATGGAGTTCACTTTTGCAGAAGTAGCAGCGATTGACCGGGTTGCTGGTGTAGTCGGGGTTCTCCATCTCCTGGGTGTAGACCTCCTCATGGGCAATGCCGATGGTCGCCGCTTGAATCCGGGCATCTTCGAGGTCTTCGGGGAGAAGGGAGGGGGAGATGGCGGTGATGGCCAGGGCGCGATCGCCGAGTACATCATAGGCGACTTTGGCCACAAGCGTCGAATCAATGCCGCCGGAATAGGCAATTAAAGCCCGATCCATGGTTTGTAAGAGGTCTTGGAGGCGATCGAGTTTTTGCATTACCATGAGAACTGTTCTAATGAAGCGTCATGACGTGATCTAGCAGTAGCTATGACGTCTTGAAGTTCCAATTTTAACAAAAAAACCACCAAAACAACTCAACATTATTCAAGGATTAAGTTCCATGGCAAAAACTTCAATCACCGGTCAGGCTATCTTTATCTTAAAAGTTGTGGTTGCGTCACTATTAGGAACCTTAGCTATTAAATACATTGCCCCAATTTTTGCCATTCCCGTCAACGGACTATCTGCTTTGACCATTATTTTCACCCCAGTCCTAGTCCTAATTGGAGTATTTCTTACGCGGGGACGCTGAATGTTAGGCTTAAACTAGATAGAACAGGAGAGTGATTGCTGTAGCTTCATTTCCTAGAAAACGCAGCATATCCCAGCACTTATCATGGAAAACTCCGGTTACACCCTCCCCGTATTTGCCGTCGCCGCCGCCAAAGCCGCCCTACTCCACCTGCAACAACGCCAATCTCCCCAAACCGTGGAACTCGACCTCCTTCCCGGTGACGCGGAAATCCCCATTGAACAAGTGGCCGTCCTCGACCACAACCGGGCCTTAGCCATTACCCGCAGTGACCCCGGTGGGAACCTCGACTTAACCCGCAATACCCCCATTTGGGCCGATGTGACCCTAGACCCCTTTTCCGGCGAATCTCTTTCCTTAGTCGGAGGAGAAGGAATTGGTAAAACTGAACAAGGACAGGCCGCCATTTATCATTATGCACGTTCTTTAGCTGAAACAAATCTCCGAGAGTTGATTCCCCAAGGAAAAACCCTGCGCGTTGCTATTATTCTCCCCGAAGGACGACAGCTTGCTAAGCGAACCTCCAATGAAGCTTTTGGCGTGTTAGAAGGATTATCCCTCCTGGGAACTCATGGCATTGCTCAACCTCATACCGCGATTGAAAGTCTGAACCATGCTAAAACTCGACTTCAGGACATCGCTAAACAGCAATCCGATTTGATTTTCTGTATTGGGAGTAATGGCTTACAGGTAGCCGAACGCCTGCAATTGCCCAAAACGGCTATTGTCCAAGTGGGAAACTGGCTGGGGGCCCTATTGGTAGAAGCTGGATTGCGTCAGGTTCGTTCAGTGTTGTTACTGGGCTATCATGGAAAGTTGGTGAAATTGGCGGGCAAGATTTTTAATACTTCTAGCCATATTGCTGATGGTAAATTGGAAATTTTAGCCGCAGCTTTAGCACAACATACTGATGATGTCAAGCTTATTCGTGGGATTTTGGACTGCCCGACGATGGCTAAAGCCTATCAGTATTTAGAGCAAGAAAACTTAGCGGATAGGGTATTTCAAGACTTGTGCGATCGCATCCGCCAAAATTCCCAAGCCTACGTGCAAAAATATGCCGATACCCAGTTAGAAATTGGCGTCATTCTCTTTGAACGCCAGGGTGTGATTGTCGCCGAAAGTGCGATCGCCCCCCAACTCATCGCCCGACATCGACCCTAGACTTGTCGATTTGTCCCATCCATGCTACAGTCCTAGGATTCGGTTCTGATGGGGGTCAGCCATCAGAGGAAACGGGGAAAGTCCGGTGTAAATCCGGCGCTGTACCGCAACTGTAAAGAGCCAGAATGCTCTAAGTCAGGATGCCCGCCGAGTGACCCATATCCACCGTAAACATCTGCGAGTTACAGATGATGGTTACCATGACAAGACTAAACCAACGCCTCAATTCTCTCGGGTTTCCCACCCCAATCGCTCCCAAAACTGCCCACCCACCCTCGCTACAGACGCGCTAGGTGCAGTTTCTGGGATTTTTTAGTCATCTAAAATCCGACAAACTTTGCCTTTTCAACGCTCCCCAATCGGGAGCCAGTTTCTGCTAACTCTACATCATCATCTCGTCGTTCATCTAATAGTCCAGATAGGTCACTTCCGCCAACTTCGACTCATGGCATCGGTGACTCATTCACCATTTCAAAAATCATGAAATATCTTCCCCTGTCCCTTGTTTTCTTCCTCCTGCTTGCCGCTCCCACCCTCGCCAACCCCGACCCTGATGAGGACTCCTCCACAGAAGAAGACCCTCCTGTCGAAGAAGTCGAAGACCCTGAAGAAGTGGAAATCTTCATTCAACGTATCCTACGCCAACCGGTTTTTGGTCCCTTTCGCCAAGACCGACCCCTACGAGATTCCTCCCGTCCCATCTATGTCGTTCCTCGGGAGCAAATTGACGTCCAAGGGTCTACCACCGTCCAAGACGCACTGCGATTTGTCCCCGGAATCCTTAGCGATGGAACCAGTGGCGGTCAACTCGGGTCCGTCAGTTCCCAATTTATGCGCGGGGGAAACTCCTCCCAAACTCTGATTCTCCTCAACGGACGACCGATTAATGACCTAGGCTCCTCCGGAGGCTTTGACCTCTCCTCCTTTACCACCAATTTTATTGAACGCCTAGAAGTTCTCCCTGGGGGAAGTTCCACCCTCTATGGGTCTAGCGCCGTCGGGGGAACCCTCAACATCGTCAGCCAATCCCCAACGGAAGAACCGGAAGTGGTTATTGGGACTGAGGTTGGCAGTTTTGGCTACAATCAACAAGCCATTCAAAGTCGGGGAACCGCCGGAGACTTCGGCTGGGTAATTGGCTATAACCGCACCTTCTCCCGCAATGACTTTCCCTTTGACCTGGGAACCGTCGATGTCTCAGGAACCCGCGACAATGCTGAGGCTAACTATAACAACATCAACCTCACCCTAGCCGCTAACTTGGGCGATCGCAACCGTCTCACCTTCACCGGCCTCTACCTCAGCCGAGATATCGGCGTTCCCGGCGGCGTTCCCACAAAACCCGGAAGTACCGGAGAATTTAACCGACTCAGTCCCCGAGCCAGACAATATACAGAAGACTGGCTACTCGACCTACTCTGGGAATCCCAACTTAACCCCGAGAACACCTCCAATCTCACGGCCCGCATCTACAGTGATATCCTCGACTCCACCTTCCGCGACCCCGAAGCCAGCCGCAGTAACCTTGACCGCAATAGTTTCGGTCTGCAAGTTCAACATAACTGGCAACTAACCGATACCCAAACCCTCACCTACGGCATCGATTTTCGCACCATTTCCTCAGAAAACCGAACCTTCAACTTCGCCAGCGGTGAAAGTACCGAAAACTACAACAGTCGCATCGACAATGGTGCCGCCTTCGCTCGTTATGAGGTTGACCTCGCCGATAATCTCAGTCTCAACTTAGGGTTGCGCCAAGAATTTAATAGCCTGGAAAATGGCTCCTTCACCTCCCCCGCTGTCGGCATCCTTTGGAACCTCAGTGACCGCACAGCTCTGCGTGCCAACTATGCCCGAAGTTTCAAATCTCCCCTCATTTCTGAACTTGAAGGTCTCGCCGCCTTTTCCGTTGCCCCCAATCCCAATCTACGACCGGAACGCGGTCATAGTTTCGACATCGGACTTGACCAACAACTCGGTGATATTGGCTTATTTCGCGTAACCCTTTTTGCTAACCAAATCTCAGAACTGATTGCGTTTCAATTTGGCACCCCCAGCACCAATATCAACATCGGAAAAGTGGAAGCTTTAGGGGTCGAAGCCGCCTTAGATATTCAACTCGCTCAGAATGTCTTTGCCTTTGCCAACCTCACCTTAAACAATACCCAAATTTTGCGAGATAACAACCCTGCCGTGGAAGGCAATCGCCTCAGTTTTCGGGATGCCGATGTTTTTAATATCGGAGTCGCCTATGCTACCCCCGATGGCTGGTATGCTGGGCTATTTCTCCGTAATCTAAGCAACTTTTTTACAAACAACACCAACACAGAACGGCTGCCAGGATATACCACGTTAGACCTAAAATTACAAGCCCCCATCCATGAAAATTTACGGCTCAATGCCAGCGTCAATAACATCTTTGATGAACGCTATGAAGTCTTTCCCGGCTTTCCAGGATTAAGTCGAAGCTTTCAAGCCGGAATTCGTTACAGCTTCTAAGATTGTGCTACAAGAGAAGCAGTGTTATTCATCCACTGTACCATGACCAATTTTCAGCCTTGGGTCACTCCCCTCAACCGTAAAACCACAGAAGCCACTCTTCAAGGAGGAACCCTAGAATATGAGGATTTTCCCATTTCCAGTGATGTCACCGGTCCTTTATTATATGACCTATTTCAGAATCACTGGTCGGAAATTGGCGTCGGTCATGTGGTTCAGGGGAGTGTTTTAGAATTGGAACTGACGGCCCCGCCTAAAACCTGTTTGTTGTATGACGGCTATCTAACCGTTGTCACGGAAGGATGGCACTTACATCTATGTTTAGAAGAGCATCTCGGGGGTCCTCATTGTAAAACTCCTCCAGCCTTGCGACAACAGCGTCGTTTAAGTCGGGGGGCTTTATATCGCCGGTTCAATGAGGCGGGCCAGCCTCGAAGTTGGGGAATTCAGTTCTGGAATGGGGAGGGAGAACGGATGATGAATTTGTTTTTACCCAATCCCTTACTGGGTGAGGATGAGGATGTGCTACCGGAGGGGAAACCTCTGTTAGAAAAGTTGGCGCTTTATGATGAGTTGCGCTCGATTTATATTTTAGGAGAACGTCCAATTCCCTTTAGCAAAAATCCCCTCAAACGTCCCTATTTAGCGGTGTGTCGCTCAAGTCGTTGTAATCCTTCCCGCAAGTGGGAGCCGGTGTTTGAGGCTTTGCAAACGGCTGTGGAGGAGGCGGGATTGGATGTGACGGTTCGCACGGCGGGATGTTTGGAGGTTTGTCAGTTGGGGCCGGTGGTGTTCTATTCGGGGGATAGAACTTGGTACAGTCGCGTGAAACCGGAGGTGGCTTGTCAAATTGTCTCTGAGCATTTAGTTGAAGGAACGCCTGTTACGGAACATTTGTATCCTCCGCAGTCGTAAGGGAAGGGGAACCACAGAGTCACGGAGGACACAGAGGAGGAGGGGGGAGAGGGGGTGGGTTCTAGGGAATTATCCCTCTCTTGGGTCAATGTTTTAATTGGGTTTTCTTGATGCGACTCTATCAGCGAATTACACCTCTGCTTCTTTTGATTGGACTGAGCTTAACGGCTTGTGTTCAAAACTCGAATTCTCCAGAACTTCAGGGTTCATTGCACCCAGATTGTGTGGAGGAGTTTGACCCCAATCAGGATTATTTTCCGGATAAACTTCAGGTAGAGTTTGCAACTGGGGTTGAGGTGGACTATTACAGTCATTATAAACGGGTTACTCTTTCCTCTCCCTATCCTGAGGCGACGGACTCGATTGAGTATGTTTTGCTTCACTGTGGAACCCCTGTTCCTGATGATGTTGGTGAGGCGACGGTGATTGAGGTTCCGGTGCAATCGGTGGTGGTGTTATCCACTACCTATTTACCCCATTTTGCGGCGTTAGACCGGGTTGATACCCTGGTGGGTATAAGTGATACGACGATTGCTCAAACTCCGGCGGTGGTGGAACGGGTGAAACAGCAAAAGATTCGAGATGTGAGCCGCAATCAAGTGGTTAATGTTGAGGCAATTCTCAATCTTAATCCTGATATCGTGATTACGTTTGATGCTGGGGGGTCGAGTTCGGATACGGTGCTAATGTTGGAGAATGCTGGCTTACAGGTCGTCCTGAATTCTGAGTATTTGGAAATGTCTCCTCTGGGACGTGCAGAATGGCTGAAGTTTACGGCGTTATTTCTGAATCAAGAGGCTAAAGCAAGAGAGGTCTTTGAAGAGATTCGCCGGGATTATCAAGATTTGACTCAACGGGTGGCTGAGGTGATTTCTGAGACAAATTCTCGTCCGACTGTGTTTACAGGCTTTAGTTCCACCAATACTTGGTATGTTCCCGGTGGAAACAGTTATGCGGCTCAGTTTCTCCGCGATGCCGGGGCGGATTATCTGTGGGACGACCTCTCCAGTCAATGGACGGTTCCTCTGGATTTTGAGGTGGTCTATCAACGGGCAAGAGATGCAGATTTTTGGTTAAATGTCAATGCAAATTGGCGAACCCGTGCCGATGTGATTGACGATGACCCGCGCTATGGCAATTTTGCCGCTTGGCAGGGCGATCGCATCTATAATAATACGAAACGAGTCAATGACTTTGGCGGCAATGACTATTGGGAAACCGGTATCCTTTACCCCAATTTAATTCTTGCTGACTTGGTGCAAATTTTTCACCCGGATTTATTTCCCGATGGGGAGAAAACCTTTTATCAAAAACTCGACTAATCTTATGGTTCTCAAAATTGCTCAAATCACTGATACTCATCTCTTTGCTGACCGCAAAACGGCGATGCGTGGCTTAGTGACCTGGGACTCACTCGGGACTGTAGTGGCAGAGGTCCAGGCTTGGAATCCGGATATTCTTCTCCTAACGGGAGATTTAGCTCATCGGGGAGAACCCCAAGCCTATCAACATCTGATTGAACGCATTGCACCGCTGCATCTGCCAACGTACTATATTCCGGGAAATCACGATGAGCTGGATATCTTAAATCAGCAATTTCAAAACTCGCCCTTTTTGGGGGATAAGGTCTTGCAAAGGCAGGGTTGGCAGGTGTTGCTACTCGACTCAACCTTAGCCACGGCTCAATCCGGAGAAGGCTATCTCAGTGAGGCTCAACTCGAAGCATTAGAGCAATCTTTAACTGCCTGTTCTAAGCCAACCGTTCTAGTTTTACATCATCATCCCGTCCCCATGGGAATTGATTGGCTCGACACCATTGGCGTGCAAAATAATCAAGCCTTTCTTGACTATTTAACTCGCTTTCCTCAGGTGAAACTCGTCCTCTTTGGTCATGTCCATTTAGAGTTCGAGGAACAGTATCAGGGCATTCAGTTTTATGGGACCCCTTCGACCTGTAAACAAGTTCTGCGGGATGGAGCGAGTGAACAAGAGGCGTATCCAGGATTTCGGGGCTTGAGGTTGTTTGAGGATGGAACCTATCAGACTGAGGTGATTCGCTCATATCCTCGTTAATCTGAGTCGATGGTGGAGATGAAGACAATT
Organism: Phormidium yuhuli AB48; assembly: GCF_023983615.1. GTDB lineage: Bacteria > Cyanobacteriota > Cyanobacteriia > Cyanobacteriales > Geitlerinemataceae > Sodalinema > Sodalinema yuhuli. Next base: position 2,772,569 of record NZ_CP098611.1, on the reverse strand, counting down.
GTGAGTCTTGGACGACGAGTGGGAGTGAGTTGGAGCATTGTCCTGCTATTTTTACTCATTCTTTATGGCAGTTTAGCGATGGGGTCTGTGGAGATTCCAGCGGGGGATTTGCTGCGGATTTTCTTAGGTCACCCCCCCCAAGACCCCACTTGGACCACGATTGTCCTCAGCTTTCGTCTCCCAAAAGCGGTGACGGCTATGGTGGCGGGCCTGGCCTTGTCGGTGGCGGGGTTGCAAATGCAGGTTCTGTTCGGAAATCCTCTGGCGGGGCCGTTTGTGTTGGGAATTAGTTCGGGGGCTAGTTTAGGAGTGGCCCTGGTGGTCTTGCTGGGCCAGGTGGGCCCCTGGAGTCGGGTGCTGGCGGCGAGTTTGGGGGCCGCCTTGGTGTTGGGATTGGTCATGCTGATAGCTGGGAAGGTTCGCAATCGGGAACGGCTGCTGTTGTTGGGGTTGATGTTTGGTTATGGGGTGAACTCCCTGGTGACGATTTTGCTGCATTTTAGTTCTCGGGAGCGGATTCAAGCCTATTTGACCTGGACCTTTGGGAGTTTTGCGGGGATTCCTTGGGAACGGATGACGCTTTTTGTGGGGGTTGTGCTTTTGGGGTTGCTGTTGGCCCTTGGCTTGGCCAAGTCTCTGAGTTTATTGCTGTTGGGAGATATGGCGGCTATTGGCTTGGGGTTACGGCTACAACAGGTTCAGTGGCTGACTCTGGTGAGTACGGCAATTTTGGCGGGAACGGTGACGGCGTTTTGTGGGCCGATTGCTTTTTTGGGGGTTGCGGTCCCTCATTTGGCTCGTTCTCTGTGGAATACGTCCAATCTGTTGCGGTTACTTCCAGCGGTGATGCTATTGGGGGCGATGTTAGCTCTATTGGCGGATTGGTTGGCTCAGGTTCCGGGTCAGGATATTGTTTTACCCTTGAATGCGGTCATGGCGATGATTGGGGCCCCGATTGTCATTCATGCCATTCTGCAACGGGGTGGGAATCTAGGCTAAGTCGGGTTCGGGTGAGATAGCTGGTTAACCGATGTGGAAATCTATCTGTTGGTAGAGGAGGATTCCTAACTGACGATAGATGATTTTGGCGCGGCGATGAAGGTAGCTTAGGGATAGTTGATAAACCCCTCAATCGAGGGTGCTTGGGGTTGCAACTCTTAATGCTACTTTGGTGTATGTTATGTTTAAATTGAACCAGCTTGTTCGGATTGCTGTTTTCGGGGCGATCGCCGCCTCCTTAACGTTGGGTGGACGGTCAGCTCTGGGCAGTTCTGAGGTGGAGTTTACCCCCCCAACCTATGAGCAACATCCCATTCCCTCGGACCTCAACACCGCAGAAGACTGGGAAATGGTTGGGCGAGATGCCGCAGCGGTGGGAGACTATCATAATGCCGTGTTTGCGTTTGATAAGGCTATTGATTTGGCCTTAGGGAATGATCCGGAACTGTTTGAGTTACGGGGTTGGACTCAGTATTTACAACAAGATTATGATGCGGCCATCGCTGATTTGGCGTCGGCGGTAGAACTCTACCGCCAATGGGAACGTCATGAGGATTACCGTAATGCTCAGCAAATGCGTGACTACGTGGTAACTCGTCAGTCTCAACAGCAATTATCCAGACATTCCGTTGATATGCAACGGTAATTTAATGCGGAAGAGGCTTCCTTCTCCCACTTTTGAACGCACATCAATCTCGCCTTGGTGAGCGTCAATAATACGCTGACACAGATGCAAGCCTAAACCGCTCCCAGAGCGTTTGTGATCCCCTTGGCGAAAGCGAGTAAAGAGATTAGCGCGATCGCTTTGCTCAATACCAATTCCGGTATCTTCAACTTCCAACATCAGGGAATCATGAGAACTGACGGGCCGAGACAAGCGGACTTCAATTTTACCCTGATCGGTAAACTTAATGGCATTACCAATGAGGTTAATAAATACACGGTACAACTCTAGGCGATCGCCCACAATCTCACAAATTTCTCCCTGAAAATCTCGAACCACTTCCAACTGCTTATCCTGAGCAATGGGTGAGAGTTCGTCGAGAATCTCATTGAGAGTTTCGCAGAGATTGAAGGGTGCAAAGGTTAACTGTTTACGCCCCGCCTCATAGCGATAGACTTCTAACAGTAAATTTACCATATCCAGCAGATTATTATTACTGCGAATCATGGTAGCGATCGCCTCATCCATCGACTGAGAAATTTCCCCAAACGCTTGAGATTGCATCAAATTGAGCATTCGATCCGCCGCGACTAGGGGAGTTCGTAAATCATGAGTCAGTCGCGAGACAAAATCCTCCCGTTCCCGGGCCATGCGATCGCGCTCATCAATGGTATGTTTCAAGCGCAGTAGCGATCGCACCCGCGCCTGTAACTCCTCCATCTCCACCGGCTTACGGATAAAGTCATCCGCTCCCACATCCAGGCCCTTCACCACGCTAGAGCCTTCATGAGCGGTAATCAACAAAATGGGAATATAAGGCAGATCACTCTGAGTGCGAACCCGCCGAGTCACCTCATAGCCATCTAGATTCGGCATCATCACATCCAAAAGAATCAAATCTGGGGGATTCCGTTCAATTTGTTCGAGGGCGGCAAATCCATCATCGGCCAAATCGATGATATACCCCTCATCTTCCAGGATAGCTTGCACTAAAAACAAATTATCCGGAGAATCATCAACAGCTAAGATTCGGTCAATTTTGGGTTCAATTTTTGTCATGTTAATTTGCAATTTCAATGTCAAGTTGACTAAGCAACTCATTAAGAGCCAGGAATTTAAACTCCCTGAGTCCCTTAACTGTAACTCAGTCTCGTCCCGAGTTAGGACGCTTGCTTTTTTAAAAAATGATAGGGTTCCCGTGGCTCATAGGATTCTCGTGGCTCATTCGCATAAGCATCAACCACAGAACGAGGTAACTCAACTCGAAATGTAGAGCCTTCTCCCTGAGCACTTTCCACGTAAATACTGCCCTTCATTATTTTAACCAGGGAGTCCACAAGGGCTAACCCTAACCCCACGCCATTATAATTGCGAGCTAGGGAATTATCTAACTGTTCAAATGCCGTAAAAATGCGTTTTAAATGCTCCGGAGCTATCCCAATTCCTGTATCAGAAACAGCAATAGCCAACCGATCAGGGGTCATTTCCCAAATGCGAACTGAAATGTTTCCTTCCTCAGTAAACTTGAGTGCATTAGCCAAAAGATTGGATACAACGCGGCGCACGCCCTGATGGTCTTGAATGACCCGAGGATTATCCACCTTAGCCTCAACCTTTAGCTCAAGTCCTTTCTGTTCACACAGCCAGCGAGCATTGCCTGCAATAGAGGTGACCAACTGCACTACATTAAATTCTTTCGGTTGAAGTTCTGATGCTCCTGCCTCTAATTTTGAGCGTTCAATAATATCATTGATAACCGATAATAGCTGTTTGCCATTATTAAAAATACATTGTAGTGTTTGAGTCTGAACAGGAGTCAACGTGCTGTTCTTTTTCCGTAGTAAAAGCTGAGAAAAACCGATAATTACATTCAGCGGTGTTCGTAACTCATGAGAAACGGTGGACAGAAATGCCGATTTCATGCGAGAGGCTTCAAGAATCGCCAGATGCTGCCGGCGAATCTGCTCCCGTTGTCGTTTCAACTCCTGATGTTGCGCCGCAATCAAGCGACTCTGCTCACTAATCCGTGCTTCAAGCTCCTGGCGATCGCCCCCTGGATGAGAAATATCGCAATCCTCCTCCTGAATACCCCATGAAGTCCCTGACGGGTTAGACGAGCGATCGCCGCTGCGGTAGCCACGAAACAAAACCCGCCACACCATGGCCAGGCCCTCGGGGCTAAAGTGCTGACGATTCACACAATCATCTGCCCCCGCCATCATCATCGGCACCTCCAAATCCCCCTGACCACTCACAACAACAATTGGAGTTTGAGGAAACTCCTGTCGTAAAGCCGTCAGCGTCGCTTGAGGGTTAACGCGATCGCCATCCACCAAAATCCCCCCCAACATCGGCTCTCGGGGGAGCCAGTCCGTGGTGGGATACTGCCGAGTACACAAAAGCTTTGGAGTCAGGTCTCCAGGATTCGGGGTCGTAAAGACCCGTAACGCCTCTTTGGCTTGGGGATCCGTATCGACATCAAAGCCGATGGCGAGAATTGGGATTTTTCCATCTATCATGGGTCGTGGGGACAAAATATCTAGAGATGATATCTTTCAAAGGTCAATCAGGGGTATAATGCAAAGTTATAAATTTTTAGGGAGTTTGTCCTCTACCTTGAGTAAGAGGTTGACGAGCCGGGGACGAAGCTGAGCCAAATTGCTAAAAATTCTGGTCCCATAAACTTCCTCGATTTTGCCAGAGGGGATTCTCCCTCGCAACCCCAGTTTCTCAAGATTCACAAGCAAACTTCACCCAGATTCAGTCCTTTTAGCCTAAATGGGTTAGGGTTTAACCCCTTTCCGTCGCCGTCATAACCTTTTGTAAAGCCTTTATCTAACGAGTATGATTCGCACCGTATTGATCGAAGACCACGAACTGACTCGGGTTGGCATTCGGGCAGCCCTCGAGCAAACTGGCGTGATAGACATTGTTGGGGAAGCCTCCACTGGCAAACAAGGATTACAGCTTCTCCAGGATACCCAACCCGACGTAGCCGTGCTCGACATTGGCTTGCCCGATATTGATGGAATTGAGCTGCTGCAACGGTTTCGTCAGTCTCAGCACGAGAATGCGGATGCCGTCAAAGTCTTGATCCTGACCATGCACGACAACGAAGACGCCGTCCTAGCCGCCTTCGCCGCCGGGGCCGACTCCTACAGTATGAAGGATGCCAGTTTAGACCGTCTCCTAGAAGCCATTCAGCTAACCCATGAAGGGAACACCTGGATTGACCCCAACATCGCCCAAATCGTGCTAAGACAGGCTCGTAAATCCCAGTTAACCTCCTCCTCCCTGCAAGCCTCCCCCTCGGGAACCACCGTCTCCCTAGGAACCCCAGCCGCTGAGGTCACCGACGTCGAAAAAACTGACCTTAAGGAAGATTCCCGCAGCATCGAAGGTGTCGATTCCGAAGTGCAGCAATTAATGGAATCCGATCCCCTCACCAAACGGGAATTAGAAATTCTGGAGCTCATCGTCGGCGGCTGTAACAACGCCCAAATTGCCGAAAAACTCTACATCACCGTGGGAACCGTCAAAACCCATGTGCGCAGTATCCTCAATAAACTCTGTGTGGACGATCGCACCCAAGCCGCCGTGCGGGCCCTGCGATCGGGCCTCGTTAACTAATCTGGATCACTCCAGCGGGGTTGACCCGGTTTTAACTGTAACTCCCAGGTTCCCAACTGGGGGTCTTCCACCGTCAGGCGGCCACTCCAGAGAGGCTGATTCACATAGGGACTCTCTAAAACCGGGTTATCCATCAGGGATTGTTCAACCCCATTAATACGTCGAATCCCCACCCTCAACCTCGCATCAGCAATCAGTTCCAGGCGATCGCCCTCAACGCTGGTATAGATAAGTTGTCCCAAGGCCTGCAAGTTCTCATCATTAATTTGCGTCCGAGCCAGGGCCGCCTCCACCTCCTCTAAGGTCTCATACTCCGAGCGACTTAGCACCTCCGTAATCCAGGCCGTGTGGTTTCCCTGAGCCACCAAAGCCAAATGGTCCTCAGCTTCCTCTAGGGGCAGTTCCAGACGAATCTCATCCCCCCAGGCCCAAGCGCATAGCCAAACTCCCTCAATCTCCCAAACATACCAATCCCCCACCTGGTGCGGTTCTCCATAGTCTTTAGGGATCACCAGATTTGACTGTTGCGGAACCCCCGCCGCCTCATCTTCTGGAGTGAGTCGCAATTGATAGAGGCTGGCCCCTTTCTCCTGAAGATAGCGATCGCCCGGACTCTGGCCCGTCGCCAGGGGACTATGATAAGTCCCCCCCAAACTAATCACTGCATTCTCTTGGCCCTCAGGATCGCGCACCACTAACTTATAGGTGGCATATTGAGCATTAATTGTCCCCTCCACCCGATAATCACGTCCAGGAACTTGCAGGGTTCCCAAACTGTAATCAGGGGTGACATAGAAGGTTTCCCAAAATTGATTGTCTTGATGATAACTGTAATAGCTGGGATGACTGGCCCGCAGTTGAAACGGGAGAGGAATCGTTTTCTGGGCCAGCGATCGCAACTGGGCCGGAGGACGATAACCACTGGTAGCCGCTAAAATCGCCAGGCGGGACTCCTGAGGCTGCATCTGCCCGACAATGCGCTCAATCTCCTGGGGATTATCCTCCCCCCACCAAATCCAAGCCAACGCCGTCAAACCACTCCCCCAGGTGTGACGATCAAACCCACGACTTTCTGCCCCTCCAGCAGTTCCCCAACTCAGCCGTAGCGCTATTTGAGTCGATAACCAATCCAACACCGCCCGAGCCAACTGTCGCCGTTCCGGGGTTTCCGCAAAATCGTAGAGATTGAGCAGGGCCCCGATACTGTAGCCATAGTAGGTTGAGGAATGAAATTCTCCTTGCCCAATGGTGAGATATTTCGTCAATTCCGCCCGCAGCCAGGCTTCATGGGTTGCCAAGAAATGGGGATGACTCACCGGGAAGCCACTACCATCCATCATGGCCAAGGCAGAGATATACTGTTGCCAGAGATGATTTTCCGTCCCGCCCTGTCCCCATTCAAAGATGCGCGGTGGTTGCAACATACTGCCATAGGCCTCCTCAACCGCCTCCGGTAAAGACTCTCGGAACAGAAAAAAGATCCGCACATCATAGAGACTGCGGAAATGATACAACTGCGGTTTGTCCGCCTCCACCCTCAACCAAACATCCCAAATCGGCCCCTGGTGTTCCCTGGGGGTTAAGCTGAGTTGGGCCAACATCGGCGGTAGGAGATACTTGTGAGGATCATCAATCTCCCGGGTACGCCACCATTGATCGAGTTCCCGAAGATCTTCATCGGCTAAGGCTTCCCGTACGGCCAAACTCCGCGCCGCCACCCCACGCTCGATGGCCTCATTAGTCCGCCGGGCTTCCGTCAGAACCATTTCAGCCGTGGCCACCGGGGAGCGGGCCCTGAGCTGTTCACACCCACCCAAAGCCGGCAGAAGCAAAAGGAGACTGAGGGAAAGCCAACGATAATTCACAAGTCGGATGAAGAGGTGGACGGGAATGCGTCTACTGTCTATGGTCTCTTTCACCCTGTCAACACAACTAAGGACAAACCCGATGATTTGTCCTCCAGAGTTTTCTAGTTCTATCAGTCCACGGTCCAGGGGACTTCTTCTTCCGTAGAATGGGGGCCGCCATTGAGGACTTCATGTTTGCGGCGAGCATAGAGCTGCTCAAAGGGTTCAACCGGCGGCGCAAAGACCCCAGCCGAGCGCATTCCTCGCTGTTCTGGGTTAATGACATGCTTGATGAGAAAATCAATCGTTTGTTGTTTGATCCAACCGCGATCGACAATCACTTCTGAAAATTTCTTCCCAGTGACCTGTTGATCATAGGCCGCTACCTGGATTTGGGCAGGAGTAATTAGCCCAGCCTCCAGCAAGTAGGCCCCCAGACGCTTGCGCCCCAGGCGCGATGTGGGTAAGTGGGTTTGGGTTGCTGTATTGGTTGAGTTATACATGACAAAATCCTGACTCTCTACTCTCTTCGTAATGTCTGAACGGTGCTGGTCACCCAGCAGGGAGTGTTAGCGGACTGGGCGATCGGCTAACACTCCACAACCCTGATTGCAACGACCGGATCGAGACCCAATTGCCCAGGACTCGACCTGGATTGGGTGTGACTGAATGGTTAGTTCTGACACCGTGGTCTGATTATAACGGATTTTTTTGCGTATATCTACGCAAATCATGAAGTTATATGACATAACCTGCGGAATTTACTGAGGTCTGTCCGGAAACATTCGCCAAACATGCCAGTGATTGCCAATGGAAGGGGGCGATCGCTCCCTGGCGGGCCATACTCCTGGCAAGCCTGCGGGGGGTTTTCGTTGCCGGGGTAGAGATTACAGATGGGCCTGCAAGAGGTGGGCGATGGGGTAACGGTAGAATCGTTCCTGGTGCATTCCCCCCCATCGACGGGTAGGGTCAATCCGGCAAAGTCCTCAGGAGGGACCGCCGGATAAACCATCGTTATAGATGCACCGTGTCATAGGACACCGAGGCTTCAGGAACCCTAGACCCCGTGCAAGAGAGCGGGAACGGGAAACAATGCAACTGACATACTCGCAAAAGAGCTAACGTTTGTCGCCAGTATTTTTCACATCAATCACCTTGCGCAACAAGTCATACCAGAACGAGGCACCCATAGAAATGGCAATCCCACTAATCAACCAACCGAGAAGCCGTTTCAGATAGAGTAGAGGATTGCCAATCTCTCGGTTCAGGCCCGGAATCTGCACCGATTGCTCAGGAGGAATTTGTTGTTGCCGAATCGACTCATTCCAGCCTAGGGGGAGGGACACATCATCGAGTTGGTCACGCACATTCCGTTTTACCTCATCCAGATTCTGCGTCCGCGCCACCTCCGTCTGTGCATAATCACTGATGGTCTCTCGTAGCAGGGTATTCTGGGAGAGACTGTCAATCATAAAGAATGTGTCAGCATTGGTGGCGATCGCAATCAAAAAGCCGATTAAAATAGCAATACCTCGGGCATTTCGGCGATACACCCCACTCGCACGAGCCATAGACCGGTCAAACCAAGTTTCGAGCTGAGTTTGTAGCTCCTGAATTTCGTCCTCTAAGCTCGCTTTTCGGGTTCCAATCTTATCGGTTAATGCCTTGAGACTATTTTGCAGGGGTTCGGGCAAATCAGGAATGTGGTCAATTACCGTTTTAAACCCCTGATATGTGGGACTATTTTTATCCCTGAACGCAGCTTCTAATTGCTGATAAATTCTGGGTTTATTCTGAACGAGATCAATGAGCTCATTCAACGTCGGCCTTAGAGTTTCTAATATTCGAGGTTTCTCAGTGGGGTTATAATAGCGGTCTTTTGCATAATTCAACTCATACAAAAAGAACGTCTTAACGGAATCAGGTTCACGAATAAATTGCTCACAATAGCCAATATAGCCATTCAAGCTATTCTCCATCCTATCAATAGCCGCCGACAAACTAATTCCACCCTCAGCAAACTCCTGGCGAGTTTTATTCCAGTCACGGGTCATCTGCTTGAGCCGTTCTGTCATCAAGCGTCGGGATTCCGGGTCTTGTAAATACTGTTCTTTTTTCAGTAACGCCGAGACTTGCCGTTGCTGAAATTTCTCCAAACGGGAGACCGTCACAAGTCGCCCCAATTCAGACATCTGAAAAGTTTCCAGAATGGTCGAAGCAAAGGTTTCTGGCGGAATATGGGATGGACAGCTCGTATGATTAGTGAAGGGGTTTCTCAAGGTTGCTTTGGGATTACCTCGCAGACGATTAAAGAAATTCAAAAACCAAGATAAAACCTCATATACTCCGCTAATGACAGCATCAGAAATACGACGATTAAACTGAGCTAAATTTCCTTTCGCTTCCTGATTTAAACTTCGAATCAATGGGTGAGAATAGAGGCGGTCTGTCAACACTTGAACCTCCTCTTCTCGCTGCTTTAACATCGGATCGATTTCTGATTTACCTCCGCCCTCTAGCAACACACGAATTGAATTGCGAAGATGCTCAGCCCGCCATTGTAGCAGGGTTGTTATCAGTTCGTGAATTTCCGAGGACAGTAGGCTTAACGTCAAATAAATAAAGATAATGCCAATGGCAATATCAACAACCAGCGGTAGATTCATCGTTAACTCCTAAGCAGCTCAGAGAGATGTGAACCATCCCGACCCTAGGTAACTGGATGGTTCTTGACTAGAATGAGGGATGGGGCGATCGCCGTCATAATTGACAAACCCGAATCGCTCAGTTCAGTCTAAAGGAAAGTTTGGCCATCGCAGCCGCCTCGTCACAAAATGTTGTCCGTCTCATCATCATGCTGTCATCCTTATCCGGGCCCATGAACCCCCTGCTGCACGTTCGCCGTCGCTCCAACCTAGAATGGTTTTGCGCCCTGACCTTACTGATTAGTGCCCTAACCCTGTTTCTGACCAACCTGGGCCTGGTGGCCTTGCGAGATTGGGATGAAGGGATCGTTGCCCAGGTGGCGCGAGAAATTTGGGAGAACCCCCAAAGCTGGTTACATCCCACCCTTCATGGTCAGCCATATCTCAATAAACCCCCCCTCGTTCATGGCCTAATCGCCCTAAGTTACCACCTATTTGGCAGTGCCGACGAAATCTCAGCCCGAGTTCCTGGGGCAATTTTGGCATCCCTATCCGTGCCATTACTCTATTTCGTCGGGCGAGAACTGTGGCCCCACCGCTCTCCAGCCGTCTGGGCAGCCTTAGCATACCTCACCTGGATGCCGGTAGTGCGCCATGGACGCTTAGCCATGTTAGAAGGGGCCATTCTCTGTTTTTGGCTGCTCTGGCTCCTCTGTCTACTACGAACCCGACGTAATCTCAGTTATGCTCTGGGCCTGGGGATCGCAGCTACCTTGGTGGGCCTAACCAAAGGGGTGATGTTAGTGGTTCTCTTTGGGGCCATTTCCTTGGGCTTTCTCCTTTGGGATACCCCGCGCCTGCTAACTACCCCTTGGTTTTGGTTGGGGATTAGTTTGGGAATCTTGCCCCTGGGAGCCTGGTATTTGGCTCAGTGGACCTATTACGGAGAGCAGTTTTGGGTAGAAAATTTACTGAATCAATCTGCCAGTCGAGTTTGGGAGGCCGTCGAGGGCAACACAGGGCCACCCTGGTATTACCTGTTAGAACTCTTAAAACATGGCTTTCCCACCCTCATTTTCCTACCCGCCGCCCTAAAACTCACCTGGCGCAACCAAACCTTGAGTTGGGCCCGCCTGATTTTGGTCGCTGGGGGTAGTTATTTCGGAGCTATTTCCCTGATGGGGACGAAACTTCCCTGGTATATTCTGCCCCTATATCCCCTATTGGCCCTGGCCGTGGGCCCGGTCTTTGCGGAAATTTGGGACTACCTGGAACGACAGGGACAACCGAGCCGTGATCCTCATCCCCGCTATCCCAAGCCTTGGTTTTGGTGTTTCCTGGTCATGGCCTTAGGGGCTTGGGCAGCAACCCTCTTGGTGGGCTATTCCCTAACAGAACTCCTAGAACGGGAAATACTGCATTTGTTGCCACCGGTGCTAGCCGCCGCTCTCACGCTGAGTCTGTGTACTCTCCTCATTGCCAGGCGCAACGCCAATCTCCCCTCAGTATTCATTTGGGGCTGGTTTCTGACGCTGATGTTCTTCTTTTCATCCTTCGACTGGGTTTGGGAACTCAATGAAGACTATCCTGTGAAACCGGTCGCAGCCATGATTCAACAAAACACCCAGGGACAACCGGTGTATACCTCTCACCCCTACACCCGCCCCTCATTAGATTTTTATGTCAACCGTCCTGTTGTTAGTGCCAGCCCTGAGCAATTGCATGACTATTGGCATCGGGAAACCCCCACCTGTCTGTTGCTAGATGATGAGAGTTTTGAGAGGCTCAACTTGGGGGCAGATGACCTTGTGGGCATCACCGTTGATTGGTTATTAGCCTGTCATCTTGGGAAAGGGACTATTGCGGCCCCAACCCTCCCGGTTCCTGGAAAGACTCGTCAAAGTTAAGCGGGTACTCTGAAGATTCCGAAACGTTGAGGGAAGCAAAGGTGAGACTTAAGGCGATCGCCCCTAACACCACAATCCACTTCACGCCCCCTACATCCCGTAGTAATCGTGATAGGGGACGACTCTTGCGACGTAAAACGTCTCCCGTATTGAGATTGACTAGGGGAACGTGAGCCGATAGGGGATCTCGAACATAATGGCCACTCCAACAGACCACCAGGTGAGTCTGGCAGGAGGGACAGGTATACAGTCCATTGAGGAGTTTACCAGGGGGGACTCGATTGCGATGATGACAAATCGGGCAGGTGAGGGAATGGGTGTCAGATAGCGGAGCGCTCATAACCTTAGGACATCAATAGAGGTGAAAGGACTGGTATGGTCAGGGATACAGCAGAGCTATGTCTCAACCCTTGTCAATTTAGTGGTCGGGAGGCTACTTCTTAATGTAATACGATTTTTTTGTTAGGGGATAGTATCACCCTTGTCCCCAAATTGGCTTAATATCCCACAAAACCCAAGACAGAATAGGAATTATGGCAATTTTGCGGCATTTAGGGCTTCGCAAAACTTAAAAGTCAATGATCAAATTTTGAGCCAACCTCTCAAAACTACCCATGGGTGACGATGTTGTCTCTCCCCTAAGCCATGGTCTCGTCCTCTTTTACATCTGATGCTGCCCCCGATCCGGTTCAATCGGGGATTGAAGAACTGCGCCAGTGGTTGTGCGATCGCCTACAACTGGGCTGGGCCACCCCCCCGAGTCCCGAGGAGTGGGCCCTAATCACGGCCCATATGATGGATGCCAAAGCCCCGGGACTGGCCCGACGACTGCGATCGCTCGCGGCCTTGGCTCAGCAGGGCCGTCCCCCCCGCTTCTTTGAGGAATTGGGGGAACTGTGGCTCCTGATTGAGGGCTATGAAACCTTGAATTCACTGCCCTATGGTTTAGCCCAAGAGGTGCGATCGCAACTCGGACAGACTCAGAAAAAAGCCCAATTACAGCAACGTCCTGGATTAGAGGATCTCTGGATTGTGGTCGGACAGGTCCGGGACAGAGAAAGTACCGGCGCAACGACCCTCAAACGACAACGCACCTGGCTTTGGGGCCAAGAGCATCAAATCTTTGCCCTACTGCTCGACTACGTTCACCATCGTCAATCTCTCCCCGAGGACAAACCCCCTGGTAGTGGCTGGAGAGGTGAACTGGTCTTCTATGATGGGGCCCTCCAGCAACGGGCCCTGCTCAAACAGTCTCAACCCATCCCCACCCCCAAGATTCACCTGCAAGGCTATCGTTACATTGAGCAGGGACTCACTGCCTATGCCCAGGCCCTGGCCCGGAATCCTTGGTGCGATCGCATCCCCCTCAGCCTCAGTCACATCCTCCCTGTCAACGCCGGACGCCAACTGCGAGACAGCAACGGTCAAACCCTGCCCCTCTCTCCTGACTTTGAACAGGGTTGGCAACTGATGGCCCTTAGTGGCGGCCAACCCCTGAGCCTATTTGGTGAATGGAATGGTCGTGATTACCTGCCCTTAGCTGTCATCAGTTCTTCGGAACATATCCTGAGCATTGCCCCATCACCCCCTCCCCCTGACCCGTCAATTTGACCGATTGGGCCGTCAACGACGCCCAAAAAAAGGGTGGCCATCTCAGCCACCCTTGCCCTTAACTTGCCCTTAACCCCCTAAAAACGACTGGGGTCTAGTTGGGGATTTTCAGGGGAGGGACTCGGAGACGAACCCCGGAAGTTTTGCAGTTGTCCCCCGGTTCCCCCATCGTTGGGAGCTAAGAAAGGACGCAAATCAATCCAATCCGAGGAGGTACTGCGGCGATTGGGAGATGAGCGACGACCCCCAAGACCCTCAGGAAGTTCGATGCCTAACAGGCCCTCAACAATTTCTACCCCACTGCTCCCGGTTAAGGCCGTCACCCCATCTGTGGAGGTTCCCGAATCCGCCAGAACAATGTTTTCAAACACTAAATCCCGAGTTTGTCGTGGATCTTGTCCTGGGGGAACCGTCAGGACAATACGACAACTGCTATTTTCCTGAGTGGTCACACAGACCACGTCATAGCCATTTTCCACGTTGGTTCCCAACTCCAATAAGCCATCGGGACGATAGGACTCCAGACGACGGCTAATTTCTTGACAACGACGTTCCGGGGTCCAGCCGCCTCCTAGGGCTGTTGGCGTTGCCCAAGCATAACCTTGTCCTCCCTGACCGTCAGGATGGTACATCACCGTGTACTCGCCATTGACGTTGCGACAAGAGAAACGTACGTCATCAGCCACCGGATCTGTGGATTCTGTGGAGCTGGTGTCTTCGGCTGGGATTTCTGGGAGTTGGGCTACTGCCCCAGGGGCCATGGCGATCGTTAACCCCAGTGCGCCGGCAACGGCTAACCACCGGGGAGAGTGCGTCAAGTGAGAGTTCAGTAACATAGTGGTTCAGAGCTAAATGTCATGTAATCGTAAAATCTCATCGCCTGTCGTGGATTCCGGCAACTCCCCCAAGTTGGGCGGAGACCACGCAGCAACATCGGAATGCTACTTAATTTAGACGCAGGGGACGCCCTAAAAGTTGCCAGTGCGGCCAATCTCCCCAATAACTGTGCCCTGCTTGACAAAAATTCATCTTTCCCTGTTACCATCGGAAGGTTAACATTCCGCAATCATAATTTATCAAGAAGCATATGACTGCAATTGCTTCAGATCCAAAGCCTATCACGACGGTTCCCAAGGAATTTCTCGGTCCACCGGCTGGAATCTTCAATCCGACGGTGTTGCTGATGTTGGGTGCAACAGGCTTGGTCGTGCTGTCGGTGTGTGGCTATTGGATGTGGGAGATTCCCCATTGGTGTTGTTTCCTGATGAATGTCACCGCCCTTCACATGGCCGGGACGGTGATTCATGATGCCTCTCATCATGTAGCTCACCGCAATAAACTGGCTAACGCCGTCCTTGGCCATAGTAGCGCCCTGATGCTGGGGTTCGCCTTTCCGGTCTTTACACGAGTTCATATGCAGCATCATGCCAATGTCAATGATCCGGAGAATGACCCGGATCATTTTGTTTCCACTGGGGGGCCCCTGTGGATGATTGCGGCGCGATTTTTCTATCATGAGATTTTCTTCTTTAAACGCCGACTCTGGCGCAACAATGAACTCATGGAATGGTTCCTCAGCCGCTTATTCCTGATTGCGGTGGTGGGACTGTCCATTCACTTCGGCGTCGTCGGCTATGTCCTCAACTACTGGTTCTCAGCGGCGTTAGTGGTGGGGTTAGCCTTGGGCTTATTCTTTGACTATCTGCCCCATCGTCCCTTTCAGGAGCGCGATCGCTGGCTTAATGCCCGAGTGTATCCCAGTCCCCTGCTCAATATCCTGATTTTGGGGCAGAACTACCACCTGATTCATCACCTCTGGCCCTCTGTGCCTTGGTATAGCTATCAGGGGGCTTATTACGCCACCAAGCCGCTCCTAGATGAAAAAGGCTGTGACCAGTCCTTGGGGATTTTCCGGGAGGGGAAAAGCTTTTTTAGCTTTCTCTATGACGTATTTCTGGGCATCCGCATCCACTAAGTCGGGCCCGGATTGCCCGAATACGGTTTTCTGGCTGGCTGTCCCACCTCCATAAATTGTTACAATCTGTGAAGGACTCTCACACAGAAGGCAACCTATGGATGTCAAAACCGTTTCCCCTCCTCAAAGCACTCCCGATCTATCAGAGGATCTCAATCTCCAGGACCCTGTCCTAGAGGGAGATTTTGATGATGATGGTAAAGGACTTCGCTACGACCCCGAGATGGTGGCCAACCGCTATCGGGGCCGGTTTTGGCATGTTGCTGGACGGCTATTTGATAGTGTTTACCCCTTTCTGCGCTTTTTCCTGAGTCTCTGGTGGGATCGTCAAACGGGTTCGGTTGCCAAAAATCAGCGGCGGCGAGCGGTCAAAATGCGGGAGATTCTCACGAAGTTGGGACCGGCGTATATCAAAATTGGTCAGGCCCTATCGACTCGTCCAGATTTAGTCCCGCCTCTCTATCTCGAAGAACTCAGCCAACTCCAGGATCAACTCCCCCCTTTCCCCAATGAGGTGGCGTTCCGCTTCATTGAGGAAGAACTAGGCGCTCCCCCCGATAAAATTTACGCTGAACTCTCCGAGAACCCAGTGGCGGCGGCCTCTCTGGGACAGGTGTATAAGGGGAAATTGAAAACTGGGGAGTTGGTGGCGGTTAAGGTCCAACGCCCAGATTTGCTGGAACGAGTGGCTCTGGATATTTATCTGTTGCGTAGTCTGGCCATCTGGATTCAGGCTCGGGTGAAACGCCTACGCAGTGACTTGGTGGCGATTCTCGATGAGTTTGCGGCTCGTATTTTCGAGGAGATGGACTATAGCCATGAAGCGGAGAATGCCGAACGGTTTGCTCATCTGTATGGCCATCTGCGAGATATCTATGTTCCCAAAATCTATGAAGACTATACCCGTCGCCGTGTCTTGACGATGGAGTGGATCTCGGGAACGAAACTCACCAATTTAGAGGCGATCGCCCAACAGGGGATTGATGCCCGCTATCTGATTGAAGTGGGGGTACAATGTTCTCTACGACAATTGTTAGAACATGGCTTTTTCCACGCCGACCCCCATCCGGGCAACTTATTGGCCATGGAAGATGGCAAGTTAGCCTATTTGGACTTCGGCATGATGAGCGAGGTCAAATCCTATCAACGCTATGGCTTAATTGAGGCGGTGGTGCATTTGGTCAACCGCGACTTTGAAGGCTTAGCTCATGATTATGTGAAGCTGGAATTTCTCTCGGAGGATACGGACTTAACGCCGATTATTCCAGCCTTGGCCTCGGTGTTTAATGATGCCCTCGGGGCCAGTGTGGCGGAACTCAACTTCAAAAGCATTACGGACCAACTCTCGGAGTTGATGTATGAATATCCCTTTAAGGTTCCGGCCTATTATGCCCTGATTATTCGCTCGTTGGTGACTCTAGAAGGGATTGCTATTAACGTTGACCCGGAGTTTAAGGTCTTGAGTAAAGCCTATCCCTATGTGGCGAAGCGGCTGCTCACAGACCCGTCACCGCAGTTGCGAAACTCCCTACGGGAGCTGTTGTTTAAGGACGATCGCTTCCGTTGGAATCGTTTGGAAAATCTGCTGAAAAATGCTAAGGGCAGTGAGGATTATGATTTGGCGAATGCCCTCAATCAAGCCCTGGATTTCCTATTTTCAGAACGGGGGGAATTTATCCGCGATCGCCTGGTCAATGAGATTGTTAAAAATGTCGATCTTCTCTCTCAAGATGCGGTTCAGAATACCAATGCCGCTCTGAGTGAATGGTTGGGGTTAAGCAATGGTAAGAATGGTAAGGGACTAGCCGCGCCTAACCGTCTGAACCCCCAGCCGATGTCGGAACAGGATCGGCAAAATCTGGAGCATATCAAACGCATTTGGGCAATTCTCCAGGATACCCCAGGGTTTGACCCGATGAAGTTAGTGCGTCTGGTTCCCGGCTTAGTGGCGAAACCGGAAACCCAACAAATGGGGCAGGAAATTGTCAGTAGTTTAGCCCAACGGGCGATCGCACGGTTAATCCGTAATTTTGTCTTAACCCGTGAACCCATCCCCGCTTCATCGGGCCCGGTCGTTCCCCCAGAACGTCGCCTTCCCCCAAGCAATCGCCGCTCGTAACCCCTCCCTCAACCGGCCGGTGAGCCGGTTGCTTTCGGGAGTTTGGGCCGGGGGCGATCGCCATCGGCCCCCTCTGGCTCATCAAAAATTCCTTGTGGAAACCCCCACCTCGCACCACAGGTGGGGGAGGAAACAAGTGTCAGGCGGTGGGGTTCAATGCCCCACTGACTGACCATCTCTGCGGGCAACTGACTAAAATGCCCGTGGCGCGATAGAGTAATTTAACCTTGCCAGCACTAAACTGGCCAATACGCTTCCAGGTCGGACCAGAAACAGAAACCTGCCGGGCGGTATCCCCGCTGACATAGCCAACCGAGACACGACCCGCCTTCTCAGCCCGTACCAAATCCCCTTTTCGGAATCCGTGGCGGGTCACTGTGCCACCATATTTGCGGCGTACCCCCTTCTTTTTCGGAACCATCAGGTGCAGTTGCCGACGACTGATGGGTGGCCGTTTAATCACCACAAATGGGGCAGATGTGAGCTTAACCTGGCCAAATACCAGACAACCCTGACTCCGTTGTCGGTAGAAAGGGCGATACTGAACGAAGTATCCACAAGCTAAGGCAAGACCATCGACAGCATGGGTTTGGGGGATTGGCCTGGCTTTATCCTGAGATTTCCTTAATCCCAACATCGAGCGAACTTGAGCCGTGCCATTGCCATCTCGCTGCCACCCGTAGCGAGTATAAACTGGGGCAATCTGCTCCATGTGCTCAAGGGCGTAGGCTTGCCCCACCATGACCGGTGAGAAGCCTTTACCGGATTTTGCCCCTTTTCGACCTGAGGTCAAATCCACGTCGGCGCGGACTTTCTCATAGCCAATGGCGGCAATGGGGAACAGTCGGGATAGCTCCCTCACGACCCGAAACTCTAGGTCTCGGTTGGCTCGGATGCTGGGGGCGACTTTCTTCTGTCTACGGTTGTTAAATCGTTTTTGGCGATGATTCCGTAATTGGAAAGGTCGTTCTCGATTGATTCGCCGACTACGGCGAGAACGCCGAAGCCTTCTACGATTATCCATCCGCTCCCGTACCCTGAGATAGGGGAGTTCCAGGTGGGACTGGAATAAGGTCGCTTTAGCCGATTGAACGGCAATCCCTGAATAGAGTTTGCCGGGGTCTACTCCAACCACAATGGGTTGGGTATTACGACCCGATGGTTCGGCTTTTAAGCGCACTGCCTTAAGGCGCAGATTAGTCTTCACCCATGTGGCTCGGCCTTGCTCTACCCATCGCTGCGCCCGACAGCGCTTGGTGGGCATGGCGGGAGTCCCATCAGGGTTTTGGACAGGAATACGTTGCATGGAAGATAATTCCCAAACTACAGGTCTCTTAAGCCAGTACATACGGTGTGTCTGGGTTAACCCCACTCCCTGAGATTCCAGGGCCTTACAGATAGTCCGGTTTAGAGAAGCAACCGGATGTGTTGCCGTATGCACCTCAATGGCCGATTCGCAGCTACGACCGGGTTATCTCCGGTCACTCCCCCACCTCGGCAGATGCCAGGTGGGGGTCATTGAACTCTTATGAGTCACTATCATTCGAGTCTTGAACCCCACGCATAATCCGGGAGAGTTCGGATTTCTCGTTGACCGAGACTCGGGAGGGAGAGCCACTGATAATCCCTTCATACTCACGGAATGACCCCTTAATCTCGGGACCATTGGCACTGATGGTATATTCTCGAATCCCCGTGTCATGCCAAGAGCCTCTCATTTTGAAGACGTTTAGGGCCCGAGACATTTGACCGCGAATTTCCACATACTGCAACATCAAAATGGTGTCAGTAATCGTGGAAATATGAGAGTCCGTGATGGAATGAGACCCCATAAATTGGTCTGTGGTGTTGGTGAAGAAGCCGGTAATTTCTTCCTGTTTGGCGTATCCTGTTACCCCAATCACAAACTGGCGGAAGGCGTTGTTACTAACCCCTCGGGCCAAGGCCGAGAGGGAGTCAATGGCAATCCGGGAGGGTTTGAAGTCCACAATCTCAGTTTTAATGATTTGCAGATGGTCTTCTAAGCCGGCCGATTCAGGATAGGCGCAGAGAATTTTCATCAAGCCTCGCCGTTCCATTTCCTCGAAGTCAATCCCCCAGGAATAGGCATTACGCAGTAATTGGGCCCGGGACTCTTCATAAGCAAAGAGAATGGCCCGCTCCCCTTTAAGACAGCCTTCTTCGGTAAACTTGCTCACCAAGAGGGTTTTACCGGTTCCGGTGGCCCCGGTCGCCAGGATAATCGAGTCTTTGAAGAAACCACCGCCACACATTTCGTCCAGGGTTTTGACCCCCGAGGAGACTCGCACGTTGGACGACCGCTGAGTGAGACGCATGGCCCCGAGGGGGAAGATATTAATCCCGTTATTGGTCATGGTGAAGGGATATTCTCCCTTCATATGAGTGGTTCCCCGCAGTTTGAGGATTTCAATGGTTCGCCGCCGCCGTTCCCCTTCCAAGACATTACGAACGATGACGACGTTATCGGAGACGAACTCTTCCACCCCAAAGCGAGCCACCGCACCATATTCTTCTAGGCGTTCCGTGGTCATGACGGTGGTGGCGTTGAGTTGCTTGAGTCGGGCCACGAGGCGAAAAATCTCGCGCCGCACCACAGGGGCCGCGTCATATTGTTGAAAAACGGCGGTCACGGAATCGATGGAGACCCGTTTAGCTTTATATTTGCGGATACCGTATTGGATGCGCTCAATTAAGGCGGACAGGTCAAAGTTCCCGACGACATCCTGGCCTTCCGGGTCGGGAGAAGCATCGAGAATAAAGAGTTTTCCCTCATCCACGAGTCCTTGGAGATCCCAACCAAAACTTTGAGCGTTTTTGATTAGGTCCGCCGGGGATTCTTCAAAGGTGACGAAGACTCCTGGCTCATTGAAATAGGTGATGCCATTGTAGAGAAACTGAACGGTGAAGAGGGTTTTCCCCGTTCCTGAGGTTCCACTGACGAGGGTGGTGCGACCGGCCGGGAGTCCTCCGTGGCTGATGTCATCGAACCCCTCAATCATGGTTCGGATTTTATGAACCCCTTGCAGGTTACGGGGATTTTCCTGTTCGGCGTGACTGTCCATGGTGATTTTGAACGGCTATGGCGTTAACGTACAGGTACGGGAGTTGAGTGTCTTAGTGTAAACCGTTGCCAGACTACTCTGGCATCTGAGGGTCGCGATCGTACAATTCCTCGTAGAGTAAGTCTAGGCCAATCAGCACTTTCTCCCGATCTGAGAGGTCGCCGATAATTTTACGGACAGGGGGAGGCAGAATCTTGGCCAGGGTCGGTGTGGCTAAAATTTTATCTTCCTCTGCCAGTTGCGGATTTTTGAGCACGTCAATGACCTTAAGGGCATAGACGCCCTGAAATTCTCGTTCGAGAAGGTCATTTAGGGTTTTGAGCGCCCGTACCGAGTTGGCTGTGTTTCCGGCAACGTAGAGTTTTAAGACGTAGGTTTTTTTGGGAGGCGTCATAATTCCCTGGGAATGGAACGACGATACATCTCGCACAGGTGGGCGATGGTATCAATTAGAGTCAATCGATAGTCTAGCAGGATTTCTTCACTCCTTCCCTCCAACTTGAGTTGTTTGGAAAATTCATCCATTAACTCCATATGAATCTCGACAATATGGGCAACAGAAATATCAGAAAAAAAGCAATATTCACTAATTCATCTAAGATTGGGTTGATATTCACGTCATTGGAGAAGTAGTCTAGGACAATCTCTCGATACAGCTTTTGCAGGTCTTGCAGTAGAGCTTGCTGTTCATCCTGGGGTAGATTTCGTAAGAAGAGTTCGGGGTTTCGTTTATAGTACACGCCTAAGTATCCCAGACGTTCTCGCAGTTTATCGGTGAGCCGCCGTTGCTTTTTCATCAAAAACTCTTTGGCGTGACCGGCGACCTCGGGATTCAAGCGTTTCCGCTGAGGAAAATTCGGGTCGTTAGACAGATCTAAAAATTGCTCAATGGCGGTCTGAATCCCCTCAGCAATGGTGTCGTCAGATGGCTTGACCACAAACCAGACTTCGGCGGCATGATAGAGGGGGGGATTAGAGGGGGTAGGTGGCCCGATGTTTTTATCCGGGTTCCGGTCATCCCCGATCTCGCTCATGATCACAAGGGGTAAAAGCACTCCTGCGTCCTGAAGCTGTTGGCTTAAGTCTGTTAATCCGGCTTGTTCTTCGAGAATGGCACAGTCAATCTGGTGCTTTTGAGCCTGGGCCTGGTCGAGAAACTCCTGGGCGCTGCTGCAATGCACCACGGTACAACGGGCCCGATTGAGGGTCTGCTGTACGGTCTCTCGTAAGGTTTGGTTCTGGATTAGGGTGCAGATTGACAGTTGAGGTAGCACAGGGATTTGGCGACAGCGGGGTTTATACTCAGAGTTGGTAGTTTGTCAAGTTACGATTTGTGACTAGAAAATTAAATTTTGCTTAATTTTGTTGAGGGTTGTTGCAATCATAACTCGGAATGTCTATTCCTTCCAACTCAACGGCCTAAAAATCTCAGGGCCGTTGAGGGAACGCTCCCAGTGGGAGGTTGGGGGAGAGTTGTGAGAGGAGCCAGGGAACAAGGCATAATGAGTCACAGAAGCTTTTTTCATGTTTAGGTGGCAGCAATTCCGAAAATGGCGCCATTTGATGACTCATCGATTGCCTGTTGAGGGCAGTCCACTCGTCTGCTTGATAAGCCATGGATTGTCTTGATCTCCAACCCTTCCTGTTGCCGGTTCCCATCTGTTATGGTCTCGACTGTTTAGAGGTGGTGCTGGATGAAGTGCAACAGAGCGATCGCATCCTGCTGATTGATGACGATCACAGCCCCCTGGGGGTCATCGCGACCCGTCATCTGTTGGGGTATCTTCGTGATCCTCAGGTTTGGAGAAAACCCCTGCTAACCTTTCAGGGAGCGATCGCCCCGATTGAATTGCTCTCAATTCGGCGTTTGGGCGATCGCCTCTGTTCTCGCCTCCCCTTAGATACCCTGTCTCGCCTCAAGCTATTCAGGGGCGAGACGGAGGGACCTCAGCCCGAGGTGGTGATTTTAGATAGTTCGGGGACGATTTTAGGGGTCTTAGATGGCGATCGCCTAGAGGCGGAACTCCTGGCCCCCCAGAGCGATCGCCGTCCCCCGGACGCCTGCCTGCCCAGTGTCGAGGTTTTAACCCATCTACTCGACCTCATCCCTCTCCCCCTGCGGCTACAAGACAGCGACAATCAGGTGATTCATGAAACCCCCCACTGGCGGGCCTGGCAGGGGCAGTTGTGCGACAGCCAAGCCCTAACCCAAGCCTGTGATTTGCGCGATCGCCCCCCAGGCAACTCCCCCTATCATCTGGGCAAATTTTCCCAAGACCCCCATCGGCCGCGTCCCCATTGGCAACTCACCGCCATCTCTGTCAGCCACCTCATCCCCCACCTCAGGGAGCATCATCTCTCTCCAGGCCTATGGCTATTACTCGCCCAAGATATCCCCTCCAGCCCAGAACCCACCCAGGAACTCACCGCTAAAAATGCCGATCTGATGCAAATGGATCGACAAAAAAGTGAACTCCTCTCTTGGGTGGGTCATGAGCTCAAAACCCCCCTCACCGCCCTCCTCGGCTTATCCAATCTCCTGCAAAACCCCACCCTCGGACGCCTCAACCCCCGCCAAGCTAACTATGCTCGTTTAATTCAACAGAGCAGTCGTCAAATGATGACCGTTGTAAATGATCTCTGTGATTTAGCCCAACTGGAAAATGACGAACTCAGTTTAGATCTACAACCCCTCTCCGTCCAAACCTGTAGCCAGACCGCCTATGAGCAACTCCGTAAATTGCGAGATCACGCTCCCCTCCCTCAACTGAATCTCGACATTGCCCCTGAAGCGGATACAGTCCTAGCCGATCGAACTCGCTTCTGTCAAATTCTGGTCCATTTACTGCTCAACGCCGTCAGCACCACCCCAGAAACCGGAACCGTGGGGCTGCGGGTTGAACGTTGGCACCATTGGTTGGCCTTTATTATTTGGGATACTGGGTCTGGCATCAATCCTGCGGTTCAACCTTGGATTTTCCAGGGCTATCCCCTGACCTCATCTTCCTCCTTAACGCACCACAGCGAGCCCTTCACTGCCACTCCCAGTACTACCTCCCTGGGTTCCCCTCCCCCTGCCCCCACTCCCAACCCAGCGACCGGGTTAGGATTAGTCTTAGCCCAGCGGCTGGCCCGACTTCATGGGGGAGAAATCAGTTTTACGTCTCAAGAACAAGGGGGAAGCCAATTTACCCTACTGCTGCCGAGTCCTGCCTATGAGGAGGATAGTCTGCCTCCGGAAACTAACACGACCTTTAATGCTTGGGCTAAAGAGGCTCAAGTCCGTTTTGCCTTGGTGGTCGATCGCGATAGTCAACGGGTAGACTCACTGGGCCATTATCTAAGTGAAGCGGGGTATCGGGTATTTTTAGCCCGTTCCGGGCCCGAAGCCCTTGCCAAGACGCGACAGTTACATCCCTGTGTGATTTTCCTCAATCCCCGCTTACCGATTCTCTCGGGCTGGGATGTCTTAACCTTGTTGAAGGCGGATGGGGAAACTCAAGGACTGCCGGTGGTTTTGCTCAACGATGAGTCCACCCCAGAGGCGATCGCCCAACGGGGTTTTGAGATGGTCGTGGATTGCCTCTCCCTCCCCGTCGATCGCAGTCAACTGCAAGGGGTCCTGACAGGTCTGTTAACCCATCACCGTCCCGTGAGTCCGGTGACTCGTCCTCTAACCCTCTTATGGGTTGTCTCACCCCATCAAGATGAGATTTCCATGAGTCCACCCTTAGAACGTCTGTTTCATCAGCATCATTACCGGGTGATTGAAGTGGATGACCTCGACCAAGCGGGCCTATTGGGTAAAGTCTGGAAGCCGGATGTGGTGTTACTGGATATCGGTGGGACGGAGGCAGAATGCCAGGCGGTTTTAAGTCAATTTCAGGATCACCCCAGTTTGGTTCGCCTGCCCATTATTACCCTCAATGCTGAAACGACGGCCCTGGCTAACCAAGTCCTAACGGCCGAGGGAACCCCGTTGCAGGTCTTTCCCTGTCTGACTGACCCTGAGTCCCTTTCGGAGAGTTCTGGCCTCCCGGCGGTGATTGAGGTGATTCATATTGCCGCTAACACTAAACCCTAGCCGTTTTGAGAGCTAGGGGTTACAGGTGCCATGAAGGGTGATTTGAGGTTTTAGAGAATGGACACAACTGGACTCGAACCAGTGACCCCCACGATGTCAACGTGGTGCTCTAACCAACTGAGCTATGCGTCCTTAACGATTTACCATCGTAGCATGGAAATTTGGGCTTTGGCAAGCATTTTTAGAAAAAAAGCTGATGTGAGCCCAGGTCAACTGGAGCTAATTCGCGAAAACCTGCTTGCCAAGGGAGGGTTAGACTGTTGCGAGAATCTGGTCATCGAGGGAAAAGTCTACCTCGGCCTGATGCTGTTGGCCGGCTAGATAGTCATGCTCGTAGGAGTCTTGCAAGCCGGAGATTAGATCAAACTCCGGTTCCCAGTCCAGTTCTGAGAGGGCTTTGCCGATGCTACAGAAGAAATGCTGCGATCGCAACGGGAAGGCTTTCCGTTTACCCAGGTCGAGGGCTTTGGGATCATAGTGGACTAGCTGCACTTGCGCTGGGTCTTTCCCGACGGCGATCGCACAGGCCCGGGCCAAGCCATCAAAGGTGACATAGCGATCGCCGGAAATGTTATAGACTTCCCCCACAGCATTCTGATTGCCCAAAATCGCCACCATGGCCTTAGCTAAATCCCCACAATGGCCCAATTGGGTAATTTGTAAGCCAGAACCGGGAATGGGGATGGGGCGATCGCGCACCAGACGGTCAAAGAACCAAGCCTCAATGGGGTTATAGTTACCGGGGCCATAGATATAGGTGGGCCGCACTGAGGTCATGGGGAATCCCTGCTTGAGCAGATAATCCTCCGCCTCAAACTTGCCCCGATGACGACTCTGAGGATCTAACGCATCCCCTTCGCAGTGTGGCATTTGGTCTGACGGCTGATAGACTCCCGCCGAACTGACATAGACAAAATGCTTCAGCTTGCCCTTAAACAAGTCCGCCAGGGGCTGAGTATCGCCGAGCTTGCGCCCGGTATTATCGAAAATGGCATCAAACGACTCTCCCGCCAGGCCTGCTTGCAATTGAGCCTCATCGGTGCGATCGCCCGTAATCTGAGCCACACCCTCGACGGGAGCGGGATGATTGCCCCGATTAAACAAGACCACCTCATGACCCGCCTCAACCAATTCCCGAGTCAGATACACCCCAATAAACCGGGTTCCACCAATCACTAAAATTCGCATTACCGTTAGACCGTAAACAACCAATCCACTACCGTCGAAGCCGTCCCGTCGACGGTCCACAAAAACGGGTGACCCTACTGGATCACCCTTAATTACTGTCAACGGTGAGCCGTCAACTGTCAACTCTGAGCCGTTGACTATTTATTGTCCGTTTCCGAGAACTCAGCATCGATGACATCATCGCCACCATCATTCCCAGACTCAGGAGGCGCACCGGCTCCAGGAGCAGCACCGGCGGCACCGGCAGCATCTCCACCGGCTTGTTGATAGAGATTGGTGCTAACGGCATAGAGAGCTTGTTGCAACTCTTCCATTTTCGACTCAATGGCAGCATCGTCATCTTGAGCCAAGGCTTCCTTGAGTTCCGCAATCAGACCTTCAATTTTGGCCTTGTCATCAGCGGGAACCTTATCACCGAGGTCTTCGATTTGCTTCTCAGCTTGATAGGCCAAGGTGTCGGCTTGGTTTTTCTTGTCGATGCGTTCGCGACGTTGACGGTCTTCTTCCGCATTGGCTTCGGCATCTTTGACCATGCTGTCGACTTCGCTGTCGGAGAGAGTCGACGCACCGGTGATGCTGATAGACTGCTCTTTACCCGAGCCTTTGTCTTTAGCTGTGACGTTGAGAATCCCGTTAGCATCAATGTCGAAGGTGACTTCGATTTGAGGCACGCCCCGAGGTGCGGGAGGAATGCCATCGAGGCGGAAGGTTCCCAAGCTCTTGTTATCTTTGGAAAATTCCCGTTCCCCTTGCAGGACATGGATTTCCACGTTGGTTTGTCCATCCACAGCGGTGGAGAAGGTCTCGGATTTTTTGGTGGGAATGGTGGTGTTGCGGGGGATGAGTTTGGTCATCACGCCACCGAGGGTTTCCACACCCAGGGAGAGGGGGGTGACATCCAATAGCAGGATATCTTTGACTTCCCCAGCTAAGACCCCACCTTGAATGGCGGCACCCGTGGCGACCACTTCATCGGGGTTGACGCTTTGGTTGGGGGCTTTGCCGAGAACTTTCTCAACCAACTGTTGAATGGCCGGAATCCGGGTTGAGCCACCGACGAGGACGACCTCGTTGATATCGGTTTTGCTGAGTTTGGCATCCTTGATGGCGTTCTCCACGGGGATGCGGCAGCGGTCGATGAGGTCAGCGCAAATTTCCTCAAACTTGGCCCGGGTTAGGGTCATATCGACGTGTTTGGGGCCATCCTGGGTGGCGGTGATGAAGGGGAGGTTGATTTCCGCCTGGCTGACGCTGGAGAGTTCGATTTTGGCTTTTTCTGCTGCTTCCGTCAGCCGTTGTAGGGCTTGTTTATCTTTGCGCAGGTCGATGCCTTCGGATTTTTCAAATTCAGCGGCGATGTAATCGACGATTTGTTTGTCGAAGTCATCCCCACCCAGGTGAGTATCCCCAGAGGTTGCCATGACTTCAAAGACACCGTCGCCAACTTCTAGGATGGAGACGTCGAAGGTTCCGCCACCGAGGTCGAAGACGAGGATGGTTTCATTACTTTTTTTGTCGAGTCCGTAGGCTAGGGAGGCGGCCGTCGGTTCGTTGATAATCCGTAGAACTTCTAAGCCTGCGATTTTCCCGGCGTCTTTGGTGGCTTGACGTTGGGAGTCGTTAAAGTAGGCGGGAACGGTGATGACGGCTTGGGTGACCGTTTCCCCGAGGTATTTGCTGGCATCTTCGGCCAGTTTCCGCAGCACTTGGGCGGAGATTTCTTCCGGGGCGAATTGCTTGCCGGCTTGGGAACAGTCGAGCTTGACGCTACCGTTGACGTTGAGGACGCTGTAGGGAACCTCGCTGGTTTCGTGGGTCACTTCGTCATGACGGCGACCGATGAAGCGTTTGACCGAGTAGAAGGTGTTGGTGGGGTTCATCACCGCTTGGCGTTTGGCGATCTGACCCACGAGGCGATCGCCATTTTTCGCATAGGCCACAACGGATGGGGTGGTGCGAAACCCTTCGGCGTTCGCGATAACGGTGGGTTTCCCCCCTTCCATGACCGCAACACAAGAGTTCGTTGTTCCGAGGTCAATTCCAACGACTTTAGCCATAAGTCTCCTAAATGTTTAGTCTCTACAAAAAAATAATGGGGTGGTGGCCCAAGCACAGCTTGGCGGCCTCCGGTTAGCTGAGTTCGCTCATTTGGGTTTGGGGGAGTGCGATCGCCAACCCACGGTCTAAGCGAGCCAGGGTTCGAATCGGATTGGCTCGAACTCTGCTAAACTCTCGCCGATAGATTCCGATGTCTGCCTCTATACTGAACGGCTGAGGCGCTTCCCTTGAAGGGGTATTTTCCGAACCTAGCTGGGGACGGTTTCAAGGGAGTTTGGCGGCGAACCCGGGGGTTTTGCCGGCTTACTTCTCATGGTACAGGTTGCTTCCAGGGCTGCCATTAGGGGAAACCGTAGTCGGGTTTATCGTGGTTTCATCATTGGGAAAACCGAAGTATGCGTGAGGACGTGAGGATTCTTTGGCCGGACTGGCCCGTCTTGCCGAGACTATTAGGGGATCAGGTTTGGGTTTGGCGTTTGGGGTTGAGAGAGACGGAGGAGTTGGACTGGGCCTGGGGGGACTTATCCTCGGCGGAACGGGAGCGGGCCCATCGCTACCGTCATCAGGGCGATCGCCAGGGGTTTATTCTGACTCGCAGTTGGCTGCGACGGCTGGCGGGGGCGTATTTGGGGCTGGCCCCTCAGTCTGTACAGTTTCAGCTAGGCCCCCATGGCAAACCGTTTTTACGGGGACATCCGTTACAGTTCAATCTCTCTCATTCTGGGGATTGGGCCTTGTTAGCCTTTAGCCGCGATCGCCCCCTGGGAATTGATTTGGAACGGCATCGTTCTGTACCGGTGTTGAGGTTGGCTAAACGGTTTTTTCAGCGGTCTGAGTGGGACGGCTTGCAGGGATTGTCTGAGGAGGAGCAGCGTCGGGTATTTTTTGACTATTGGACTGTGAAAGAAGCCTATCTGAAGGCGACGGGGGAAGGCTTGGGAGGATTATCTCGGGTGGAGGTGGATGGGCAGGGTTGGCAGGGCGATCGGATGTCCCTGTGGCGATATGAGTCTGAGGGGGAGAGGACGGGGGAACGGTTACCCACTCTAGAGGCCCAACGACTGGTTCTAGAGCCAGGATATAGTGCCGCTCTGGTGGTGGGTGGCCAAGGCAATACAGGATGTTCCGAGGGGGATGTGGCCGCAAATGTTACTAAAATTAACAATAAATCCGCAGGAATACGGATTTCTCGGGGGACAATTTCCCCGAAAATGAGAGTGCCGTCATGATGATCAGCCTACCGGAATTAAGGGACAAAACCCTTGAAACCATAGGCATCATCTCCAGAGTCGGACTCCTGTTATGGCGCTTAATGAGTCGATTTGTCACACTTTTTTCTGAGAACCAGCCCATTAAGATCAAAGTTTTTTTGCAAAGTGGCCGGGAGAACAGGTGGGCTAAGAAAAAGACGCTATGCTGTAAGCGTCGGTGATTTCGAGAGCCGTTAAACCTCAACCTGATCAAACCCAGGGTCTCTGGATTGTTCTGACTGTAACCCTAGGAGGTATTTGTGACTCCCATCTTACTTCGTCAACTTTGGTCTATTGTGGAGCGAACCCAAGCCAACCTCATCCTGAGTTTGGATGATGCCAGTTTGTCGCAATGGCTCCTCAAACAATTGCAACAGAGTTTAGCGCTTGATAGTCGTGACGTGCGGGTGTTAGATGACTACATCCGTAGCAAAACGCCTCTGATCCGAGACCTGGCTCAACAACGGGGTTCTTGAGGGGTCTTACCTCAGTCCCGGCTTCCAGATCGGGAGGCACGGCTTCTGCCACTTCCTAGATTTTCCAAGATACCTCGTCCCACGAGGCCAATGCCCCGTCCGAGGACATGGGTGAGAACATAGACGAGTCCATTGCCAACCCAACTCACCGCCGATCGCAGTCGAGGGGCGAGGGCGTCTCGACCTTCAAGAATCAGAGTCACGGCTTGACGTACCCCCGATAGGGCTAGGAATTCCTCGCGACGGTGGGCGTAGATGGCCATGCGCTTAATGCCCCGTTCGGTCAAGACGAACAGCCAAAAGCGACTTTCATAAATGGCCCGAGGTTCTTCGAGATAGGTTTCCCAGCGATATTTCCAGGACAAATCATTACGCAGTCGCTCAATATCTCGGGTGGAAAGGAAGCGGCGATCATAAAACTGTCGTTCAATGGTTTCGATGCCCGTCACTTGGTCGAGTAGGGGCTGAGTGACCCCATTAGCGATGGCAATCAGCAGGTTATGGAGCAGATATTCAGCCCGTAGGGTGGCTTCAGGACTGCCAAATTCACAGGTTCGGTCATCCACGGCCAGGGGAGTTTGAAATAAGAGATGGGAGAGAAGTTCTGGGAAAAAGGGAATTTTATCAAGGATGGCACTTTGCACAACGTCTGTTTCCCGCAGTAGGATATCCACCAGTTCCAGAGATTCACCATTAAAACTCAGGGTGTAATAGCGTCCAAAAAACTCCTCAGTGGTTTCCCGCCATAAGTCCAGGGCCAGGCGATCGCGGCGGTCTCGCAGTCGTGAGGGGCTAATATCGGAATGGCGGAGTTCACTGAGCAGGTTTTGGACGCTGCGGAGGGCTGTGACCAACAGGTGTCGTCGTTTCTCGGGCCGTAAAATATCAATTTCCAGAGGCGTATCACTGAGATTGCGCAGGGGGGGCTGAAGCTTACTCAGGATGGCATCTAATAGCAGGTCTTCGAGATCTTCACTAGCCAGGTGAGTGGGGGTCAGAGAACCGCTATCGGAGACGGCTAACGCAGCTGAGGGCTGGGAGGAGGCTTGAGAGGAGGGTTTGCGACCCTTGACTTTGGCTGGAAGAGGACGGGGCGATCGCACTTGACAGAGAAACCAGCGGGCGGCGTTGAGTTCCCGTCGCCGGCCGTTAAAGATAATGCGCTGAAGTAAGGTCAGATTGGGGTCTTCAAGCCAACGCTCTAACTGGTCTTGTTCGGCGTCAATATACTGCACCCCCGGAACTCCAACGCTAGGGTCTGAGGAATCTGGGGGTGGGTTGGTAATGTCTGCATCTGGATCAATGCGGGCGGGGGCCTGCCAGGTGGGTTCTCCAGTGAGGAGTCCGACCGCCGCGTTAAAGAGTTCCCGGGGCGGTGTTCCCTTGGCACAATAGCCCCCAAGGCCGGCTCGGCGAGCTAGAGCTAGTTGGGCGACGGTTAGGGCTGAACACCATAAGAGAATCGGGGTTGGGGATTCAGGAGGGCGTGGCTCTAGGGTTTGAACTAAGCGCAGGCCCGACGCTAAGTCCCCGACGATAATGACATCAGCGGGGCTATCTTCTAAGGTGGCGAGGGCTTGGGCAACGGTGTTGGTATCTAAGACGGCGGTGACCCCGGTTTGTTTGGCTAACCAGGTTCGCAGTCCTAAACGAACAATCTCATCGGTCTCAATTAAAAGCAGGGTTAATGAATCATCGGTATCAGTCATAACATCGCTGGCTGACGGCACCCACCTAAAACCGTTGTCATATCGACCGAACCTGAGCTGAAGGAAAGAGGCTTAGTTGATAATTTTTTTGTCAGATAGGTCGGGTTCGTAGGGTTCGGGGACCGCATAGTTAGGCTCGGGAGCGTAATAGGGTTCGGGGGCTGGTTCGGGAGCGTAATAGGGTTCGGGGGCTGGTTCGGGAGCGTAATAGGGTTCAGGGGCTGGTGCTGGGGCTGGTGCTGAGGCTGGCTCGGGGGCTGGTGCTGAGGCTGGTGCTGAGGCTGGTGCTGAGGCTGGTGTTGAGGCTGGTGTTGAGGCCTGAGCTGGGGCCGGAGAGCTAGAACGGGCACGGGAGGAGGAACCGCCCTGATCCCGTTCCCGTAGCCAGCGACCAATTTCGGCTTGGGCTTCAAAATAGAGAGGACGGCCGGGGGCGATCTGCGCGGCGGTGGCGATCGCATCGGTGAGCTGTCCGTTCTCCGCATATTCGATGGCTTCATCGAGAATCGGTCGGTCTTCAAAGCGGCTCCATTGTTCCCGGAAGCGGGAGATTGCTTCTCGGGCCTCGTCATAGAGAGGGCGATCGCGCTCAATTTGTTGAGCTAACTCTACTGCTTCGGCAAATTTTTCAGCTTGAGCGAGTTCCTCGGCTTCTTGAAGAATCGGGCGATCTTGAAGAATTAAAATCTGCTCTTGGCTAGTTTGGATCAGGGCTTGAGCCTCAGACCAAGCTGCACGATCTTCACTAATGTTACGAGCTTGGATGATGGCCGCTTGATGGCCTTCAATGGTATTGAGTTCAGCTAGACGTTGAGCACGGCGCAAATAGGGGCGATCGCTCACCCGTTGCACTTCATTGCGCCAATGGGCCAACAGGGTTTGGGCATGAATGCGTCGGGGCCGGCTATCGTCAATGGCTGCTACTTGAGAGGCAGCTAAGTTGAGGGCGAAGGGCTGGCCGAGATCGGCGACAAAACTGGCAATTTGCAGTTGATAGAGATCCTGCAAGTGCTCTTGCCATAGAGGAATCCGCTCCTGGGCTAAAGCATAAAGAGGATGATCGTTCGTGAAACTCTCGGCTAAAGCTTGGGCTTCTAGCAAGGCTAAGATATTGCCACTAATGGACTGTTGGAAGAGATTTCCGGCATTGAGGATGCGATCGGTTTGAGCTAGCAGCCGTACCTGTTGGGCAACGTCGTATACAGAAGTCTCCGGCGGAATCACTTTAGTGGCTTCCAAGGCTTTCTGATAGTTGCCTTCAATCTGGCGTCTGATAGCCAGATCAACCACTTCAACACTCCAGGTTTCCATATCCTCAGCCGCTTCAGCCCGGGCGAAAGTTGCTGGTTCAATGTTAATCACCAGTCCCAGAGCGGTTTGATACTCCTCGGGGCTATTCCAGGCAATACCTTCACGAGCTTGTTTGATGCGACGTCGCCCTTCTTTTTCTGCGGCCACTCGTGCCATCAAGGCATCTAAACGAGCGCCACTCCAATAGCGATCGCCAATGCGCCCCAAACGTTGAGCGTTAGCTTCGGCATCATTCCAACGCTGAGCTTTCAGGGCATCCATAGCTTGGGCGTAGAGCTGTTGCCCTCGTTCCCAACCCTGGTCCCAACTATCAATGGTGGTTTGGGCTTCATTATAGAGAGGGCTATTGCTAGGAATACGACTGAGGAGGCCAATGGCAACGGGCAAGTTCCCCGCAATAACTTCCTGATTGGCCCGTTGCATTAGCATCTGAGACCATTGCTCCATAAAGCGAAGCCCCTGACGGTAGAGGGGATGGTCTTCGGGCCAATCTTGCACTAAGCGAATGGCTTGTTCAATTTCTGGGACTTGACCGGACTGGGCGGCTTGTTGGGCACAGTAAAGCCGGGCCCGCTCGGGAGCTAAATTGGAGACAGTCCGGCAGTCGGTGACGGGGGGCATGGAGAACAGCCAAACTAAAGCACCCATGGCGGTGCTAGTAAAGCCCACCAGGACGAGGAACCAGAACAGATGCCAGCCCCACAATCGATCTAAGGTTTTCCGAGGTAGCAAGGCAACCCGAGCCAAGAGGGGCACCGGGGTAGCTGCTTCTGAGGGGGGCGGTGAGGGTGCATCTTGGCGGGCAGAGTCTGCCGCGTCCTCAGCCGGCGCAGGGATGGGCGAGGAGGCTTCGGGAGCCAACTCCTCGTCAAACCGGATACCAATGGGGTCGCTTTGTTTGTTCGCCATGCCTTTTGCCAATGCCGGAGTGTGGTTAAAATACCTTTCAATATATGCGATCTTAGCGGAATGTCTAAGGCCTAACCGTGGATTTTTAAAAAAATTTTGGGGTTGATCTGTCAAAGCCCTGATTCCGTGTGAACTTCATCAATCTGGAAAATTAGGATATTGGTTGATGATCAGCAAGGATTAGAACTGTGATGATAGATTCCCCAAGCCAAGGGTTAGCCCCGGTCGGCGCCATCATTTTTACGCGCTATCCCAAGCCCGGGACAACGAAAACCCGGCTGACCCCGGTTCTCGGGCCCAGGGGGGCTGCCTGGTTACAGGAGAAGATGACGCGCCATACTGTTAGTCAGTTACGAGCCTGGCGCAAGAAATCCGGGGGCTGGCTGCAAATTCGCGCGGTGGGAGCCTCTCCAAAGCGGGTTCAGGCTTGGTTGGGACAGGATGTGCCGGTGCAGTCTCAGGGCCCTGGAGATTTGGGCGATCGCCTCCTACGGGCATTTCAGGAGGGGTTTGCTCAGGGGGTCGAGCGGTTAGTGGTCGTGGGGATTGATTGTCCAGAACTTGATGAGGAAACGATCGCCCAGGCGTTGCAGAGTTTGGAGGCGGCGGATTTAGTTCTTGGTCCGGCAACCGATGGTGGCTATTATCTCATCGGTTTGCGAGCGATGGCGGTTAAGAGATTTACGCCCTTGTTTCAGGGGATTGATTGGGGGAGCGATCGCGTCTTAAGTCAAACCCTAGAACGAGGTCAGGATTTGGGGTTGGGGGTGAGACAGTTATCGCCCCTGTCTGATGTAGATGTTCCTGAGGAGTTGGGGGTTTGGCAGCGGGCCCGATATCAGACTCAGCCGATGATTTCTGTGATTATTCCCGTTTTGAATGAGGCGGCTGAGATTGGTCAGACTCTGGAGGAGGTGCTAACGGGCGAGAATTTAGAGGTGATTGTGGTGGATGGGGGCAGTCAAGACAAGACGGTGGAGATTGTTCAGGGGTATGGGGAGGCGTTATCCACACCGCTGCGGTTGCTCTCCTCTCCGGCTGGGCGTGCCCTTCAGTGTAATGTGGGTCTCCAGGCGGCTCAGGGGGAGTGGGTCCTGTTGCTCCATGGGGATACTCGGGTTCCTCGGGGGTTCGATGTGCTGATGCGCGAGGTTTTAAGGGACGAGGGGGTTGTGGCTGGGGCCTTTGAGTTGGCTGTGGCGAGTCCGGCTTGGACCTTGCGCCTGGTGGAGTGGGGAGTCCGTTGGCGATCGCGCTGGTTGCAGTTTCCCTATGGTGATCAGGGTTTATTTATCTCTCGTCAACGACTATTACAGTTAGGAGGAGTTCCTGATTTGCCCTTAATGGAAGATTTTGAGCTGGTGCGCCGCTTAAGACACTTGGGAAAGGTGGCGATCGCCCCTGTGGCTGTGGTCACCTCTGCGCGACGCTGGGAACGTCTGGGCGTGCTACGAGTCTTGTTGCTCAATCAATTGATTATTTTGAGCTATTTTTTGGGCATTTCCCCTAAACGACTGGCACAGTGGTATCATCGCCGCCGGGGCTAGTGTTTTGGGGCGATCAATGATATCCTAGATGTCAGTTTAAGGGATCATCATAGCCCCCTTGACTTTGTTGGCTGTGATGGACGATATGCGGTTTCAGTCACTGACATCGTCCCTACCATACGCGAATTTCTCAGTTCGCTCTTCGCATAACTCATCCTAAGCGGCAGCCGACGGGTCGCCGCTTTTTTTGCGCCAAAGTTGATTAAAACATCAATATAGCCAGAAACCCTTTCGAGTCTCAGGGTAGTTGAATCCGCCACACATGACAATGGGGCGAAACCCAATGGGTCATGTTTCCGTGACAATTAGACGGAGTCTTGCTGATAGACTTTGGGGACTCAGGAATGCTAAAAATGGTAAAAATATATTACAGTTCAACCAAGCAAACTCTCTAAACTTAGTAATCAATGTTAAATTGAGTGGGCGCGGAAGAATTAACAGTTAGTTGTATCCAGGGCTGGAGTGTTTATCTAGCAGGCTCG
This sequence comes from Phormidium yuhuli AB48, assembly GCF_023983615.1. Classification (GTDB taxonomy): domain Bacteria; phylum Cyanobacteriota; class Cyanobacteriia; order Cyanobacteriales; family Geitlerinemataceae; genus Sodalinema; species Sodalinema yuhuli. Next base: position 2,737,075 of record NZ_CP098611.1, on the reverse strand, counting down.
CCCGGATCAAGTCAACCTCTTGTTGTAACAAGGAACTCGGGTTATGACGTCACAAGTTCCCTCAAAATCTCCGTCTGATTCAGGAATTTTGAATCGAGCTTCTAATTATTTGCGAGGGCTAATTGGTCTATTTCTGATTGGCACCGTTACTCTCGTCGCCTACACTCTAATTCAGCAACATGGCTGTAATGCGATTATCTGGTGGGAACAGGGTGACAAAGTGAGCTGTTGGAAAACCGCAGTTACCCCCCAATCCCTAGAACTCAAACCTGGGGAAACCGCAAACCTCAACGCTCAAGTGACAGCGACAGGCTACTATAGTCCAGAAATTCATTGGAAATCCCAGGAGAGAAAAATTGTCTCTTTAGAGCAAGATGAAGGACAACATGTTGTCGTTCAAGGAAAACAGGCGGGACAAACCAAAATATTCGTCAGAATTGGTGTAGAAAATCAAACTTCAGCCAAGAACTCCACAAGTTTTGAAATCCCTATCGAGGTGTTGCCCGCTTTAAGCATTACTCCGCCAGAATTACAGATTAAAGAAGGACTTGAGAAGCAATTCAATGTTGATTTTACGGGTGTTGGATGGCTCAAGAATAAGTCAGTTTCTTGGCAAGTTGCCAATCCCGACCTGATCCAAATTGATGAGAGCAATCGAGTCAAGGCTCTAAAAACTGGAACCACCACCCTAAAAGCTGTTTGGAATGAAGACCCCCGTGTAAATCAGACGATTCGGGTTTCTGTGATTGAGAATCCCCCTGAGATTACAGGGATTTACCTCAAGCCGCACTCCAACTCGTTTTACGTTGGCGAGACAGGTCATCTAAACGCACACGCGAGTTGCCAAGGAAATTGTACAGCAGGGAGTACCAAGGTGTTCTGGTCGTCCAATGCTTCTGACCAGGCTACAATTTCGCCTGATGGTGATCTCACGGCGTTAGAACCGGGAGACGTGACCTTAACCGCTACTTCGATGATCGATGATAGCCAGTCCCGCTCGATTAACATTCGGATTCTCGAACCCGTTGTAACCCAGGTTTCCCTGAAACCTTCCTCAGTCAGAGTTGGAGTCAATAGCCATGAACGAGTTGAGGCGGTCGTCGATGGAAAAGGCTTATTCACGAAATCTGTGTCTTGGACATCACAGAATCCTCAAATTGCTCAAGTGGATGATAATGGAATTGTGACTGGGGAGAAGAAAGGAAAAACTAAGATTGAGGCTTACTCAGTCAGTCATCCTAATCAGATGGCTCTCGCCAAAGTGGTTGTGAAACCTAGGGGATGTTCCCCACCAGCGGCTATAGTGATTGGCTCGATTATAACCGTCGGAACAACCGCCTTATTGGTTCCCCCTCCCATCGCCTTTGGGGTGGGAAGTCTAGCGGCGACCGGGGTCTGTTGGCTGATTGATAAAGTCAACTAACCTTGCTTCAACTCATTCTAACCCCTATCATCCTAAACTCTATTGGAGAACGACTCATGAATGACTCAGATAAAATCTTGGGAATCCCGAAAAGTTTGGCAAAAATCATTGGAGGATTAGTTATTTTTTTTGCAATAACCAGTTTGCTTTCCAGCCAAATTTGTATCTTCTCAACTTGCACTACAGAAGGTCCGGTACCGGGTCCAGAACCCATGATTGGTGCCGCCGTAACTTTGATTTTGATGACGATGTTCCCAATTTCTATCGGTCCCGCCTTATTGTCGGGTCTTGGAGTGTGGTTTATTCTGGAAAATTTAGGCTGGTTACAGATGCTTTAATCTCATGCTAGTTCCTTGCTAATCTTGCTATTTCTCCCATGAAAACTGCCATTACTGCCATTAAAGTTCAAAATTTGTCAAAGACCTATGTTATCAATAAGCAAAAACAAAAGGTTTTGGACAACATAAATCTTGAAATTTTACCCGGTGAATTTATCTTGTTGCGGGGTGATAATGGTTCTGGAAAAACAACACTCGTCAACCTGATTTGTGGCTTGCAAAATCCTGATGAGGGGTCAATTGAAATTTTTGGAAAATCTCCCAAAGACCCTCAAGCGCATCTGAAACTGGGGACGATGCTGCAACGAGCCAAACCTGTCGAAGGCTTAACGGTAAAAGAGACCATTCGCCTGTTTCAAAGTTATTATCCCAAGCCATTTGAGTTGGGTGATACAATTGAGCGATCGCGCCTCACCGGAAAACAAAATGATTACGCCACCAGTCTCGCCGGGGGACAGGCTCAATCCCTTTATTTTGCTCTAGCCATTGTCGGAAATCCCGATATTTTGATTCTCGACGAACCGACTAACAATTTGAGTGTTGAAGCGCGGGCGAATTTTTGGAAACAAGTGCGGGAGTTTGACCGCCAAGGAAAAACCATTTTGGCGATTAGTCACAGTGAACAGGACTGTGATGAGATTGCTGACTTGGTGACGCGGGAGTTGCGCTTGAGTAACGAGACTGGAGACGTAGACATTCAAGAATTTCCTCGCTATCAGGCGCTTCTCAACTATTGCACGGAGTTAGAGGCGGCGGCGAACGTTAAATCTGAGTCAGGTTTGCAAGGGAACGCCGCGTCAACCGCTCAATCTGACCCTGGAAGCTTTAGCTTAAAAGCTTTTTGGGGACAACTTTATGTGGAACTGCTCCAAAGCTTTCGTAAAGTTGATACAATCGTTGTCGGCGTCGGCCTAGCAATTTTTGCCGGATTTTCTATTGAACAGAATACCCCAGACCAGTTTCAATCCCTGCTAGCCGCTTCTCTAGCGGCGTTGGTCATTTTTGTCTGTGTGAGTCAGTTTGGACTTAAGATTGCCTCAGAGCGCGATCGCGGCTGGTTGAAGTTACTGCGCATCACTCCCCTGTCTTTTACCACCTATGTGGCAGCTAAAGTTGGGAACTTCCTGGTCTTAGCTTCCTTGATGACAGGATTAGCCTTTGTCAGTGGTTGGATTGCAAGCCAATTTAGTGAAACCAGTTCCTTCATGTGGGAACCTTGGATGTTTTACCTTAGCTTTATCCTGGTTCTCGGGGTAGTTCCCTTCGCAATTTTTAGCTTCAGCTTGGGATATCTGTTTAAAACTGAATCCGTCAGTTGGGCCCTTTTAGCGCTTCTTGCCATTATAGCCGTTAGCTTTGGCTTCGATATCTCTCCCTTACTTCCCCAACCTTGGATTGCGGATGTCGTTCTGTTCCTCCCCACCTATCACTACGGCCAACTGGTGGCCTGGATGGGAGAAATTGAACTGGAGGGGATATTCCGCTTTGACGGCTACCATTGGATTCACATTCTCTGGCTGCTGTGGTGGACGGTTGTGGCGGGGATGTTCGCGCGCTGGGTGTATCGTCGGGAACAACTCTCCGGATAGAGGCTAATTTGCTGGAGCGATCCGCTACAATTTGGGCATGGATTTACTGCGATCGCTCCCCCTCGGACTCTATCTAGAAAAACCCAGCACCTGGCTACATCACCTCGATGCGCGAGTCAAGCTAGCCTGGCTGATGAGTTTCCTGCTCACCCCAGTTCTCGCCAACGAACTCTGGCGGCTGGGGTTAGTGGTGTTTCTGATTCTGGTCACCCTAGCGGCCCAGATTCCCCTGCGGGTTTGGCGACAACAGATGGGATGGTTACTCTTTATCTGTAGCACCATTCTCATTGTGGGCTCCATCACCCCCGATGGCCTCCCCGATACCCATCAACCCCGACTCCCCCAGGATGAACTCAACTTCCCTCAGCAAGAGATTACCCCTCCCCCGGACGAGTCTCGTAACCCTTGGTATAACCCCTTCGGTTGGGGAACGGCCGAATCGGAGACGGACAGCTTAGTCGAAGAAGCCGAGGAACTCCCCCAACCGACGGACTATCGCTATGTTCTCTTGGAACAACCTCCCCTAAGGGTCACTCGCCAATCCCTATCTCTGGCGGTTCGCGTCAGTACCCTGCTGTTTACCCTCATCTACAGCACTAATCTCTATCTCCTCACCACCGCACCGGAAGCCATTACTGATGGTTTAGAAGACTTAATGCAACCCCTACGCCGCTTTGGGGTTCCCGTCACAGAAATTGCGCTCACCCTGACGCTGTCCTTGCGCTTTCTCCCCCTGGTGTTGGAGGAAATCCAGAATTTAGGCCGTTCCGTCCAAACTCGGGCCATCAATTGGAAAAAACTCGGATTTCGCGGAACCGCTAAGATTTGGCTGATTGTCGCCGAACGCCTGTTGCAAAACCTGCTGTTGCGGGCCGAACAAATTTCCGCCGCCATGGAAGTACGCGGCTTCACCAGTCCTAATCGCCATCGGGTCATTTGGCATGATGGGCAGCTAAAATGGATGGATAGTCTGGCGATCGCCCTGCTGCTTGGCTTCTGGGTTGTCCGTGGCCTCTGGGGTTGGGAAGCCTAACTCCGATAAACTTGCCAGAATATGTCAGAATGGACGATGGCCGATAAAAAGGCACTGTAAAGATGAATTGAGCTAGGAGCTGTTTCCGTGGAGTCTCGCTACACCCCCGCATCCATCGAAGCCAAATGGCAAAAAATCTGGGACGAACAAGGACTCAGCGTCACCCCGGATGACCCGGATAAACCCAAGTTTTATGCACTCTCGATGTTTCCCTACCCCTCGGGAAATCTGCATATGGGTCATGTTCGGGTGTATACCATCACCGATGTGATTGCGCGACAGAAGCGGATGCAGGGATATCGGGTCCTCAACCCCATGGGGTGGGATGCGTTCGGACTTCCGGCGGAAAACGCCGCCATTCAACGGGGAGTCCATCCCGCGAAATGGACGTATCAAAATATTGACCAGATGCGTCAACAGCTTCAGAGTCTGGGGATTTCCTTCGATTGGGATAAGGAAGTGACGACCTGTTCCCCGGACTACTATAAATGGACGCAATGGATTTTTCTGCAATTTCTCAACGCTGGGTTGGCCTATCAGAAAGAGTCGGCGGTGAATTGGGACCCCGTTGACCAAACGGTTTTGGCCAATGAACAAGTGGATAATGAGGGTCGGTCTTGGCGCAGTGGCGCGAAAGTGGAACGGAAACTGCTGAAACAGTGGTTTCTCAAGATTACCGATTATGCTGAGGCCCTGTTATCGGATTTAGATAGTTTGCCCGGTTGGAGCGATCGCGTCAAGTTGATGCAGCAAAACTGGATTGGGAAATCCACCGGCGCCTATCTGGAATTTCCCATTCTCGATGACCAGAAACACCCCAGCGATGAGAAAATTGGCGTCTTCACCACTCGTCCCGATACCGCCTATGGGGTCACGTACGTGGTTTTGGCCCCGGAACATCCCCTCACCTTACAAGTAACCACCCCAGACCGTCGCCAAGCGGTGGAGGCCTTCATTGAGGAGGTTAGCCAACAAAGTGAGATTGACCGGACGGCTGAGGATAAACCCAAACGGGGGATTCCCACGGGAGGAATGGCTATCAATCCCTTTACTGGGGAGGAAATTCCCATTTGGATTGCGGATTACGTTCTCTATGAATATGGAACCGGTGCGGTGATGGGAGTTCCGGCCCATGATAGTCGGGATTTTCAATTCGCAAGAGAGAACAATCTCCCCATTAAGGTGGTGATTGTCCCCGACGATGGGGATAACGCTGATATGGAGTTAAGGGAGGCCTACACGGACCCTGGGGTGATGGTGAACTCGGGACGATTTGATGGAACCGCCTCGGAGAAGGGGAAACAGGCCATCATTAACTACGCTGAAGAGGAAGGATTCGGGAAAGCGCGGATTCAATATCGGCTGCGGGATTGGTTGATTTCCCGTCAACGCTACTGGGGTGCGCCGATTCCCGTGGTTCACTGTCCCAATTGTGGCGCGGTTCCGGTTCCTGAAGACCAACTCCCCGTTGAACTTCCCGAAAATGTGGAGTTTAGTGGGAAGGGACTGTCTCCGTTGGCTCAGTTGGAGGACTGGGTGAATGTTCCTTGTCCGACCTGTGGAACCCCGGCGAAGCGGGAAACGGACACGATGGATACGTTTATTGATTCCTCTTGGTATTTCTTGCGCTATCCTGATGCGAAAAATGAGACGGCGGCCTTTGAGATTGAGACGGTGAACGATTGGCTTCCCGTTGACCAATATGTGGGGGGGATTGAACACGCGATTCTCCATCTTCTCTATTCTCGCTTCTTTACTAAGTTTTTGCGCGATCGCCTCAATCTCAACTTTAATGAACCGTTCCAACGGCTGTTAACTCAGGGAATGGTTCAGGGGTTGACCTACAAGAACCCCAAAACCGGGAAATATGTCCCCGCGACGGAGATTCCCGATTTAGACCATCCCACGGACCCGGAAACGGGGGACCCGTTGGAGGCGTTTTACGAGAAAATGTCTAAATCGAAGCTGAATGGGGTAGACCCGTTGCAGGTGTTGGAGAAGTACGGCGCGGATACGGCCCGGATGTTTATCCTCTTTAAGGCGCCACCGGAGAAGGATTTGGAATGGGATGATGCGGATGTGGAGGGACAATATCGCTTCCTCAACCGCGTCTGGCGACTGGTGACTCAGTTTGCTGAGGACAATCCCCCCCGTCAACCGTTGGAGACGGGGAATCTCTCGAAGGAGGAGAAGGATTTACGTCGGGCCATTCATACGGCGATTCTGGAAGTCAGTGAGGATTTGCGGGATGAGTATCAGTTTAATACGGCGGTTTCGGAGTTGATGAAACTCAGTAACGCTTTAAATGATGCGGATTGTCAGGAGTCTGCGGTGTATCGGGAGGGGGTTGAGACGTTGGTGAAACTGATGGCCCCGTTTGCACCCCATATTACTGAGGAATTATGGCAGATGTTGGGCTATTCTGACTCGGTTCATCAGCAAGGCTGGTGTGAGTTGGATGAGACGGCGTTGGTGTTGGATGAGATTACTCTGGTGATTCAGGTGAATGGGAAGGTTCGCGGGAATATCCAGGTTCCGGCGGATGCGGATAAGGCGACGTTGGAACGGTTGGCGCGGGAGTCGGAGGCGGCCCAGCGGTATCTGGCGGATAAGGAAGTGAAGAAGGTGATTGTGGTTCCCAAGCGGTTGGTGAATTTTGTGGTTCCCAAGTGAGGGGGAGATGGTGGTGATACCATTTTTTAGGCATTCGTGCCATAAATAACCGTAGGGGCGTACCCTTGTGGTCGCCCTCCCCTTGTGGTCGCCCTCCCCTTGTGGTCGCCCTCCCCTTGTGGTCGCCCTCCCCTTGTGGTCGCCCTCGCCTTGTGGTCTAACCTAATCGTTCCACATCCTCCACGGACAAGGATAACGCCTCAGCTAATTCCTGTTTTTATTCTGGCTCCAGTTCTTCATTAGATGTTTGTCCAGAAATGTAACGTTCTTCTGTTAAACTAAGTCTGATAGATTCCTCGCTTTCTAGGGGCTTTCTTGCTGAATCTAAATCCTTGCGCTCTAGCAGTTTAATCGGATTGGGAATAGTTGCTAAAGTCAGGGCGCGAGCCGTCTGGCAAATGGCATGATGGGGGTCAAGTTCCAAGACGCGATCAAAGCAAGCCAGCCCCTCTTCATACCGATAGGAATGACATAGGCAAGACCCTTTATTAAACCATAAATCTGCTACATTTGGATTAACTTTTATCGCTTCTTCATAACACCGGATTGCCGCTTCATAGTTTTCTAATTGCTCAAATGCGATACCTTTATACACCCAAGCAGGAATAAAGTGAGGGTTAGAGTCAATAGCTTTTTCAAAACAATCGACAGCTTGAGAATATTGTCCGATATCCTGAAACCTCATCCCTTTAGAAAACCAGCTTTCATAGCTCAATGATTCTTTCATAGTTGCTTCACTGAAATTGACTCAAATTGTAGGCTAGACCCGGGGAACGAAAACCAGTTAATATCAAGTCGGTTTATTTACGGATTATAACAAAGCACGGTCATTGCCGCACGCGAATCGATCTGTCATCCATACCATCCATACAGCCTTTGTCTCTCGCTAGAATAGCTAGGGAAAATAGTGATAGATATCTTTACGATGTAGCACGCGAGCGAAGGTAACTGTTTCGCCATCAAAGAAAATATATATTCGGTAATCACTAAGGCGAATTCAATAAGCATTTTCATCCCCTTTTAGCTTTTTCAAATTACCAACTTGTTAAAACTTTAGCGAATTAGGGATTTCTGTAAATGCCAAGGCTTTTATTGTTCCAAATCTGGGGGTAGTTTTCAGAGCCTTCAAGTCTTTTAAAAAGGTAGGCTTATACTCAGTTTTCATTCTTTCTCAAGTTCAGCTAGGGCGGCTTCCAAGTCCAAAGAAGTTTCATCCTTGACTTCCCTCATGGCTTGATAAAGTCCCTCGTCTTCAATAACTTCTAGCAGTCGCCTATAATCACTGAAATCCAAGATTACTTTACGAATTTTACCGGAAACATCTGTAATCAATTCTTGGGCAAAGGGATATTGTTCTGCTTGCATAGTTTCTCTCTGAAGTCACTGTATCGGAAAATTCTATCAAGAAATATCACACAAACTTGGGCAACAGGTTTTCCTGGGAAGACTCTTCACGGCGATTCCGGGACCCCCAACGGTCATTCCCGTCCCGATTTTGTCATGGTTCCTTAACTCCTGCCAAGTCTTCTATCTGCGGTTTTACCAAGACATCCCCAGGGGGAAGTCCTGCCTAAAGTCTCTGTCCAGGGTATAATCAGCATATCGCAAGTTAAGAGAGATATTGCCAGAGGAGTCCCCTAATGCGATGGCTGGAGCCTTCTCGATATTGTCCGGTTGCTGTCAAACCCCTTGGTGTTTACCGTAAACTCCTTTGAAGCAGATGGAAGATAAGAGTATTGATGAGTTGATTCAAATTCTGGAAACCTCTGATGAGTTTGAGTTCACCCGCAAGAAAGAAGCGGCAGAAAGCTTGGGTGAAATTGCCACAGGGGATGAAAGGGCGATTTCGGCGTTAGTCAAACTTCTGGAAACCTCTATTGATGAGTCTACCCGCATACGAGCGGCAGAAAGCTTGGGTAAAATTGCCACAGGGGATGAAAGGGCGATTTCGGCGTTAGTCAAACTTCTGGAAACCTCTATTGATGAGTTCACCCGCATACGAGCGGCAGAAAGCTTGGGTAAAATTGCCACGGGGGATGAAAGGGCGATTTTGGCGTTAGTCAAGCTTCTGGAAACCTCTACTGATGAGAATACCCGCCGGGCAGCGGCAGTCAGCTTGTGTGAAATTGCCACAGGGGATGACAGGGCGATTTCAGAGTTAGTCAGAATTCTGGAAACCTCTACTGAGGAGAATACCCGGATACGAGCGGCAGAAAGCTTGGGTGAAATTGCCACAGGGGATGAAAGGGCGATTTCAGAGTTAGTCAGAATTCTGGAAACCTCTACTGATGAGTTCACCCACAGGGCAGCGGCATACATCTTGGGTAAAATTGCTACAGGGGATGAAAGGGCGATTTTGGCGTTAGTCAAACTTCTGGAAAGATCTACCAATCAGGACACCCGCAGTGAAGCGGCAGTCAGCCTGGGTAAAATTGCCAAAGGAAATGACAGGGCGATTTCAGAGTTAGTCAGAATTCTGGAAACCTCTATTGATGAGTTCACCCGGATACGAGCGGCAGAAAGCTTGGGTGAAATTGCCACAGGGGATGAAAGGGCGATTTCAGAGTTAGCCAGAATTCTGGAAACCTCTACTGATGAGAATACCCGCCGGGCAGCGGCAGTCAGCTTGGGTAAAATTGCCACAGGGGATGAAAGGGCGATTTCAGAGTTAGTCAGAATTCTGGAAACCTCTACTGATGAGTTCACCCACAGGGCAGCGGCATACATCTTGGGTAAAATTGCTACAGGGGATGAAAGGGCGATTTTGGCGTTAGTCAAACTTCTGGAAAGATCTACCAATCAGGACACCCGCAGTGAAGCGGCAGTCAGCCTGGGTAAAATTGCCAAAGGAAATGACAGGGCGATTTCAGAGTTAGTCAGAATTCTGGAAACAACTACCGATGAGTTCACCCGCAGGGAAGCGGCAAAACGCTTGGGTGAAATTGCCACAGGGGGTGACAGGGCGATTTTGGCGTTAGTCAAACTTCTGGAAACCTCTACTGATAAGTCCAGCCGCACCCTAGCCGCAAACAGCTTGAGTAAAATTGCCCAGGGTGATGACAGGGCGATTTCAGAGTTAATCAAACTTCTGGAAACCACTACCGATGAGTCCACCCGCAGGCAAGCGGCAGACAGCTTGGGTAAAATTGCCACGGGCGATGACAGGGCGATTTCGGCGTTAGTCAAACTTCTGGAAATTTCTACTGATGAGGACACCCGCCAGCAAACGGCATACATTTTGGGTCAAATTGCCGATATCGCAAAGCCTATTTTTGCTAAAAGGCAGTGGCTAGGCTTTATCTTGCATAAATTAAGTGAAATTGGTATAATAATTTTGAGCTTACTTTTGAGCTTACTTAGCTTGTTCGTATTGCTCATGTTGTCAGACCCTAACTTTTTTATACCATTAATTTTTTTAATATTATTAATTTTTTTATGTTGGCTAATAAATGAGCTATATTTAAAAAGGATATTTACTCATCTAAAAAATATATTTTTTCTGTGGTTTAATAAACAACCAAATCAAAAAGTGGCTGTTTGGGTTAAAATTTTAAGCAGCAAAAACGAATTTATCCAGTGGCAAGCTATAAAAAAACTAGGAGCGATCGCCAACGGCAACAAATCTGCGATCGTCGCCTTAATTGATACCTTGAAAACCAGCAAAAATGAATTTATCCAGTGGCAAGCTGTCAAAAGCTTGGGAAAAATTGGCATAAATAACAGAAAAGCACTCAATGCCACGATAAAATTCATAGAAACTACATCTAATGAATTTATCCAGTGGCAATCTTTAGAACAACTGGATCACTTTAAGGTAATTCCGCTATCAATGATTATACAAATTAGAAAAAAATTAAAAGAGAATAATTCTCCCTCGATTAACTCGGCAATTTTGAATCTTCAGAAAAAACTCGATCCCCTAGAAAGGCTAATCTTAAAACTTTTTAATCAAAAATTAATCAAAGGAGTGCAGCAAGAATATTCGGTAAAAACTATATTTGGCGATAGCATTGTTAACTATATTGACCAGATGCAAGCAGGGCGAGACATTACCAATCGTCGAACTTTGATGAATTCTTGCCTAAAAGTTCATCAATACTTAGTTAAGTTTGCTTTAAAAAATACAGACTTTAATCGAGCATTCTTTTACACCGAACTATTCCGAAATCGCTATCTCGTAGAACGCATTGCTCAACAAGATGCCCCCTTACCTGCTACTATCTCCAAGCAACTCGCCCAAGATATCAACACTGCCAAACAAAGAGAACGCCAAACCTTACAAGCCTATACGGACGGCATGAATCAGCATCTCCCCGAAGTGGAATTAGCAGCCCTCAGTCTCGACTGGGAAAAGGCTAAACAAACCTTAGAAACCCTTTACCGCCAAGTTGCAGAAGTTGAACCCGAATTTATCGCCAAAACTAAAGTTTACCCTCTCTCTTTCCAGGAAGTTCAAGATTTACTGCCATCAAATACAGCAATTATAGAATTTTTCTTCACCGAAAACGAACTCATCACCCTGCTGATTCTCCCTGGACATGAATCCCCCTTAATTCCTGAAGAACTCCGAGTTAATCTCAAACCCCAAAACCATTTGGAACGGTTGGCGCGAGACTGGGTGGCAGATTTGGGAGACAAAAGCAAATCTAAAGACAACGCACTCCAGACTACTTTGGAACAGTTACCCAGACAGATTGACCATTTGGGAGAATTGCTCGGTTTCAGTGAGTTCGAGATATATCTACCCCGCCATATTCAGCAGTTAATCATTGTTCCCAACAACAGTTTACATCTGTTTCCCATTCATGCGGTACCATTGAATCCCACTCAGCGCCTGATTGACCGTTTTTCGGTGCGCTATTTCCCCAACCTGCATATCTGGAAAATCTGTCAGAATCGCCAAAGGTCTCGCCAGTCGTTTCTCGGCATCGAAAACCCGACGGAAGACAAGGATTTAATTTTTGCGAAAGCGGAAATTGCCAGTATTTCCCAGGGTCGTCACTTTAGGGAAAATCATGAGGTTTTACCCCGCCCCAAAGCCAAAGCCAAAAAATCGGAAATTCTGGAGAAGGCCAAAAATTACCACTGCTTTCACTTTTCCGGTCATGCGGAGTATAATTTTGACAATCCCCTCGACTCCTATCTAATGCTATCGGAAGACCACCAGGAGAACCTCACCCTCAGTACCCTGTTTGCGGACTTGCACATCCCGGATGCTGATTTGGTCACCCTTTCCGCCTGCTGTACGGGGGTGGTGGATGCGTTTCAACCGACGGATGAGTGTTTGGGAATTGCTACGGGGTTCCTCCTGGCGGGTGCGAAAGCGGTTGTCAGCAGTCTGTGGAAGGTCAATTCTATCGCCACTGCGTTTCTGCTGGATGAGTTCTACCGTCAGCTAGAACAGACCCCAGATAAAGCGGTGGCGCTGCAAAAGGCTCAAAACTGGTTGCGAACTCGCCATGCTGATGAGTTGAGACAGCGCGCAAATGAGTGGGATTTGAGTAAACTAAGACCTACAGAGAGGTTTCGCTTGGAAAGGGCGCTGAAGCGTTTACAAGGGACTTCCTTTGAGAATCCTTATTTTTGGGCGGCGTTTATTGTCACTGGAGTTTAAACTATGAGTAACAGCGAGATCAACATGAATAATAGTGATATAAGTGAGAGCGATGTTGTTATCTGTGCGTCACTTCGGGAAATACTAGAAATTTCCGCTACAGAAGAACCGAAAAAATTGGATAGAAAGACAAAAAACTCTCTTGCCGATTATTTAACCAAACTCCCACCAGAAGATAAGCTGAACCCAGCAGCAATGGCAGATCATATCACGGCATTCTGCGAGAAACCGGGGAATGAGCGGCTCTATGAATGGTTAGGAGAAATTTACGATCGCCTCGATGAAGATGGTATCGATAAACTGGTGAAAAAAATGGGCGACCCTGATGATGAAGTTGATAATAAACCTATCCCTACAAGGATGCTTAATAACGAAGGTCGCGAGATTTGCCAAGACCTGCAAAACTGGGCAACTGAGATAGAGCAAAAACAAAACAGATTAACTGAAGATGACAATCACCCAGCTTCCTAAGATTATATCCCCAACTCTACATTTTTATCATTATGTGCTGGGAAATGGATTGAATGATTCAGATGACCAAATCCAAAAACGCCGTGATATTTTTGCCAGTAACTTACAAAAAATCGCGTCTCATCTAACTAGCAAAAACAAAAAAAATGCGGGGGAGTTTGTCCGCTTAATTCCCCCAGATAAAGATATATCACGGTCGGGGAGTTTGCTGGATTTTACGGTTAAAGATATTCCCGAAGAATGCCAACGTAAAAATAGCGATCGCCTATATTTACAAACCGGAATTATTACCAGTCGCCTCGCAGTACGTCGCTTAAATGATACTTATTTACTGCGCTTCACTAGCTATATATCCTCCCAAAAAGGCAGTCAAGACTTAGAAACTTTTGCCAATATCAGCGAACATCTTGATAACCTCAAGATTGAACTCGGACAGACGGCAATTCTGGCGGGAATTATACCAACTACTGGCTATACAGAAGACCAAATTCATTATATCGCGGCTGAATGTTTAAGCTACTACTGTGTAGAAGAACCAGAAATAATCTCCCGCCATTTAATTGAGGGTAATTTTCTAGGGAGTCCTGGCTATTTCTATCCTCAAGTGGTGACAGCTCATCGGTTTAATAGTTTCTCGGTGAAATCCATCCACCTAATGGGAGTAATTCTCTACCAAGACGAGGAAGCGGAGACTAAAGCGAATAAATTTTATAATATCCTACAAACTATGCTCCTCAGCTATCATAAAATCAACTTTTTTTACTCCCAGAGTGTTGCTTTAAAACAGATACTCAGTCATCAATATCAAGAAATTGAGCAGCTAACGGAGGATTACTCAAACAAGAATTGGAATAAAGAATCACTCAAACAGCTACCCCACCAGTCCTTAGAATACTACAAAAAACTCTCGTTTCTCTCAGACCAAGAGAAAACGATCCGGGCGAATTTACATAATTATCGAGGATGTCTTGAACAAATAGAAGAAGAGACGGGAAAAAAATTATCTGGGTTTCTGGCTGAGTTTGTCAATGATGCGGAACATTATTTAAAACAGATTGAAACCACTATTGGATTTATGAGTCCGGGTTTGCAATTGTATGATAAACTGATGTTAGCGGTGCAAACTCAAGTAAGTATTGATGATGAAATAATACAAAAACAACAGAGTGAGCAGCAACAAAAGTTAGGTCAATTGCTCACCGGCTCTTGTGCGGCGATCGCGCTCGGACAAATCCTGACTCCAGCGATTACAACCAGCATTTCCCAAAATTATATCGATAAAGACCCATCCCAACCGCCCTCTGTCAGGAGCCTATGGTGGGGCGGGCTTATCACGATTATTTTAAGCATTTTATCCGGTTGGTTAGTGAGTCGATGGGTTTACCGGTGGTTTACTCATCAAAATTTATAGAGTTAGGACCTCAGTCTGGACGAGAATAGGACTTGACTCTAGGTTTTAGAGAAGATAATAAGGGTGACTTAATCATCAGGAAAAAGCGATCGCCCCCCAAGGACAACCGCCTCGAACACTCTACAATGGAGGAAGTGATTGAAGGGGAACCGCTCATGGATCGTGCGTTGGTGGGTCGCTTAGGAACCTTTGGCGCCGCTGTGGTGGTGGGGGCGGCGGCCAGCGCGATCGCCCCCAGCCTTCCTATCGTTATCGCCGGAACCGCCCTGTCTGGGGTCGCCGGGGGGATTTTTGCTAATGACTTGGGGGCCATGGATGCCCAGTTGGGAGATCCTGACTTACGCAATGCCCATTTGACGCGGGCCGTGGGGCGGGCGATCGCCGTTGTCATTAACGAGGTCGCCCAAGACCACCAGGGGCGATCGCGCCTCGCCCTGGACGCCTTAGCCCAAAGCGCCCGACAGGATTGGCCGCACATCATCAAAGACATCCTGGGACATCAGACCCCAACGGAATTATTTGAAGAAAACTTAGCCGAAACCTACTTTGCGACGGCGGCCAAGGACTTTGAGACTCTGCGGGCCTTAGCCAATTGGCAAGACTGGCGACCGGTGATTCACGCCTTGCGACCTAGGGCGCGACGCGGGTTGCGCCAATCCTGGCGGGCCCGACTGGGGCGCTGGCGGTCTGGGGGCCTGTATCCCTTAGGCACCTTGACTCCCACCCTCGTGGATACCCTAGCCCAAGAATTGCATAAACAGTTCCCCAAAGCCATCCGGGAAGTCTTGAAGCGGGATTTTGCCCAGGGAGAAGAAGCCTTTGCGGGGATGGTGTTTGACCTGCTGGGGAACCTAACCGCAGGTCAGCAGCAATTGGCGCAACAGTTGACCGAGTTGCGACAACAAACCGCCTCCCTCTCCCAAATTTTAGCCGACCAATTGACCCGGGACTTACAACGGCTAGAGGGGATTGTGATTGAGGAGAGTGAAACAATCCGCAAGACTGTAGAAGACGAACATGAAAAAACCCGCGCCGAGATTATCAGGGAAATTCGCCAACCTCAACCCCCAAGCCGCCAAAACCCCAACCCTCCCAGCAACCTCGCCCGCTACCGTCGCACTGTTCCTAAGTTTGTCGGGCGGGAGGTGGCCCTGGCGGAATTGAGCGCCTTGTTTGCCGATGTCGACCAGGTGGCGATCGCAGCGGCCCTGTCAGGAATGGGGGGACTGGGGAAAACCGAGTTAGCTTGGCAATGGGCGCAACAGGAATATGAAGCGGGGACCTTTCCCGGTGGGGTAGTCTGGTTGGACATGGTGGCGGGGAATCCCGCAGAGCAGTTGCTGCTATTTTATCAGACCGAGTTTCAGCAGCCAGTCCCCGAGGAGTTGCCGACGCTGGCCCAGCGGCTGGCCTATTGTTGGCAGCATTGGCCCCAGCAGGGGGCGGTGTTGCTGGTGTTGGATGACGTGGTGCGAGAGCGGGATGGAGCCACGTTGTCCCTGTTTCGCCCTGGGGGACAGTTTCGGGTCTTGTGGACAACGCGGGAACGCTGGACTGGGGTGCAGGATTACCGCTTGGATACCCTTTCCGATGAGGCGGCGCGGCAGTTGTTGAGCAGCTACCTGGATGGGACCCGGTTGGAGGCGGAACCGGAGGCCCTGGGGGAGTTATTGCGCTGGTTTGACGGCTTGCCCTTGGGGTTGGAGTTGGCGGCGCGCTATTTGGCCTTGGATGAGTTTTTGTCCATTGCTGACTATCTGCAAGGGTTACATCTGACCCATGACTCCCTCGATGTGACCGTGGAGATGGCCTATCCCTACGGATTAGAGGCGGCTTTGGCCTTCAGTTGGGCGCGGCTGGAGGATGAGGCGGCGCGGCGGCTGGCCCTGCGCTTGGGGCTATATGGGGCGGCGGCTATTCCCCTGACAGCAGAGGAGCAACAGGATTGGCGTGAGCCGTTACGGAAGTTGGTGAATTTGAATCTTTTGGAGCGGGAGGCGGCGGATTCGTTGCGGTTACATCCTTTAGTGCGGCAGTTTCTGCGGCAACGGTTGGCGGTGGCGTTGTCTACGGAGGCGCGGGCTGAGTTGCGGCGGGAGGTGGCGGGAGTGATTGTGAAACAGGGTCAACGGATTCCTGACTCTTTTACGATGGCTCAGGCGCGGGAGTTTGCCCCCTGGATTCCTCATTTGCAGGAGGTGGCGGAGGAGTTGTTGCCCTGGGTGGGGGATGAGGATGTGATTACACCCTGCAACGGGATTGCTCGGTTTTACGAAGGTCAGGGACTCTATGACGCGGCGCAACCTTGGTATGAGCAGGCTGTGGTGGTGGTGAAAGAGCGCTTGGGTAACCGACATCGAGACACGGCTGCTGCCCTCAACAACCTGGCGGGGTTGTACGAGTCGCAAGGGAAGTACGGGGACGCCGAACCCCTCTACTTGGAAGCCCTGGCGATTGACCGGGAGAGCCTGCCCGCCAATCATCCCGATTTAGCCATTAGCCTCAACAACCTGGCGGAGTTGTACCGAGTGCAAGGGAAGTACGGGGACGCGGAACCCCTCTACTTGGAAGCCCTGGCGATTGTCCGGGAGAGCCTGCCCGCCAATCATCCCCAGTTAGCCATCCACCTCAACAACCTGGCGGGGTTGTACCGAGCGCAAGGGAAGTACGGGGACGCCGAACCCCTCTACTTGGAAGCCCTAGAGATTGACCGGGAGAGCCTTCCCACCAATCATCCCGAGTTAGCCAACCACCTCAACAACCTGGCGGGGTTGTACGAGTCGCAAGGGAAGTACGGGGACGCCGAACCCCTCTACTTGGAAGCCCTGGAGATTGACCGGGAGAGCCTGCCCGCCAATCATCCCCAGTTAGCCATCCACCTCAACAACCTGGCGGGGTTGTATTATGGGCAAGAAAAATATGCGGAGGCGGAACCGTTATTGTTAGAGACAGCAAGCATTTTCTATGAAAGCCTAGGTGAAGAGCATCCCAATACTCAAACTGTTCTCAATAACGTAATCAGTTTCTACCGTACCGCCCTCGCCGCTGGACTTCCCGACCGCCGCCTGCGCCAACATCCCCTCGGTGACCTGATTCGCTCTCGGCTTTAACCCCATTGTGAGCTACGGATTCATGAAACTCCCCAACGGGAATCGCGCCCAACTCGGTCATAAAATCGATGAAAACTTTCCCCGCTTGACCAACGGCTACCCGGTTAATCATGAATAAAACCACCCGACACAAACCCCAAGACCTCGATATCGTTGCCCTCCTCGCCAATCGCGACACCAGCCACTTTGAAACCGGACAACCCATCCGCCTCCTCAAAGGTCAAATCGGAACCGTCGTGATGGAATATGACGACGAAGCCCTCGAAGTGGAATTTACCAACAACGACGGTACAACGTTCGCCATGGAAACCCTTCCCCTAGATGCGGTCCTACTCCTCCATGACGAACTCCTGCAAACGGCCTGAACCGAACCGCCCTCAGTGAGGCGATTCGCGCTCGGTTGTAGCGGCTTGGGGGCGCAAACGTTGAACCCCCACGAACATGATGAATCTAACCCAGTCGTTCCACATCCTCCACGGACAAGGACAACGCCTCAGCCACTTGCTCGATACTCAAACCCATTGACAGGAGTTTGGGAATGGCCGCTCGTTGGCTTTGTTCCGCGCGTTCCGCTCGTTGGCGTTCGAGTTTAGCGAGTTCGCTACCCGTGAGCAAGAGATTCCCCTGGTTATCCCACCAGCGTAACCAGTGTTGAGTCTGATTTTGATAACTCCCTTCCCACACCCCTAACTCCACTCCCATGGGGGGGATGGGGTAATGTCCGCGATCGTTCGGTTCCAAGGGATAATAGCGACCATCCAGCCAGTGATACATCTCTAATTCATGGGTTTGAATCAGATAAATGGCATAATAGGGAATGCGAATAATCTGCTCATACACCCAAAATTTCCCCGGTTTTTGCCGAACCCCCTCTGGGGAACGGGAGAGGGGAGTCGGGTCTCGTTCTTCCGAACCATCCCCACTGGCGAATTCAATCGCAATCAAGGGAGCCGTATACTCCCGCCATAACACATAAGAACGGCGATATTGACCATCGAGTTTTGGGGGAACATTGGGAACATAGAACCAATCCGGGGCTTCCGCACCCCGTTCCGGTGGGTCAGTTTCCCGCCAATAAATCCCGCAATCTTGACCAATCGCATATTGTCCATCGGGGTGGAGGGCTTGCAAGGTGCTTTCCAGAGAATCGGTCAATACAATACTCTGGGGATGTTCTTGAAAGTTTTTCACAAAGGTGCCGTCGGATTCAGGGAGTTGGGTATGGTCGGGAAAGGCGGGGGGTATAAGGGTTGGGTCTAGGCTTTGAGTCATGTCGAGCCGGGGCTGAAAGGACAGAAGCTTTCTTCAATTATAGAGGTCTAAGGAAGGAATCCCTAAGTCCTCCCAGGAAGTTAGGAAATTTAGAGTCAGGTTATCTAGGAGTTCATCATGGATGAAATTGTCAGAAAATTAGCCGGTGTCGGCTTACCGGCGGTCATTCTCCTAATTACCATGGCCAGCACCGGCTTGACTGGAGCCGCTGCTATCACCGCTGCTTTAGCCCTGTTAGGACCGGGTGGGATGATTGGCGGAATTGTCTTTTTAGGAATTATCGGACTGGCATCAGATGCATTAGCTAAGTATGGTTTAGAGTCGGTTTTAGTTGAGATTTATAAAACACGCCGGCAAGATGGGGAATCTAGCTCCAATCTCTA
This sequence comes from Phormidium yuhuli AB48, assembly GCF_023983615.1. Taxonomy (GTDB): domain Bacteria; phylum Cyanobacteriota; class Cyanobacteriia; order Cyanobacteriales; family Geitlerinemataceae; genus Sodalinema; species Sodalinema yuhuli. The sequence continues at coordinate 2,717,758 of NZ_CP098611.1, read as the reverse complement.
CAAAGAAATCGATGGTCTCCCGATTTCTGATGAGTTGAAGTTGGTTTTAAAGGATAAAATCGCTCGGGATTCTGTCTGAGAGGAAATTCAGCGTCATGACGGTCTCGGATTGCGATCGCCCTTTAGCCACTGTTCGTATTGAGCCGTAGGGTATAGTGTTCGTCCAATCCAGTAAATATGGGGTGGTTTCAACGGGGGATATTTGGCAGTTTGGACGCTTAAATTGCCAACAGCATCAGGTTGAGCAAGACCTCAATTTATATCGAGTTCCCGCTGACCTCGAACAGCTCTTCCCCATCCTAATCGCTATTCTCGCCGGGAACTCATGAGTCTCAATCTGATGCTATTTTGACGAAGATGTCCCTAAAATTGAATCCCGACGCCCCCTTGAAGGGAAAACCCGGTGCGATTACTATCTTCATAAGCATCAAAGGCAATAATCGCATTGCCAAAGACCACCAAGTTACTGTTAGAAAAGGTGCGGTCAATACCCGGTTGCAAAACAAAACTGGTGGTGTTCCCTACTGGGGTATCTTCATTACCGGTAAAAGCTACACCCGCACCAATATAGGCATCGGTTTCCCAGTTAATGGGGATATCATAGGAAATCGTCGGCACGACCGCAATGCCATTTCCCGCTAACACCTGAGTTCGTAGGGAAATTGGCACTTCTAAGAGTCGATAGCGGATGGCCACTACCCCTGATGCACCGCCTCCCTCTTGTAGGCCCACACTCCCGCCAACGCCAACATAACTTCCGTAGGCGGCTTGGGCCATCGCTCCCTCACTAAAGAGTCCCAACCCCAGCACAGATAAGATAAGACCCCCCAATCCGTACAGAGACACCTGCTTTAGTCCTTTCATCCCGTTGTCCTCCTCACACCAAAACAAATACCTCCGAATTCTAACAAATCGGAGGCTGAGGCGAAGAGAATTCAACTCGATTCTCAAATAAATAACTTAACTGCAAAGCAAAAAGCCCGTGACGAGACTTGAACTCGTGACCTCACCCTTACCAAGGGTGTGCTCTACCGCTGAGCTACACGGGCGAATCAGATGGGCCGAGCTGGATTCGAACCAGCGTAGGCATAGCCAGTGGATTTACAGTCCACCCCCATTAACCACTCGGGCATCGACCCATGATGATTTGATTTTGTGCGTCGCGTTTGCGCTCACAGATTAACATCTTAGCACAAGGATTTCTAAATGCAACCCCTTTTGGCAAAAAATCTGGAAATTCTTCAAAATCGTAGTGGCTAGGGGTAGCCGTGTCTCAAGGCTAGGGGATAAAGGGGGGGTCATCGGAGGGAGGCGGCCCAGGTGCCCGTTTGGTTTTAGGCTTGGGGACGGGAGAGGCGACGGGACGACGTTTAACTTTTTTGCCTTTATCGGTTTTGCCCATCCCTCGGCCGAGGAAGGCGATGTTAAGATAGCAGGTTGAGAGCATGATACTGGTTAGACCGAAGCGAGCGATGGACTTCCAAGCCCCAAAGCGCGATCGCTCTTTGGCCTGACTGCTACGAGATTGAACCCGTTCCACTAAACTGGTACGCAAGATTTGGATTTGCCGATCAATACTCTGAGGATTTTCGATAAATTCCTGAAACTGAGCCAACTGCTCCTCGTTTAACGGTTCATTGCCTATCAAGTCCTCCAAGAGAACCTCGGGATCGTCATCAGTGTCAATAATGCCAAGATAAAGTTGTTGCTGCTGCTGTAGTTGTAGTTCAATTTGTTCTAAACTTTCCTCGGCTTCCCGGTCAATGCGGGCCAGGGTTTGCTGACTGGAGACTAAGGCCGCTAAAGCATGACCCGGAATAAGAATCAGAAAAATTAAACCTAAAACGAGGGACAATCGAAAGGTGCGCCGTTTAGTGGTTTGAATCCAGGCATCGGTCTCATGAGCGGCTCCACTCACCACTTCACAAGCAATTCCCCCTAATAATGCGGCTACACCAATTAAGGGAATAATGCCTTGCTGGATCATTTGCGTACTTAAGTTGAGCCACCAGCTTGGACTCCCTATGTCGGGAGGCACGATCAGCAAGATAAAGTTAAGCAGGGTAATCAGAATCAGAACCGTTCCCGCCAGTTTTAGCCCCCTTGAGGCCATGCTTAAACTGGTCTTGGATTCTTTAGATTTCATGATTGATCACTGGGTATCCTGTACAGGTGAGGTGAGGTTAACGTTTGATTGCCGACGCTTCCATTCAAGTCACCTGTTACTATTTTAGGGGGTAATCTGTCCATGGCCTCTAATCGTCCTTCAGATTTAGGACTTTACCAAAACTCTATATAAATTCCTCCACTCTTCACCATATCTTTACAAAAAAGCGGTTTGCCCCAAGGGGGGTAGAAGGCTAAGATGGGGGCAGCCCCAATCTTGGTATTGATGTTACCTGTTTTGAAGAATCAGGAAAATCCTGGAATCATTCAGTAAAAATACGGTGGTTTTTCGGGGCTAACCAGCAAGAGCACGTCGATATACACCTTAGGAGCGTCAGCATAAAGGTCATGAAAAGAAGACTCGCAATTTTAGCCTCAAGTCTTGTGGTGGGGGTTGGCGCGATCGCCGTAGCACCCGCCCAAGCTCTACCCATCTTCGGAACGGAGAGTCACCACGAACTCGAAGATATCCTTGATGGTAGCGTCGGGTTGGACGATGATCAGGAACTCCTTCTAATGGGTCTGAGTTTCAATCTTGGACTATCGTTCGATGGAACGGAACTCTTGAATAACCCCGAGGCGATGTCAGGACTCTATCAGGGAAACTCTGTCGATCCCAATGCGCCACCTCAAGGCATGATGGTTTATAGCAAAGGTGGCTGTTCGGTGGATGCTGGATGCGGTCTTAAAGCCATTGGTTTAATGAACACCCTTAAATGTGCTGCTTCAGGGGCTGACCCAGAAGCCTGGGCTCGATGTCTACAAGACACCGATTATGATGCCTATATCGCTGCTAGCGCCTGCACCTGGGGGTCTTGCCCCGGATTTGCTCTTACGGAAGATGGTATCTTTGCCTGTGCCGAACCCACGGGACTCAGTGTTTTCGCCACTTTAAATTAAGCTAACACTCGATCGCTCGTGTCTTCAGTATCAGCGACGTCATCCTCCTTCGTTTAAATTGAGGTCTTCACGTCTCCCTGCACCTCTTCTGGTCAAGAAGAGGTATTTTTTTGGGAGTTTGCGGTAGGTTGGAAAGTGGTTGAAATCTCACGTGTATCCACGAGCCCCGATGACAAATCCCTTTGGACAGCAGATTCAGGACTTCTACGATGCCTCCACCGAACTCTGGGAAGAGGTCTGGGGCGAACATTTGCACCATGGTTACTATGGCGATCGCCCCCCCCGCCGTCTCAACCGACGACAGGCCCAGATTGACCTCATCGATCGCCTCCTAGACTGGGTTCACGCCACGGGAAATGGAACCTCACTCAACGAACAGAGTCAAGTCCTCGATGTCGGCTGCGGTGTGGGTGGAAGTAGCCTGCATTTATGGCAAAACCTTCGCTGTCGGGCCACGGGAATCACCCTCAGTCCCGTCCAGGCCCGCCGGGCCAGCGAGCGATCGCAACAAGCGGGGGCCAGCGGTTCCCTCGGCTTCCTCGTCGCCGATGCATTAGAGGTTCCCTTTAGCGATGCCACTTTCGACTGGGTTTGGTCCCTCGAAAGTGGGGAACATATGCCCGATAAAACTCGGTTTTTAGACGAATGTTACCGCCTCCTCAAACCCGGTGGAACCCTGATGTTAGCCACCTGGTGTCATCGGCCCCTGGACTCCGGACGCTTATCTGCCACGGAAGTTGAGCATCTGCGCCAACTCTATCAAATTTATCATTTACCCTATGTGATTTCCCTGCCCGAATATGAGGCGATCGCCCAAGGGATAGGCTTTGAGAACGTCCAAACAGAGGATTGGTCACCGGCCGTCGCCCCCTTCTGGGATGTGGTCCTAGAATCGGCCTTGGACCCTAAGGTGATATTGGGGGTTCTCCTCTCCGGTTGGGAAACTATCCAGGGGGCGTTCGCCATTAACCTGATGCGAGAAGGCTATCAAAGCGGGTTAATCCGTTATGGAGTTCTCTGTGGGCGAAAACCTCACGCCTGAATCCTTCCCACCTATTCTTCCCACCCACCTCACTCAGTATCTTCAGGAGGACCTATGGAATCGCGATCGCAACCCCTGGCCAGCTTATTTCCTCAACCCCTCTCCGCCCTATGGCGTTTTAGTCGCCCCCATACCATTATCGGCACAACCCTGAGTGTCTGGGGCTTGTTTGCCATCAGCCAGGCCGGACAGTGGCCCACCCCCCCAGAGTGGCGATCGCTGCTTTGGGCTTGGTTGGCCTGTTTAGGGGGAAATCTCTATATTGTCGGTTTAAATCAACTCGAAGACATCGAGATTGATCGCATTAATAAACCTTCCCTCCCCCTAGCCTCCGGAGAGTTTACCCCCCGTCAAGGATGGACGATTGTGGCCCTCTCGGGACTCGGGGCGATCGCCCTGGCTTGGACTCAGGGACTCTGGCTATTCGCCACCGTCGCCATTAGCCTACTCATCGGAACCGCCTATTCTATCCCTCCCATTCGTCTCAAACGCTTTCCCTTCTGGGCCTCCTTCTGCATTTTTACCGTGCGAGGGATGATTGTCAATCTAGGACTGTTCCTCCATTTTCAGGGAGGATTTCCCATCCTGCCCGAAGTTTGGGCCTTAACACTATTTGTCCTGATTTTCACCTTTGCCATTGCCATTTTCAAAGATGTTCCCGACCTAGAAGGAGACAAACGCTATCAGATTAGTACCTTCACCTTGCGTCTTGGGGCCCCCACCGTTGCCCGCTTAGCCCTGATGACCATTTCCCTCTGTGATATCTTGATGGTCATCGCCGGATTTACGGTTCTCGATGACATGAATGGTCCGCTATTGGCCGGGATTCATCTGGTTCTCCTCGCCCTCCTCTGGCTTCGTCGTCAGTCCCTCGACTTGGGCGATCGCACCTCTATCGCCGCGTTTTATCAATTTATTTGGAAACTCTTTTTCCTAGAATATTTACTCTTTCCTTTCGCCTATGTTGCCGCCCAATTGTAAGAATAAACCCTGATGTTTTAACCCAGTTAAAGAGACTTCAACTCCGCTCGAACTAAAACTGCCGTGATATTATCCCGTCCATTTTCTTGATTTGCCAAATCAATCAACTCTTGAGGTGCTAAATTTAGATTGGTTGAGACTGCCAAATAGGGTTTGAGGTGAGTTTTCCAATGAAGTTCTACCAAACTGCGGTCTGTCAGACCATCAGAGGCTAAGAGAAACAAGGTCGTCTCCAGAATTGGGAGAAAGCGGATATCCGGGCGAACCGACTCACGAGGCCCCAGGGCCTGAGTCAATTGATAGGCTTGAGGCGTTTGATAGGCCACCGCCGGATCAACTCCCTGGGCGATGGATTGCTGTCCCAACTCATGATCTCGGGTTAAGAGTTCCAACCCTCCCGACACCGTCAGACGATAGAGACGAGAATCCCCCACATGGGCGATCGCCGCCTGATTTCCATCAAGAAGTAACATCACCAGAGTCGTTCCCATGCGGCGATTTCCCCGGCGGCCCTGCTCCTGATTTAATTGATAAATGGCCGTATTGGCAGCAGCGATCGCCTCATTAATGCGCCATTGTTCCGGGAAGGCGTCATCCCAATAGGGAAGGATGCGATCGGCCACCGTTTCAATCGCGATCGCACTGGCCACATCCCCCCCTTCATGGCCCCCCATCCCATCACAGAGAATATAGAGACCACGGGCCGATTCCGTGCGTAAATTAGGGGTTTCCCGTTGATGTTGTCGTAGCCATAGCAGAAACGTATCCTCATTGTGACGACGTTGGCGGCCAATATCCGTCTGTCCCGCATGAGTCAACTGAATCGTGGGGGTAATCGGGGCCGTTACCGTTAGATCTTCTTCCGCAAAATTCCATCCCGTCGGATCATCATCCTCCTCATCCTCAGCCGCGAACTGGGGTTGTAGAGATTCAAACAGCTGATCCAGATGCGATCGCAACCGTTCCGGCGAAGAAATCTGTCCCTGTTGTAACCGTTGAATCAACTGGGCAATATCCAGATGGGGTGACATTTGAGAAACACGAAATAAGCGACTCCAGGTGTCCCCCAACTGCTTTAACGATAGAGAGTCCGCTGTCGTTTCTGGATACAGTCGTTGCAAACACAACAAATCATCCTGATCGAGACGCAGATTCTCTAACCGCATCAAACTCGGCCGGGCCTCCAATTCTGTCAGCAACATCCATAAATCCGTCATCTGATACAACCAATGGAGTTGCTGAAGTGCCACCTGCTGACGTTTCAACGAAGATTTTCCCGTCCAGCTTTCCATTAACGGCGATAACTGCGATCGATCTTCGAGTAAAACGATTGCATACCTCTCATTGTCCCAAGCATCATGGAGTCGTGGCAGGGCCGAATTCGTCGCACAATAGGGATGAATATAGGGTTCTGCCACATCAGGAATCGATGGCATCGACCCCTGACTTGAACGATAGTAAGGAGATTCCCCCGGGTTTTGGTCAGACACCCGAACCTCAATATCCCCCCAGTTATTCAAAACCGGACGTTTGAGAGGACGATAACGACGTTGGGGGTCGAGATAAACCGGAAGCGTCATCCCACCACCATCGGTCTTCGGGATGAGGATAGCAAACCAAATCATGGGGACTCAGAGTGTAGATCGTGACGACGACGACTGTTCCTTACTATCTTCCCTCACTTGTTGAATTTCTAGAGGAGTTAACTCCCGCCATTGTCCCGGTTGCAAGCCTTCGAGGGTTAATCGGAGACTGCGAACTCGAATCAACCGTAAGGTAGGGAAGCCAACCGCAGCGGTCATCCGTCGAACTTGCCGGTTTCGCCCTTCCGTAAGGGTCATTTCCAGCCAATCCGTAGGAACGTTTTTACGATAGCGAATAGGGGGGTCTCGTGGCGGTAAATCTTGAGGTTCAGGAAGTCGCCGAACCCGGGCCGGACGAGTCTGATAGCCGCGAATCCTCACCCCGTGACGTAACGCCTCCAGGGCCGCCTCATCGGGGGTTCGTTCCACTTGTACCCAATAAGTACGGGGTTTGGCAAACTTGGGGTCTGTCAGACGATGCTTCAGAGGTCCATCATTGGTTAACAAAAGTAAGCCCTCACTATCGCGATCAAGACGACCTACAGAATAGACCCCAGGAATGGGGATATAATCCTTTAGAGTCGCCCGGGGAGTTGTGCTGCCATCAGTAAACTGACACAGCACATCATAGGGCTTATAAAAGAGGATATAGCGATACTGAGCGTTCACGTTAAAAGGGGACACCCGGATTCGAACCGGGGAATGGAAGATTTGCAGTCTTCTGCCTTACCGCTTGGCCATGTCCCCATGTCTCTAGCTTTGCTATCCTAACATATCATGGTTCAACTGGGGCAACTTTTTCAAGAAATTGCCTCGACCTGCGATCGCAGTTTAGGAGACAACCAAGGGTTAAACCGAGGATACACCGGTAACCGGGGACACAACTGCCAACCGGCCGGTTCCAGAATCTCACGCAGACGCTGAGATTGCCAATGGGGATAATCCGGGTTCACCTCATCCCGGGGACTAATCCCCCCCAAATCCCGGGCCCCAGCCTCCAAACACGCCAAAAGAATCTCAGGAGTCTCCACCAGATTAGGGGGAATTTGTAAGGTCACCTCCGACGGTAACATCTCTCGGGCTAACCCCACCACCTCCGGAAGTTGCGTCAACTCAAACCCCTGCAACTGGGACTCCTGACGCTGGCCCAAACGCTGAGGCTGCAAAATCACCTCCTGAATATGGCCCCAGCGACTGTGAATCCGGGCAATTTCCCTCAAGCTATTACACCAATCCAGCGGCGTCTCCCCAATTCCCAACAACACCCCCGTTGTAAACGGAATCCCCAACTTCCCCGCCAGTTCCAACTGTAAAAGTCGTCGTTCCGGCTGTTTACTCGGCGCGTGACGATGAACCGTCTCTAGCAGTTTGGGCGTCACTTGTTCCAGCATCAACCCCATAGAGACATTCACCGTTTTCAGACTCGCCATCTCCTCCTCACTCAGGGGGCCCACATTGGTGTGAGGTAGAAATCCCAGAGACAGGGCCAACTGACAGAGGTTAAAAATTCGTTGAAACCAGAGACTACGACGAGGATGCCGGGGATGAACCTCACCACTAAGAATCAGAATCTCCGTCACCTGGGGCCCCACCCCTTCCCGCAACGACTGCAAAATCTCCCGTCCCCGGGCCAAACTCATCCACTCATCCTCTCCCGGTTCCCGACGAAAATTGCAATAATCACAGCGATTAAAACACTCATAGGTCGGAACCAACGTATACGCCGGACTATAGGTTACCGTCTTGACCATAACGGAAGTCTCCCCTCGTCTCTCTCCTCCATCTCTCTTCTCCGTGTCCTCCGTGACTCCGTGGTTCCCCCATCATCGCCCACATAGCCGAAACCCAGCAAACAGTTCTCGAACCTGAGGAGAATACCAATTGCGGAAACTATTGCGAAGGGCCCAGGGGCGAGTAGTCCAACTTCCTCCCCGTAACACATAATGCTGGCCATCAAAATAGGTTTGCGAATAACCGGGATAGGGAAAGAACTCAAACCCCTGATACCCATAAAAGGAAGTTGAGGTCCATTCCCAGACATTGCCCAGCATATCCTCCAGACCCCAGGGACTGCAATGGTCAGGATAGGCATGAACCGGAGTTATCCCCCCCATGAGACGATGATGATTGCAATGGGACCCTTGAGGGAACTCAATCCCCCAGGGATAGGGCTGATGGCGATGTTGCTGAGGGTTCCAACTGGCGGCTTTTTCCCATTCGGCTTCTGTGGGGAGTCGTTTCCCGACAAAGTTGGCGTAGGCGTTGGCTTCATACCAACTCACGCCACAGACGGGATAGGGGTCAAATTGTGAGGAGTCCTCCTGGGGCCAATACAGGGGTTGGCGAATCTCATGGTCTTGGATAAATTGCCAACCAGCGGCGGACCAATACTTGGGATTGTCGTAGCCCCCCACCTCGATAAAGTGACGGTACTGGCCACAGGTGACGGGGTAGCGGTCAATATGATACTGGTCGAGAGCGTTGAGAAAGGCCGGCTGTTCGTTATCCAGGGTGTTCTCATCACTATTGCCCTGTAGGAAGGCTCCCGCTGGAATTTTGATTGTTTTGGGGTTTAGGGGTTTAGAGGCAGCAGGATGAGGGCGATAGAGGGGGCTAAGTCGATGTAATGCCTCGACAATCGCCATGGTTTCACCATGTTGGCTTTCATGTTGGAGAATGAACCACCAGAGGCGGGCCTGGTCTTCCAGGGGGGCTTGGGGGAGATAGTCCAACACCTGTTGGCGAATGTCTTGTAGATAAATGCAGGTGTCTCTGAGGTTGGGGAGTTGTTCCCGTTGCTGTTTGGGGAGGCCATCGGCGGCATAGAGACGATGGTATTGGGGCTGTTGGGGAGGATATCCGGCACAATGACGCAATAGCCAGAGTTCTTCGGTGAAGCCGATATGTCCTAAATGCCAACCGATGGGACTAAAGTCGGGGTGGGCTTGGCGGTAATAGAGGTCATCGCCCAAGGGTTGAACCTGATCGAGGGTGGCTTGACGACAGGCGATGAGGGCTTGCTGGAGGGCCAGGGTTAGGGAGGGTTGGGAGAGACGTGACATTAGGGGGTTAAGACAGTCCACTGAGGCCCCTGGGTGGGGTTGACCTTTACGATACTGCCTGGGGCGAAGGCTTGCCAGTTTCCGGGAAAAATGGGTTCGGAGGCGATGAGGTGGCTGTCGTCTTGTTGCAGGTAATAGAGACTGGGGGGGGTGGTGTTGACGGCGAAGCGACAGGCGATGAGGTGTTGGCCGTCGCTGAGGATGAGGTTGGCGGAGAGTTGACTGTTATGGGCTATGGCTAATTCCTGAAAGTCCTCTAGGGCGGTTTTGAGGGTTTGGCTGAGGGGTTGCTGGGGGTGGGAATCCTGTAACTGCATTAGATAGGCGAACAGATGTTCGGAGTCGGTTGTGCCGTTGATGAGTTCATAGTAGGGGCTACGGAGGCGATCGCGCAGGGGACGGTAGAGGCGTTGACGAAATTGGGGGATGGCCCCGTTATGGATAAAGGACCAGTTGTGATAGTTGAAGGGCTGGCTGTTACTTAAATCTAGGGCTTGTCCTGGGGTGGCGCTGCGGACGTAAGCTAGGATGCAGTCGGAGTGAATGTAGTCACTGAGGGAGGGGAGGTTAATGTCACTCCAGATGGGCAGGATACTTTTGTAGGTGAAAGGTTGATTCCGTTGGTGGCGATCGTACCAGCTAAAGCCATACCCGTCGGCGTTAAGTCGGCCGGCGGTCATTTCCCGGGGTTGATAGCTTTGTACGATTAGGGAATGGGGAGGCTGACAGAGGAGGGACTGGAGGGAGACGGGGGAACCGAGGTAGGCGAGAAGTCGACACATGGGGGAAGAAGGCAAGAGGCAAGAGGCAAGAGGCAAGAGGGGGGGAGAGGGTCACCACAGAGGCACAGAGAACACGGAGAAAAGGAGGAGGTAAGAGAGGGTAGGATGTGTTCCGGCATCAGTACGGGTTTTGACTTAGGCCCATCGATTCAAAATTGCCGGAACGCATCGTTTAGGCGGTAGACAAGAGGAGGGGAGAGGGTAGGATGTGTTCCGGCATCAGGAAAGGTTTTGACTTAGGCCCATCGATTCAAAATTGCCGGAACGCATCGTTTAGGCGGTAGGCAAGAGGGGCGGTTAATTGCTGTTTAAGGTGTTGAGGAGGGCTTGGAGTTTGAGTTGGATTTCCGCAAGTTCTTTGGCGGGATCGGAACCGGCGACGATGCCCGCCCCGGCGTAGAGACGGGCCCGATCGCCGTTGATGAGGGCGGACCGAATGCCGACGATAAATTCGCTGTCTCCTTGGCCGTTCACCCAGCCGAGGGGGGCGGCGTAGAGTTGGCGATCGAGGGTTTCCCATTCGCGGATGGCGTGACAGGCTTCCTCACAGGGAACTCCGGCGACGGCGGGGGTGGGATGGAGTTGGGCCAGAATCTGGAGGGGATGGACGCTGTTGGGTAGGTTGGCGCGGATGGGAGTCCAGAGATGTTGAATGTTAGAGAGTTGCAAGAGACGAATGGGGGGGACGGGCTGGAGGGTTAACCCTAATGATTGTAGTTGCTGTTGGATGAAATGTAAGACGACGCGGTGTTCGTGGCGTTCTTTGGGACTGGAGAGGAGATGGTTGGCCAGTTGGGCGTCGGTGGAAGGGGTTTCTCCTCGGGGGGCGGAACCGGCCAGGGCGTCGGCGATGAGTTGCCCCTGATGACTGCTGAGGAGACGTTCGGGACTGGCCCCGATGAAGTATTGACCCTGGCCGTTGCCGATGGCGAAGCTGTAACAGTCGGGATAGCGGTGGCGGAGTTGGGCCAGGGCGGTGGTGAGATGGAAGGGGGAGGCGGCTTGTAGGTCGATGGCGTGGGAGAGGACGACTTTTTGGAGATGGTTGGCGGCGATCGCCTTGAGGGCCTGTTGGACGTTCTCTTGGAATTGCTGGATGTCTCTCCAGTCACAATGAACCGGTTGGGGAAGGGCTTGGCCGGACCGGTGGGGTGGGGTTGAGGGCTGGGAACGCAATTGTTGTAGGGTTTGCCAAATCTCTTGACTCAGACGGGAGAGGTCACTCTGATGGGTGAGGGGGAGGTTACAGGTGGCGAGGGTTTGTCCGGCTTCCTGACTCAGTTGCCATTGGGGGAGAAAGGCGCTGGCGGCGGGGAAGAGGCTGTGACTGGATTGGTCGAAGAAGCTGAAACTACAGAAGATTTGCAGGCCTTGGGGAGACCCCAAACGGGGATTGATGAGGGTGGTGTTCTCGTGACAGTGGTTGACAAAGTCCTGGATTTTCTGGAATCGCTGTTTTCCCTCGGCCCGCATTTGACAACAACTGCCCCAGGCGGCGATCGCCCGCTGTTGACGTGGGTTCTCTAGGTAGAATGAGGGCTGATCACCCTGCTGATGCTGGTCGAAGGCTAGGAGAGGGTCGAGATCCGGCAGCGTCACCCGCAGACTCAGCCAATGCGATCGCAGGGCCGGGGGTAATTTTTGCTGGCAATTGAAAAGAAATCTCTCAATATCTTGACAATTTTTAAAGCACTGTGTCGGACTGGGTTGAACGACCATGAACGAGCGTAATGTAAAGATGGATTAAGAGTTAGCTGGCCAGCTTCTGGGTTCCCTTAAACCCCGAGGGAGGTGATGATGACTCTAGGGGCAACTCAAGGCAAGAATCAGGGGGACAGCCCCTCGGCGCTGGCATCTCCTGACTACTAAGCTACCACTGATGTTGTGGTGCTGTCGTTGTTCGGAGGGCGGAGATTCTCTGAGTCTGGTCTGAAGCGATCGCCTCACTTGTAAAATATTCCCACAAGACAACATCGGATTTTAACGCTCAGTTGTATTTCTGAAACTTTGGATTAAACTGCACGAATGACCACTGTATCTTCATCTCCGACTTCTTTTAAACTTTGGTTGGCTGCCATCAAGCCCCCCATGTACACGGTTGCCATTATTCCCATTTGGGTGGGGACGGCGGTGGCGGTGGCGGAACAGCACCTGTTCAATCTACGCATTTTTTCAACGTTTTTAATGGCGGCAATTTTAATTATTGCTTGGCTGAATTTAAGTAATGATGTTTTTGATTCGGAAACGGGAATTGATAAAAACAAAGCCCATTCTCTGGTGAACTTAACGGGCAATAAATCCCTAATCTTCAGTCTGGCGAATCTCTGCTTAATCCTGGGTCTTGCGGGAATTGTGGCGATCGCGGTTTGGCAACAGGATGTCACAGTCCTGACTCTGATTATCGGCTGTTGCGCCCTCGGCTACAGTTACCAGGGCCCCCCATTCCGTCTCGGCTATCGCGGCCTGGGAGAACCCATTTGCTTTCTCACCTTTGGTCCGATGGCCCTGGCGGCGGCCTACTACAGTCAAACTCAGTCTTGGCAGGGCTTACTCCATCATCCCATCCCCTTTCTGGTGGCTTCAAGCTTTATTGGCATCAGTACCAGTATTATCCTCTTTTGTTCTCACTTCCACCAAGTGGAGGACGACCAAGCCGCCGGGAAGCGATCGCCCATTGTCCGTCTGGGAACCCAACGGGGGGCGACTCTCCTGAATTATGCGACGGGACTGATGTTTCTGGCGTTGGCGATGGCTATCAGCCTCGGCTATCTCTCCCCCTGGGTGTTGTTGACATTCCTGAGTCTCCCCATCGCCATCCAACTCTGTCGCCATGTCCAACGTCACCACAACCAACCGCAACAGGTGAGTAACTGCAAATTCATTGCCGTTAACTTACACTTCCTAAGTGGACTTCTGCTTGGGATTGGTCTTACCCTGTAATTTCTATTTCGCGAAACCCCGAGGGCGTTCGCAGCCCTCACCCCACCCCCAGCCTCGATGTATTCTCTAACTCTCCAGCCCTATGACTATCCCTTTCGCCGCCCCCTAAGAACCCATCATGGGCTATGGAAACGTCGTCAAGGGCTTCTCATCAAACTCAGCGATGGCCAGCGAGAAGGTTGGGGAGAAATTGCCCCTCTCCCCGACTTTGGATCAGAGTCTCTAGAAGCGGCCCATGAGTTCTGTCAAGGCTTCCAGGGCCATCTCGACGACGGGGACATTTTCTCCATTGGCGATCGCTATCCGGCCTGTCAGTTTGCCCTAGAATCCGCCCGAGAGGCCCTCCTGAGATATCCCAACCCCCCTTTACAGCCCAACTTCCCCTATTGTCAGCTTCTCCCCACAGGGGAGGCCGCCCTCAAGCGATTACAAACTACGCCCAACGACCATTGGGGTCCCTCCCCTTGTTTCAAATGGAAAATCGCCGTGGAGGGAATGCAGCAAGAACAAGATTGGTTTCAGCAACTCCTCCAGGACCTCCCCCCCCATAGTCGCTTACGCCTAGATGCCAATGGGGGGTTAAGCCAAGAGGAGGCCCAAGCCTGGTTAGGGGCCTGTGAGGGGCAGCCTGTGGACTATTTGGAACAGCCCCGGCCCCCGGAAGCCTGGCAGGACTTAGAGACTCTACACCATCAGGGAGTAGTCCCCATCGCCCTAGATGAATCGGTCGCCAATCTCCGAGATTTAGAGACCTGGTTACAACGAGGCTGGTCAGGAATTATCGTCATCAAAGCCGCTATCATCGGATCACCGCGACGGCTACGCCAACTCTGTCAGCAGTTTCAGCCGGATGTCGTTTTTTCCTCTGTCTTCGAGACCCGGATTGGTCGCCAAGCTGCCCTCCATTTAGCCCAGGAACTGCAACGGAAACCTCGGGCCTTGGGTTTTGGGGTTTTGGAGGCAATAGGGGAAGAAAGGCAATAGGCAATAGGCAGTAGGCAGAAAGGCAAGAGGCAATAGGCAATAGCCGGGGGAGGGCGAACAGCCGTTCGCCCCTACATTGTCCTCTGTGTCCTCTGTGTCCTCTGTGTCCTCTGTGACTCTGTGGTTCCCCTCTTACCCTCTTGCCTCTTGCCTATTGCCTTTTGCCTTTCTTTTTAAGAACCTCCAATAACTCTGACTGCTTCAGGCTTTCTTGTTCACCACTCTCTAGGCATTTCAGGTTAATCGTTCCCTCGGCGGCCTCGGCATCTCCTAAGACTAAACACGCCTTTGCCCCACTGCGAGAAGCCCGTTTGAACTGTTTGCCAAAGGCACTTCCACTTAAGTCGAGTTCCACGGCGAGGTTCGCTTGACGTAATTGTTGGGTTAGACAGAGGGCTTGGGCTTCGGCTTGTTCCCCTCGGGAGACGACATAATAGTCGGGATGGGGGTTGGGGCTGTCTCGAAGCTGTTGGAGTAGGAGAATGAGGCGTTCTAAGCCAATGGCCCAACCGACGGCGGGGGTGGGTTTTCCGCCGAGTTGTTCCACTAAGCCGTCGTAGCGTCCGCCGCCGCAGACGGTGGCCTGGGCCCCCAGGTCGTCGGATTGGATTTCAAAGGCGGTGTGGGTGTAGTAGTCTAAGCCCCGTACCAGTCGTGGATTGAGGTCATAGGGGATGCTCAGTTGCTCTAGGAGGGCGCAAACTCGGTCGAAATGACGTTTTGAGTCATCGCTGAGGTAGTCGAGGATGCTGGGGGCATTTTGGGCGATCGCCTGGGTGCGTTCGTCTTTGCTGTCGAGGATGCGTAGGGGGTTGCGGCTGAGGCGATCGCGGGAGTCGGCGTCAATTTCGTCTTGGTAGGGGCTGAAGTAGTCGATGAGGGCTTGACGGTAGCGATCGCGATCGTCTCCCTGGCCGACGGAGTTGATGGCGAGATGCAGGTTTTTTAGGCCTAGGGCTTGGAGGATATCGCTGGCTAGGGCGATGACTTCGGCGTCGGCCCGGGGGGCGTCGGTTCCGAGAAGTTCTAAGCCAATTTGGTGAAACTGGCGTTGTCGGCCGGCTTGGGGGCGTTCGTAACGGAACATGGGGCCGGTGTACCAGAGGCGTTGAACTCCACCGGCGGCGAAGAGGTTATGTTCGATATAGGCGCGAACGACTCCGGCGGTTCCTTCGGGCCGTAGAGTGAGGGAGCGATCGCCGCGATCGCTGAAGCTATACATTTCTTTGCCAACCACATCGGTAGCTTCACCAATTCCCCGTTGGAACAGTTCGGTTTGTTCGAAGATGGGGGTGCGAATTTCTTGGTAATTGGCGCGGGTTAAGATGTCGCGGGCGGTGGTTTCTACGAGTTGCCAATAGGCGATTTCATCGGGCAGAATATCCCGAGTTCCCCGCAGGGCTTGCAGCGTCGTCATGGGTTGAGAAACGATTAAATTATGGTCAAAACTGGGGGGATGCCCTTAGTTTTGCGCCTCTAGGGGCTGCCAGGACTGTTGAGCGCGATCGCCATAATACTGGAGGATGGCGTTGAGGCGATTTTGCTGATCGGCGGGGGCGTTGTCGGGAAGTTCCAGCCAGAGGCCGCCCACTTGACTGAGTTTGGGGTCAAAGTTAGGGGCGGTTTGGGGGAGTAGGCCGGCGGCTACCCCCTCGACTTGACGCAGATGGGCAACCACTTCCCGATAGACGGCCAGGGGAAGGGTGGGAATGGTCCAGCATTGTCGCATGGTCAGGTTTAACGATACGGGTTAGGGATTGTAGAGGTTGAGGGGTTTCAGTCCGTCAGCATGTCCGAGGCTGAGGCCTGGGTGCTACGGTAGGGAAGGGTACAACAGTTGACCTCGTCGAGACAGACTTTGCCCCAGCGCAACGCCCATCTTACCAGAGCGACCCGGTTTTCGGTTTTGGTTTTACTGAGAATGTTACTGATATGGTTATCGATGGTTCGTTTGCTGAGTTCTAGGCTATCGGCGACTTCTTGATTGGTTAGGCCGTTGGCGACGAGTTCGATGACTTCTAGTTCGCGATCGGACAGAAGCGCTTGTCCGTTCGGTGCGGGGGCTGACATAACTTCTGCTTATTTTTTCTAAAGGGACTGATTTAATTTTAAGGGAAAGCGACGCTCAGTTGAGCAACAATACTTAAGATTTATGGACTGTTGGGGCTGAGGGTGGCGTTGGGGATGGCGATCAATCTAGTGTTCCCAGGTGGCGGCGACCATGGCGATGTTGGGTGAGGGTTCAGACTGACTTAGGGGAATTGCTGCGGGGGGACGCGCGAGGAATAATTTGAACATTGGCATCACGTTCTAGGGATTCCAGGAATCGAATGACTGCCCCCCTGTTCTCTATAACTCCCGCAAATCGTAACGTTTTGCTAAGATTAAAGGGTTGTTGCGCGATCGCCTGCTCAGTTATGGCTAACGTCGAAATCTACACCTGGACCTTCTGTCCCTACTGTATCCGTGCCAAATCCCTCTTAAAACGGAAGGGTGTCGAGTTTACAGAACATAATATCGATAGAGATGAGGAGGCCCGGGATAAAATGGCAGAACGGGCAAATGGACGTAGGAGTGTGCCACAAATCTTCATCAATGGCCAACATATTGGTGGTTGCGATGACTTACATGCCTTAGATACAAAGGGAGAACTGGACGGTCTTCTCCAACAACCGGCATAATTTCGGGCAGAATAGGGGGGCATTGTCTCTATGCCCCTACAACATTATGAATGGTCTTGTGAAAGCTATTGGTGGCGGATCTATTGTTCTCGTGAGTTTGGTCGCCCTACCTCTCCCGGGATTGCCGGAATCTCCCTCAGATGGAGAGGATGAAGCTCAGATTCAAGAATGGTACGACATTTGCATGGCGGCGACGGATCAGGAGGCGATCGCCGCCTGTGATGCCCTGATTGAAGTCGATCCGGAGGATGAACGCACCTGGACTAATCGCGGCAGTGCTCTCGATGAACTGGGAGATTCTGAGGCGGCCTTAGAGTCTCATAATCGCGCCCTGGAGTTGGCTCCCAATTACTCTCTAGCTCTGGCGAACCGTTGTGCCACTTTAGGGAATTTGGGAGACCACCAAGGGGCAGTAGACTCCTGTTGGGCCGCCATTGAGGGGGATGGCCGCTGGGGAGATAGTGGGGTGGAGCTGGCCTGGGACAATATGGGAGTCTCCTTAGCCTATCTGCAACGCTATGAGGAGTCTCTGGACGCTCACCGCACCGCCCTAGACCTTAACCCTGATTATGCCAATGCTTGGAACAATTTAGGGGCAACCCTGTTTGATTTAGAACGCTATGGGGAGGCTGTGGAAGCCTTTCAACAGGCCCTCAATCTCAATCCTGAGGATGAGCTGGCTCGCAGTAACTTAATTGTGGCTCGTCAGCGCGATCGCCAACCCCAAGATTCACCCCAAAATTCCTCTGACGACTAATCGGGCCATTCCACAATCACTGGGGTATGGTCGCTGGGTTTGGTCCATTGCCGAGGCTCTCGGTCAATGGTACAGTCTGTTGCCCGTTGATATAGCTCTGGGGTCAGATAATGATGGTCAATGCGCCAACCCCGATTGCGAGGGAAGGCCCCAGCTCGATAGTCCCACCAGCTATACTGTTTGTCCTCTTGGTTGAACTTACGAAAGGCATCGGCCAGCCCCAACCCTAAACATCGCTCTAGGGCCTCTCGTTCAGCCGCCGTGGTTCCCACAACCGGGGTTTTTCCCGGAGGGGTATGAATATCTCGGTCATCGGGGGCGATGTTAAAGTCCCCACAGATGCATAAGTCCTTGTATTTGTCAAGGGTGTGTTGGAGATAATCGTATAACAGATTCAGCCAACGGAGTTTGTAGTCGTATTTGTCACTGTTGTACTCACCGCCGTTGGGCACATAGAGGTTAATCAGACGGATTCCTCCGACAGTGGCGGCGATCGCCCGTTTCTGCTCATCGAGGTTCCCCACCTGTTCTGGGGGAAGCAGGGCCCCGAAGCCGATATCCACCTCTTCTAAGGGGAGGCGGCTGAAGATCGCCACGCCGTTATAGGACTTCTGCCCCGAGACAGCGAGATGATAGCCCAGAGATTCAAAGGGATCGCGGGGAAAGTCGGCATCAATGACCTTCGTTTCCTGGACACATAACACCTCAACCGGGTTGGCGCGAAGCCAGTCACAGACCAGTCCCTGGCGGGTGCGAATTGAGTTGACATTCCAAGTAGCAATTTTCATAGGGGATGCGATCGCAAGTCTCGGCCGTAGCAGCCGCCTCTGCATTCAAAGTCCAGGTCTGCTAGGATATCAACAAAAATAAAAGAATCAAATAGTTCTCATTGAAGTTCCCCAAAACTTGTATGACCGAAAAGCCTCATTCCCCTGCTCCATCCTCCACTCACACCGCTGATCAGCCCTCCGAGAGTTATCAGCTTGTCGTAGCCGCTGTCCAAGGAGCCGAAGACCGCAAAGGGGACAATATCATTGTCTTGCGGGTTGAAGAAGTCTCCTACCTGGCTGATTATTTCATCATTGTCACTGGATTTTCACGGGTTCAGGTGCGGGCGATCGCCCAAGCTGTCCAAGCCCAAGTTGAACTGGATTTAGAGCGGAGTCCGGTCCGGGTTGAGGGCTTATCTGAGGGGATTTGGGTGTTGCAAGACTACGGGGATGTGCTGGTTCATATCCTGATGCCCGAAGAACGAGAGTTTTATAATCTTGAAGCTTTTTGGGGACATGCTGAACGGATTGACATCTCCGCCTTGCTCCCCTCTCATGTATCCTCCTAGCCGTTCCCACGACGTTGTATGAACGATCTCGATCTGTCGCGATGCCCGGTTCCCCGAGAACAACAACCGATTCAGGAATATCAGGCTCTCAAAGAAGGCTGTCTCTTCCGAGCTAGTCAGGGAACCCTCGGCAGCTACCTCAAAGCCTTAGCTTGGATTGGGCTTCCCAGTTGGCTCATTGTTGCCCCCATTGCAGCCGCTAGCTTTGCCCCAGAGCGGTTCCCCCTGCAATTTCTGCTCAGTGCCACCCTCGGAGCCAGTGCCGTAGTGGGTTTGGCACTGTTACGGCTGTTTCTGGGCTGGAAGTATGTCTGCGATCGCCTCCAGAATCCAGTGGTGGTGTATGAGGAATCGGGCTGGTACGACGGACAAACTTGGACAAAAACCGAATCCGTGTTAGCCCGCGATCGCCTAATTGTCGAGTATCAACTTCGACCCATTTTTCAACGGTTGCGTCGCACCGCCATCGGGTTAGGATTAGTAGTTGGGGTGAGTGCGATCGCCTGGAGCCTTGCCTAGTCCTGTCCGATCTGTTGTGTTACTGAAGATCCTATCTCTATGGCCAAACGTCATCACACGCACCCCCTCGAAGTGCAACTGTTACGAGAGGGCATTGTCGAGTCGAAACATCACGTCCAAGCCGTAGTCTGCGATCGCCGGGGGCGCGTCCTCTCGGCGGCCGGTGACCCAGAAACGGCCGCCTTTATCCGTTCAGCCCTCAAACCCTTTCAAGCCCTCGCCGTCACCTCCACCGGAGCCTTAGAACGCTATAACCTCAGCGATCGCGATTTGGCGATTATGTGTGGCTCCCACCAGGGCAATATCGAGCAGCTTCGTCAAGTTTTCCGCATTCTCTGGCAAGCGTCCATCGAGCCAGATCAGTTGCAATGTCCCATTCCCCCGGGCAAGCGATCGCCCCTGGAACATAACTGTTCGGGCAAACACGCTGGGATGTTAGCGGTCTGTCAACAGCGACAACTGCCCCTAACCACCTATCTCAAACGCAATCACCCGGTACAAACCCTAATTTTAGGCAAAGTGGCGGAGTTGCTACAAATGCCCCCAGATGAGTTGATGGTGGCCCGGGACGACTGTGGTGCGCCCACTTACTTTATGCAGTTAAACCAGATGGCTTCCCTCTTTGCCCAATTGGCCTCTGGGGATAGCCTCGATATGGAGCGGATTGTCCGAGCGATGACTCATCACCCTGATATGGTCGGTGGTGAGGGCCATTTTGATACGGAAGTGATGCGGATTAGCAATGGCTCTCTGGTGAGTAAAGCTGGGGCGGAGGGGATTCAATGTGTGGGTCGTCTCGGAGATGGCATGGGGCTGGCGATTAAGGTCACTGACGGCTCTAAACGGGCTAAATATGCGGTTGCCCTACATCTGTTGCGCCAGTTGGGCTGGATTCAACCGGACAATGCCGATGCTCTCGCGGAACGGTTCACGGTGATTAATGAGTTTAAGCGACTCAATATCGAGGGTGAATTGGTGATGCTGTAAGGGATTGAGCGATGTTTGGCTTGGTCTAGCTGAAAAAAAGTTTGCCCGAGGGGTTGCCAATTGCCTCTCGCTTTGGTTATAGTAGTAAAGGCGACGCGGGATAGAGCAGTCTGGTAGCTCGTCGGGCTCATAACCCGAAGGTCGGTGGTTCAAATCCGCCTCCCGCCACCTTTAAGATAAAAGCCGCTCGACTTAGTTGAGCGGCTTTTGTTTTGGTTTGATGTGGATTTGCCCTGCGGGGAGAACCCACCCTTTGGGCCATCCCCCCTACTGCCTCTTGCCTCTTGCCTCGGGCGACCACAAGGGTACGCCCCTACGTCTTTTCTCTTGCCTCTTGCCTCTTGCCTCTTGCCTCCTGTTCCCTGTTCCCTGTTCCCTGTTCCCTGTTCCCTCTATCACGCCAATCCTTCCCACAAAATACGGATGGCGATCGCAATGAGAATCAGTCCACCGAGGATTTCTACTTTGTCCTGAAAGCGATCGCCGAAATGATGGCCGATATATACTCCTCCCAGACAAAGCCAGAAGGTAATGACCCCAATCACGGCGACGGTGAAGAGAATTGGAGTTTGCAACACGGCTAAACCTAACCCCGCCGCTAAAGCATCAATACTGGTGGCAACTGCCATAAAGACGAGAGTCTCCCACTTCATCGGGTTAAAGGGTTCCGTCTCCTCATCCTGGCTAATCGCTTCATGAATCATGCGGGCACCGAGAATGCCCAGAAGAATAAACCCGACCCAATGGTCGTAGCGGATAATGTAATCCCGAAATCCTACCCCCATGCCCCATCCCATTAGAGGCATAATCGCCTGGAAAATGCCAAATGCGATCGCCACTTTTAAGGCTTTTTGTAATTTGAGGTGGCGGATGTACAGTCCACTGGTCAGGGACACGGCAAAGGCATCAGCTGCCAAGCCCAAACCAAGCATTGAAATAGTAATAATTTCCACGAGATGATGCCTATCCTTATTCAACCAATGGACAACTTCAGATGAGGATGATGCCGAAATGCCTTGGGCAAGGAGCAAAGTTGAAATGTCCAATCTTCATTACTTTATCTTACCCTAAACCCTAGTCAATCGTTAATCGCTACGATAAATTATTCAAGTGAACCCGATAATCTAGATAAATCTGTCATAATTAACTCATTATTCAAACTCAATCTAACGGAAAAGAGAGGGGTCTTGATGCCCTGGTTAAGGACAGATTAAAGACATGACTGAACTCGTTAAATCTGCCATCGAGAGAGGTCGGGAAACCCCCCCTCTAAAATGGGTTCCCCTCCTAACCTTGGGACTGGCGTTACTCGCCGTCTCCTGTGCTGCCATTTTTATCCGCCTGGCGGAACAGGAACTCGGGGCGAATGCAACGGTTTTTAATCGTTTAGCCATCGCCACACTGGCCTTTTGGCTTCTAAACAGCCTCAAGCAATGGCGACAAGACTCTCCCCTCGACTGGCAAGCACCGGTCACATACCACGTCGACGATATTGTACAACTGATGGCTGTGGCGGCTGTATCCTCTGCTTCCGTTGTCCTTTGGGCCGAGTCCCTGACGGAAACCAGTATCGCTAACTCGACTCTACTGCGTAATCTAACCCCCATTTTTACTAGCTTAGGGGGCTGGCTGCTGTTGGGCCAACACTTTGACCGACGTTTCCTGGTGGGAACCCTGATTGCTGTGTTGGGGGCGATCGCCATCGGTGTGGAAGATTTCCAGATTGGCCAGGAGCATCTTCTCGGGGATGGCTTAGCCTTACTCTCCGCCATCCTCTATGGCAGTAATTTACTCCTGGTTGAGCGGTTGCGATCGCGCTTTCCCACCTCCACCATTCTCCTCTGGCGTTGTGGCATTGGTTCGCTGCTCCTGCTTCCGATGACCTGGCTCTTGGAAGAACAGCTCTTCCCCCAAACCTGGCAAGTCTGGCTGGCGGTTGTGGCTCTGGCCCTAGTCTGTCAGGTTTTGGGGCAAGGATTACTCGTCTATAGCCTCAAACAGTTCTCCTCCGGATTTATTGCTGTCTTTCTCCTCCTAGAACCGATTTTGACGGCAATTCTGGCTTGGCTTGTCTTTGCCGAACTCTTGGACTGGACGAACTGGCTAGCATTTGTCATGGTACTGTCAGGGATTTATCTAACCCGGTCCAGTGGCAGTGCAACCCAATCGGTCACGGCTTCGACGGCTGCTCAGCCGCAAGCTGGAACCCCTGACACTCGGTAATCTCTAACTTGGTCAGCCGTCTATGCGCTTTGATTCCGCAAATTCTACAATACAGTCCACCGTGGCTTACGATGTTACCCAGTTAAGGGCGCTCATACAGCGTCTGCGATCGCCCCTACGCCTGGCGGTGATTCACGGCGGGGACAAAACCCAACCGGGAGCCGTCATCTACCCCACCCACAATCCCCGCTCCACGAAAACCTATCACACCGTCGCCAAAGATATTGCCGAGGCCCTCAGGGAAGTGGGGTTTGAACAGGTGAGTCTCTTGGCTGACGATATGACCCTTCCCCAAACCCTGAAACAACAGGGGATTCATCTAGCCTGGCTCAATACCGGTGGCGTACAAGGCTATGACCCGGTTTGTCATACGCCGGCGATGTTGGAAATGCTGGGGGTTCCCTATCTCGGTCATAATCCCCTCAATAGTTCCATTTTGGATAATAAACACGCCTTTAAGCGGGAGTTACAGGCTCTGGGAATTGCGACGGCTCCCTTTATGGTGGCTCATCCCTTTCAAGGTCCCTTCAATCCCCAAACCCATCCCCAGTTTCAACGGCTGTTTGGGGACTATCGGGGGGCGTTTGTGGTCAAACCGGTGTCGGGACGAGCCTCGGTGAATGTTTTTGTGGTGGATGAGGTTGAGGGGTTAGGGGAGGCGGTGGCGAACGTTCATCGTCTGACGGCGAATACGGCCTTGATTGAAACCTATTTACCGGGACGGGAGTTTTGTATCTCGGTATCGGGACCGATTCTCCATCGTGAGGGTGTGTTTGAGAATCATGGGACTCCCTTTGCCTTTTCAGCCATTGAGCGAGTGTTGGAACCCCAGGAGCGAATCTTTACCTCGATGGATGCGAAGGGAATGAGTCAGGAACGGATGCGGCTGTTGTCTGGGGAGGAGGCGGCGGAAGGGAGGCTGCGATCGCAACTTGAGGCGATTGGCCAGGAGATTTATCAGGCCTTTAACCTGACGAGCTTAGTGCGGATTGACCTGAGACAAGATGAAGCGGGTCAACTCTATGTCCTCGAAGCCAATCCTAAACCCGATTTGAAACGACCCACCGCCCATAGCACCAGTTTAGTGGCCCAAGGCTTGGAACAGCATCAGATGAGCTATCACGATTTGATTCTGAGTCTATTGGGCGATCGCCTCCACCAGCTTCTCAGCCATCAACCGCACCTGATTCCCCATATCCAAGCTCTGATAAGGTCTTAACGGCTCAACTCGGGCGCGTCAACTGCTCAATGACCGCTCGATGTTGAGGATAAGCCTGTAGCAAGCTGTCCCGACTCGGGGCCTCAAAATCGGCAAACTCAAAGCCGGGGGCCACGGTACAGCCAACTAAGCTATAACCTCCCGCCTCATCCACTGTCGCGGCGAACAAATCCCCCCGGCGAATCACCACTTGTAGCCGTTCCCCAGCCTTAAAATTGCGTCCGAGGGTCTGCTGAGAGAGGTTTCCTTGGGGGGTGAGTATGGCTAGGGTTAAGGGACTTCCCTCGTAGAAATGCCAGATTTCTTCCTGTTGGATCCGGTGGAAGGCGGAGAATTCCGGGTGTTCTAGGAGATAGTAGATGGAGGTGCAGTAGGTGCGATCGCCCCCAAAGCGGTCTGGGAGGGCAGATTGAGGAATTACCTCATCAGAGCGATAGAGTTCGCGATACAGTCCCCCTTCTTCCGGGAGAGGAACCAAGCCTAGGGTCTCAATCCAATCAGCAGCACTGTACATCATGTCGGTTCAACATCATCGTTGGCAACATTGTAGAGGAACGAAGGTTGCGACCCAACAACTAAATGAAGCGGCCCACCACTGACAAGAGTTGTGGGCCGCTTCAGGTGATGAGCAATCGGGATGGGGATTAAAACTGACCGGCTAAGGCGCTGACGCAACGTTCACAGATGCTGGGATGCTCCTGAGAGTCCCCCACATGGGTCGAGTAGTTCCAGCAGCGTTCACACTTGTCACCGTCAGCACTGACGATGCCAATTCCTAGACCCTCGCTTTGGCTAGCATAAGCAATTCCATCGAGAGCCTCGGGGGAGTCTAACAGTTCCACTTGGGAGCAGATAAACAGATAGCGTAACTCATCAACGCCATTGCCAGGGCTACTATGAGTTACAGGAGCGGTGGACTCCTCCTCAGCGGCGGCGGGCAGTTCTGGCGCTGCGGCTGGTTCGGGTTCAGGGGCGATCGCCGGTTTATCGGCCACCTGCTGTACGGCGTTGGGGGGCAGTTCGACATCGGTTCCCAAGACTTTTAACTTGAGGTCATTGGCTCGTCCCACCAGTTTTTGGCGATCGCTGGCATACAAGACATTGCGATAGCCAAAGCGCAGGGAATAGCCAAAGCCGATCGCCGTAAAGAACTCCGGTAAGAACAAGAGACGATTCACCGCCGCCAACAGACTCGATGAGAGATAGGCCACCATCACCAGAGCCAACAGCAAGGCCAGATTGCGAATCGCCAACCGGTTCGTACGATAGACATCCACCAGATATCCTGGTGCATCCACAATAAAGTCCATGACATCGCGAACCTTCAGATTCTCCCACTGGGGAAGCGCTAACCCTGAGGGCCGCGATCGCTCTAAACTATTCGGCTCAGACGCCGCAACCCCTGCGGTTTTCCCTGGAGTTTCAGGATGGATTGGCTCAGGGCTTTCCGTTTCCACCTCGTCAGAAGCCGCCACAGGAGCCTCCTCGGGAGCATCAGCAACGGCGGTAGCCGTAGAAGCGGCCACGGCTAACTCCGGATTCATTCCTGCCAGTTTGTCCCGCTGAGCCTCGTCAGCGACAAACAACTTCAGCTTGGCATCCAACGACGAGCCAATTTTCTTATCGGCCCGGGCCTTCTCCATCACCTTATTCACTTCCGCGCGATAGAAGCGCAGGGTTTCCCAGCGTTGGGCCAACTCGGGATGGCGCCAATCTTCCTCTAACTGCACCCAGCCGGCCTCAAACACTGACTCACAGTCCGTCTCATAGGGGAGATTCTGCCAGATATCCTCAGCCATGTGACAGAGGACTGGGGCGATCGCCCGAGCCAAATTCTCCACCACAATCGCCAACACCGTCTGACAACTGCGACGGCGGCTGGCATCCTCCGCACTGATATACAGGCGGTCCTTGGCAATATCCAAATAGAAATTGGATAAATCCACCACACAGAAATTCTGGATGGTTTGGAAGAAGCGGAAGAACTGATAACTCTCAAACGCCTCCGTCACCTCATCCATCACCTCAATGGTTCGATGGAGCATATATTGGTCTAACTCCGGCAACTCCTCATAGGCCACCGCATCCGTCGCTGGATTGAAATCATGGAGATTCCCCAACAGGAAGCGAGCCGTATTACGAATCTTGCGATAGACATCGGAGGTTTGCCGCAAAATCGTGCCACCGAGCGGCACATCCCCGGAATAGTCCACCGAGGACACCCACAGGCGCAACACATCGGCCCCATAGGGGGGTTGTTGCTTCTGATTATTGCCCCCGTTAATCACCACCGCTGGGTCGACCACATTCCCCAGAGATTTACTCATCTTATGGCCCTTCTCATCCAAGACAAAGCCATGAGTTAACACCGTTTTATAGGGGGCCTGGCCCTGAGTAGCGACACTGGTGAGCAAACTGGACTGGAACCAACCGCGATGTTGGTCCGACCCCTCCAGATATAAATCGACCGGATAGCCCAATCCTCGCTGTTTCGCCACCGCCGCCCACGAGGAACCGGAGTCAAACCAGACATCCATAGTATCGGTTCCCTTAACGTAGGTGCGGCCATTATTACGATAGGACTCGGGCAGCAACTGCTCAACCGGCAGTTCCCACCAAGCATCCGAGCCTTTCTCCGCCACAATATCCCGCACATAATTGACGGTTTCTTCCTTTAACAGGGGTTCATTGGTTTCCTCGTCATAGAACACGGGAATGGGAACCCCCCAACTGCGTTGACGGGAAATACACCAATCGGAGCGTTCCCCAACCATGGCAGTGATGCGGTTTTCTCCTTGTGTGGGAATCCAACGCACCTGACCAATTGACGCTAACGCCGCCTCCCGGAAGCCTTCAACGGAGGCGAACCATTGTTCGGTGGCCCGGAAGATGGTGGGTTTCTTGGTGCGCCAGTCGTAAGGATATTTATGTTGATAGGGTTCCTGTTTCAGCAGGGAATGAGCCTCGGCTAAGGCTTCGCTGATTTTTTCGTTGGCATCTTTGAGGACATTTAGGCCCGCAAAAGGTCCCGCGTCCTTGGTGAGGATTCCCTTTGCATTGACGGGGGAGAAAATTGGTAGGTTGTAGCGTAACCCCACCTGATAGTCTTCTAAACCATGACCGGGGGCGGTATGCACTAAGCCGGTCCCCGATTCAGTGGTGACGTAATCGCCGCCAATGACCACGGGACTGGTGCGCTCAAACAGGGGATGCCGATAATGGCATTGGTCTAATTCAGTACCTTTGAGGCGCTCTAAGACCCTCAATTCGCCGCCAAAGGTTTGAGATAGCCGTTCCACCGCATCGGCCGCCACAATTAGGAATTTACCCGCTGCGGCTTCAAACTCTACGGGGGCCTCGACAATGGCGTAGGTCAACTCGGGGTTAACGCTAACGGCTAAGTTGGCGGGAATGGTCCAGGGAGTCGTGGTCCAGATGGCTAGCCAGAGATGGGGTAGATAGTCGGCGAGACGCTCTTTCAGGCCGTCGTTGAGTTCGGTGACTTGGAAGGCGGCGTAGAGACTGGGGGAGGTGTGACCTTCGGGATATTCCAGTTCGGCTTCGGCGAGGGCGGTGCGAGAACTGGGACTCCAATGGACGGGTTTACGACCCCGATAGATATAGCCTTTGAGGGCCATCTCGCCGAAAACGCCAATTTGAGCGGCTTCGTACTCAGGGTTGAGGGTCAGATAGGGGTCGTCCCAGTCTCCCCAAACTCCGTAGCGTTTGAAGCTTTCCCGCTGTTCGCGGACGACTTGATGGGCAAATTCTTTGGCCTTGAATCGCAGGGCCAAGGGGGTCAGTTGCCGGCGTTCTTCGGGTTTGAGGCTTTGGAGAACTTTTAGTTCAATGGGTAAGCCATGACAGTCCCAACCGGGGATGTAGCGAACTTTGCGCCCTTGCAGGAGCTGATAGCGGTTGATAATGTCTTTGAGGATTTTGTTGAGGGCGTGACCAATGTGCAGCGACCCGTTGGCATAGGGAGGACCATCATGGAGAATAAACGGGTCTCCAGGATTGTTTTGCGCAACATTCTGATAAATCTTCCGGTCTTCCCAGAAGGCTTGCAACTCGGGTTCGCGCACCACGGCATTGGCACGCATGGAAAACCCCGTTTGCGGGAGGTTGACGGTTTCCTTATATCGCTTTTCTTCGGTCACGGCTGGCTACCCAGAGACGAAAGAGCAAGTTATCAAGGGTCGGGCGATCGCCCCCCTGGGACAAGGCACCCCATCTTGACAACGATGACAATAATTTGTAATTTTTTATTACAAACGCTTGACAAATCGTGAGACGATGGTAGGCAGAAAAAAGCAGCCAAAGGTCACGATTGTATCAAGGGCCCATTGTAGTCGAAGAGGGGTGCAATGGGAATGCTGACGGTTCCCTTAAATCCCGTCAGGAGTTCCGATGACTATAGGGGAGTTGCTGACATTGGGCGGCGAGCGCGCTACCCAATGGATGAGTTTTACGATAGCTTGAAAACGAACGGGATTTCCCACCCCGGCGTCTGGCTTCAGCCCCGTCACATTCTTTAATTATTGTAACGTTCCCCCACAATGCAACCGACTGACCCTTCCAAATTTACTGATCAAGCCTGGGATGCCATTGTTGCCTCTCAAGACGTGGCGCGACGCTATCGCAATCAAAATTTAGAGGTTGAGCATATTATTCTGGCGCTGCTGGAAACGGTGGAACCCTCCCATCAGATTCTGCAAAAAGCCGGCATTGATCCGACGGCCTTGGCCCAAAAACTCGATACATTCGCCAAGCAGCATCCCCGCCTGGGAGGAGTAGAACAGCTTTATCTGGGCCGTCACTTAGATGTGATGTTGGATAAGGCGGAAATTGCCCGGCAGAATTTTGAGGATAGCCAGATTGGTATTGAACATCTGTTATTAGGCTTTGCGGAAGACGATCGCATTGGCGGGAAAACCTTACATCATCTGCAATCGGATCAATCCAAGATTGTGGCGGCGATTAAAGTCTTTCGCGCCCAGGCGGCTAAGGCGAAGGAGTTGGCTGGGGGAACCGCCGCCGATGAACCCAGTCAGGATGTCTTAGAACGCTATGGCCGGGATCTCACGGAACAGGCCCGGGCCGGAAAACTCGATCCGGTGATTGGCCGGGATGAGGAGATTCGTCAACTGATTCAGGTGTTATCCCGTCGCCGCAAGAATAACCCCGTTTTGATTGGGGAACCGGGGGTAGGGAAAACGGCGATCGCCGAGGCCCTGGCCCAGCGGATTGTTAATGGAGATGTGCCGGAATCCCTGAAAAACCGTCGTCTGATTTCCCTGGATATGGGAAGTCTGATTGCGGGGGCTAAGTTCCGGGGAGAGTTTGAGGAACGGTTGCGTTCGGTGATTCGGGAAGTGACTCATTCCGATGGCCAGGTAGTGTTATTTATTGACGAACTGCATACGGTGATTGGGGCCGGTGGGGGTGGAAGTCAAGGAACGATGGATGCGGGGAATCTCCTCAAACCCATGTTGGGGCGCGGCGAGTTGCGCTGTATTGGGGCCACCACCCTGGATGAGTATCGTAAACATATTGAGAAGGATAAGGCCCTGGAACGACGGTTCCAGCAAGTGTTTGTGGGCCAGCCCGATGTGGAAGCAACGATTTCCATTTTGCGGGGCTTGAAAGAACGCTATGAGGTCCATCATGGGGTCACCATTACCGACTCCTCCCTGGTGGCGGCGGCGACGCTCTCAAATCGCTATGTGACCGATCGCTTTCTCCCGGATAAAGCCATTGATTTGGTGGACGAGGCGGCGGCCAAGTTAAAAATGGAGATTACCTCGAAACCCACGGAATTAGAGGATGTCGATCGCCGTTTGATGCAGTTGGAGATGGAAAAACTCTCCCTGGAAGGGGAGGAACAACGGGCCGCCCGAGGGACGTATTATTCCGCTCAAGAACGGCTCAGTCGCATTGAGGAAGAAATGAATGACCTCAAACAAAAACAGGGGGTCTTAAGTTCTCAATGGCAGACCGAAAAACAACTGTTAGATGATATTAATGCCCTCAAGGAAGAAGAAGAACAATTACGGCTCAAGATTGAACAAGCTGAGCGCAATTATGATTTAAATACCGCCGCGCAGTTGAAATATGGCCGTTTGGAGAAGTTGCAGCGGCGGGCGGAACAGAAGGAGGCCCAGTTACTGAAATTGCAGACCGATGGGGTGGCCCTGTTGCGGGAACAGGTCACGGAGGCGGATATTGCCGAAATTGTGGCGAAATGGACGGGAATCCCGGTTAATCGCCTCCTGGAGACGGAACGACAAAAACTCCTGAAATTGGAAGAACAACTCCAGCGCCGGGTTGTGGGCCAGTCGGAGGCCGTCGAAGCGGTGTCGGCGGCGATTCGTCGGGCCCGGGCGGGGATGAAAGACCCCTCTCGGCCGATTGGGTCCTTCTTATTTATGGGACCGACGGGGGTGGGGAAAACGGAATTAGCCCGGGCCTTGGCGGCGTCCTTATTTGATGACCATGATGCGCTTGTCCGTATTGATATGTCTGAGTACATGGAGAAACATTCCGTGTCTCGCTTGGTGGGAGCGCCTCCGGGCTATGTGGGCTATGACGAAGGAGGACAACTCTCGGAAGCCGTGCGGCGGATGCCCTATTGTGTGTTGCTCTTGGATGAGGTGGAGAAGGCTCACCCGGATGTTTTTAACATTTTGTTGCAAGTCCTTGACGATGGGCGCATTACGGATTCTCAGGGACGGGCCATCAACTTCTGTAATACGGTCATTATTATGACCAGTAATATCGGTTCGCAACATATTTTAGATGTGGCGGGGCGGGAGTCGGATTATGAGGCCATGCGATCGCGGGTCTATGAGGCGTTGCGATCGCAGTTCCGACCGGAATTTCTCAATCGCGTTGATGATTTAATTATCTTCCATCCCCTGGGCAAAGACCAGTTACGGGATATTGTCTCGATTCAAATTTTACGCATTGAGAGTTTGCTGGCGGAACAGAAGTTGCAGATTAAACTCTCGGAAGCGGCGAAACAGTATATCGCCGATGTAGGTTATGACCCCGTCTATGGGGCGCGACCCCTCAAACGGGCCATCCAACGGGAGTTAGAAAACCCCATCGCCACCAAGTTACTGGAACTGGAGTTTGGCGCGGGAGATACGATTTACGTCGACTGTACTGAGGATGAGTCAAGTTTACGTTTCAGTAAAACCCCCGTTGGCCGCAATGGGGCTTCTAAACCCTCATCGAAGGCCCCATCTCAGCCGTCACCGCCCCCAGTCACGCCTCAGGCCCCGGCCCAATCCACCCCGAAACCGGAGTCGCCGGCTAAACCCACGCCGCAACCTCCAAGCCAACGGAAGTCAGACCCCGGGCCGGAGGCCAAGTCCAACGGCGAGAAGGACGTGAAATCAGAGTCTCAATCTCAGCCCAACTCCCAGACGTCGAAGGGGGAGGATGAGGATGTGGTGTCCGTGAGTGCGACGGTGGTCGATCCCATGGAGATTACCCGAGGTCGCCCGGTTCAGTCTGATGGTTTCCCCTGGGAGTAGGAACCATCAATGTTTGGTATAGTCCACCAATTGCAGGAGTCGTTGGCGGAGGG
This sequence comes from Phormidium yuhuli AB48, assembly GCF_023983615.1. Classification (GTDB taxonomy): domain Bacteria; phylum Cyanobacteriota; class Cyanobacteriia; order Cyanobacteriales; family Geitlerinemataceae; genus Sodalinema; species Sodalinema yuhuli. The sequence goes on along the minus strand of NZ_CP098611.1, from coordinate 2,685,999 downwards.
TGGCTAAGCCAAAGCCGGCGGTGGCGGAGATGAAGGTGGCTTGGGGATATTCTTCTTTGGCCAGTTCCAAGGTATCTCCGTCCACCTGGTCAATTTTGTTGAAGACGAGGAGAATCGGACCGGGGGTGATGGGCATTTCTGAGAGGATTCCCATGACGGAATGAATCTGATTCTGCCAGGCCCCATGGGATAAATCGACTAGATGGAGGAGTGCATCGGCTTCGGTGACTTCTTCGAGGGTGGCCCGGAAGGCGTCAACTAGGGCCGGAGGGAGTTCGTGGATGAAGCCGACGGTGTCCGTTAGGACTAAGTTATGGACCACATGGGTGACATCTTCTTGAATGCTAAGGCGGCGAGTGGTGGGGTCGAGGGTGGCGAAGAGTTGGTCGGCGGTATAGATGTCGGAGTTGGCTAGAACGTTGAGGAGGGTGGATTTACCGGCGTTGGTATAGCCGACGAGGGCGATGGAGGGAACCTCTTGGGCCTGGCGTTGTTGACGCATTCGGGCCCGGTGGGCCTGGAGGTTGGTGACTTCCCGTTGTAGGCGGGAAAGGCGCTGGCTAATAGCCCGTCGTTCGGTTTCCAGTTGGGTTTCACCGGGGCCTCGGGTGCCGATTCCGCCCCCGAGACGGGACATGTTCTGACCTTGTCCCGTGAGACGGGGGAGACTGTATTCGAGTTGGGCGAGTTCGACTTGTAGTTTTCCGGCCCGGGATTGGGCCCGTTGGGCGAAGATATCGAGGATGACTTCGGTGCGATCGACCACTCGCACCCCGAGGCGTTTTTCCAGGTTGCGGACTTGGGCCGGGGAGAGGTCGCGATCGAACACCACTAGGTTAGCGCCAACGGTTTGTACGGCCAGGGCCAGTTCATCGACTTTCCCGGACCCGATGACGGTTTGGGGGTGGGGCCGCGATCGCCCCTGTTGGATGGTTTGCAGGACAACCCCCCCAGCGGTATCGACGAGGCGCACCACTTCGGCGAGATGTTCCTGAAAGTCGGCTTCACTGACGTTTTGGGTGCGCAATCCCACCAGGAGGACGCGATCGCCGTCGCTGTCGACGGATTGGCCGACAAATTCCCGTTCAAATTCCCCTTCCAGGGCTTCCACGAGGTCGAGGAAATCCTGTTGGGCGATCGCCTCTAGGGTCATGTCCTCAGACAGAGTCCAGGCGGCTTCTTTGGAGTTGGGGACGAGATGGGCCAGATAGGCGGTATGGACATAGCCGGTTTCCCCGCCCCCCCGTCGCTGAAAGCCGGACCCCGTGAGGGTGAGACAGATGAGGGCATCTAACCGCTGAATGGCCATAGCGGTGAGGGTTGAGGTTCCTGGTGGATTGCGTTTCAGTTGGGTGGCGATGCAGCGAATCCCACTGAGACGACTGGCCCCGTAGCGGGGGAGTTCCAGGGGGGGGATTTGGGTTTGGCGGGGACTTCCCACTCCGACGCGAATCACTTGGCCACGACGGTTGAGATAGGCGGAGAGGGGTTTTCCGAGGTCGGTACTGATGGCCGCCAAGCGTTGGGCGAACTCCGGTGTGGTGAGGCGATCGCCCGGTAACCGCTGGTGATACAGCCGTTGTAGTTGTTTGAGTTGGCTGGGTTTGAGTCCTTTGAGGTCTCCGTAGATGTGATTATTAATGAACTCTTTGCCCCGCTTTCGGGGGTCCACGCGACAAGTGTTACACCATTTTTAAAACATTGTGCCACAGATACCTGTAGGGGCGAACCCTTGTGGTCGCCCTCCCCCAGTATTGATGTCTGGCAAGGTGATCGAAAAATGGTGTTAGTTTCTCAGTGTAGCGAATTTTGCCCGAGTGGGTCGAGCATTGAGAAACCCACCCGGCCTCAATCGGGATGAGAGAGGACCAGGTGGGTGTTCTGTTAGCGAAATCTGAGACCAATACTCCTGCGCCAATGGGGGAGTTAACCCCGTTGAATGGCTTGTCGAGAGATTTGTTTTTCAAACTCAGCCTGAGTTTCCTGGAGAAGTTGCTCGCGGCTATCAGCGGCTTGAGTCAAGTTAGGGACTAGGTTACGGGCCTGGAGGGTCATGTGGAACTGAAGATGAGCCACGTAATCACCGATATCCTCGTGCGCGTTCTGTCCGTGATGCGATAGGGATGCGTTCAAGGGAGTTCTCCTGCCAAACTTGGCGTAGTCAGCTAGTTTCGTGTTCTGGGTAGAACGTTAACATGAGTGCTTCCGTTGCTCCGTGCGATCGCAAGAAAGCTTAACACTCTGGGGGTTGGGGGTGGAGGGTTAGAGAACTCCTTTGGAACTGGGGATGGTACTGGCCCGGCGGGGGTCGATTTCCACGGCCATGCGCAGCGATCGGGCGAAGGCTTTGAAGGTAGCTTCAATAATATGATGGGAGTTGAGGCCATCGAGTTGGCGGATATGCAGGGTGAGTTGAGCGTGGTTAACGATGGCGACAAAGAACTCTCGCACCAGTTGGGTGTCATAGGTTCCCACCCGTTCCGTGGGGATTTCGAGGCCATAGCTGAGATGAGGTCGTCCGGAGAAGTCTAGGGCCACTTGAATCAGGGATTCATCGAGGGGTGCGACGAAATGGCCGAAGCGAACGATTCCTTTGCGATCGCTCAAGGCTTGGGCCAAGGCTTGTCCGAGGGTAATCCCCACATCTTCATTGGTATGGTGGTCATCAATCTCCCAATCCCCGACGGCGTTGACTTCTAAATCAATCAGGCCATGGGAGGCGATTTGGTGCAGCATGTGGTTGAGGAAGGGAATCCCGGTGTTGGCGTGACATTGGCCGGTTCCATCGAGGTTCACGCTAACTTGGACATCGGTTTCCCCAGTTTTGCGGGAGACGCTGGCTTGACGTTGGGGGAGGGTGAGTTGGGGACGGGTTTCGGACGTTTGCATAGGTATTTGAGTAAGTTCGGGAGCCAAGGCATGGTTCCCATCTATTTTAAGGGAGATGGGGACTCGCTTCTATGGAGTCAACGTCTTCAGCCAAAACTTTACCCTTAACCCGTTCATATTCATCTTCCAGAAGCCAATCCTGTGCGGCTTCATAGTTAGGGTGAGTGACAATCAGTTTATAGCCAGAAGCAGGATTAAAAATATGACAACTGCCATTTTTATTAGCCACTAGCATCAGGATTTTGGGTGGAAACAGAATTGGGTCAACCCAAAGTTCTATGAATTGCCAGAGTTCAGCCTGTTCGTCGAGGACGGGTGCGTGGGATTGCATGATATCTACCGGTTGTTTTTACAATTTTTATCTCACCGTAATAAAGAGGGGTTTGGCTCCCATTTTCTCTAATCATGTAGCCAATTGGCTCAAGAAACAGGAATACAATTTGCGCTCAGTCAACTTTTGTAAACCCAGTCAAAACTCATGCTATCTGCCTTTAAGATACAGACTTATTCACTATCCTCCCAATCTTTTCGAGTTATTTTTCTTAAACTCGGTAAATCAGCAAGTGCATCATCGAACACCTGATTCTTTTCATAAATATCCGATAACGTCAGCAAGTGCAGCTTGAAGCCATCTCCACCTGGGCGATTCCGCAAGCAATTTTCAAATCCAGCTTTTGGCTTTGACGGAGTTGGTTTTGTGTATCCGACTCCAGCTAAAACGATAATCACATCTGCTTTTTCTCTCTGCGCTGCACCATAGATAGCATCGGCAACCGGAGCACCCAATTTATCCGCAGTCAACCGACATTGAAAATATACTCTATTGCCCTTGACGGTACCCACACCATCCATCCCGCCATCGGATCCCCTGGAACCAGGAGATAAGCCTAGAGCAAAGGCATATTTACGCCCAAGTTCTTGCTTCTCTTGAGAGTCTAACTTGAGTATCCCTTGGACAATCGAGCGAATCACCTTAGAACTAGGACGGTTCATCTGAATTATAAAACTCCTTCAATTCTTCTAAGCTTAGTTTGTCAACGATATTTTGTTTATGCAAAATATTCAAACCAAAGCTAACACAGCCACTGATGCAATCCATTAGAGCCATTTCTTCTAAAGCTTTCTCATCTCGATACTCTAAACTCAGCTCCTGTGACATGGCGGCTTCGTTTTCCTCAACACCTTGCTGTAGTTTCTTGACCTGTTCCACAAGCCAGCTTCTGCTAATTTCATCGCTATAATAAAAACGAGTCACCAGAATAGACTGACGAATTAAGCTATCCCTAGATACTCCCAAATAGCTTGAAACTTCCTTGAACTTAGAAGCTTCAGTCCTCGAGTACTTAATTTGGTGCTTTTTATCTTCATTGTATTTTTCACTTTCCAGATGTTTTTGCTTACCTTTTTTGAGGGCAGCCTCAACTTTCGTCTGTATCATAGCTGTAGTCCTCCTTAACTTAACTGCACTAGATTTCTTACTTAGCAAGAAGTATTAAACGCCAAGTATTTAAAATAGTTTTTATTATGTTCAAGACCCACACAGTCCCAAATATATTTTCTGTCCTTATAGATGACTTTGTCCATTGTTGTACTCAAGTCCTCCATGGAGTCAGCCACCAAATACTGCTCTGAATGATATTCAATTCGTTCAAGTTCCCTTTCTATATTTTCTTTGTCAATTCCTAGGGGAACAATGACGACTGAATAAGGGAGAGCAGGATTGCCATCTATTCCTCCCACCATTTCTAGAACAGAGGCTAAGTTGTCTATGGACTTGTACATGTGGGAGCGGTTCAAGGGGATAAAAATCAAGTCTGGATGAGCATTTAAAATGACCTGAACTGTATTTTCTAATACAGTATCAATATCAATTACTATAAAATCGAACTGATTAGGCTTAACTTTCAGTTTTTTCAAGGAGCGTCTTTCAGGGTTGGCGATGACTTCTATTCCACGAGCCGACCCTTGGTCTACAGGAACTCCTGGCTCTTTCTCCATGAAAAACTTCCAGGAATCCGCTTGCTCATCGCAGTCTACGAGAAGTACTTCTCCCCATTCAGATAAGTACCCTGCTAAGTGAACTGCTAGGGTTGTCTTTCCCACACCGCCGCTATTGTGGGTACAGAGAATTACTTTCATGGGCTGACTACATTAAGATAAACAGTGCTTTAGGCAAACAACCTGGGATGCTGGGATGCGGTGTAATCGCTGCTGATTATGCCGTCCTGAAACCCCAAACTATAGGCAAAACTGGTTCCCCACTTTGACTGGGGTTTGGTATTATTATTGAACGGACACTGTTCATCTAAGTTTTTTAATCTTCAGCTTCAGCGCAAATCTACATGCAAAATCTTACTACATATTATAGTTTTTGTCAAGTTATTGTCCGCTAAAATGTTAGATTCCAGGAGTTTGCATACTGTCGCCGTAAGGTTCTTTCTTCATTTTGTATAAACTCATTATCTTTTGAGTCAAGTAATTTTAACGACTATTTTTTACGAATTTAAAGCTTTTTTGGTATTCAGGTGAACTCGATTTAATAATCTACAGCTCTACAGTCCCCTCGGTCTCGATTTCAGAATGCAAATTCTCCGGAGTAATGCCATCAACAAGCTCATCCAACGAATAACGTTAACGAGATCTAGGTTTGACAACTAAATTTCCGTCAATCACAACTAAATCGACTTCAGCACCTTCAACTAACTCAATTTCCTGAAGAATGTGCTGGGGAATCCGAAGGGCTAGACTATTGCCCCACTTGGCAACTGTTGCAACCATAGGGTGCCCTCAAGGCTGGGTGGGCCAGTTCCACTGCGCTCTCAATGGTCTCGGAAAGAGTGTCCACAGGGTATCTACATTCTACCTGAGTCGGCGGTCAACCTCCCAATCTGGGCCTCACTCAACTGCCACGACAACTGGACGTGTCGGGATGAAACTCCGAGATGAAAAGGATTAGGGGTGATTGAAGATTTCTCAAGACCTGGCTATCCTAGATGGCAACCGCTCATCCTCAACCCCCATTATGTCAGAGACCATCTTCCATTTGGCGTTTCCCGTCGGGAACCTAGACGATACCAAAGCCTTTTACGGAGACGGCTTAGGCTGCGAGTTGGGCCGGGAATCTCCCCAAGCCCTAATCATGAATCTCTATGGACATCAACTCGTCGCCCATGTCACCTCGGAACTGCTCACCCCGCAACAGGGCATCTATCCCCGCCATTTCGGCTTGGTGTTTCCTGAGTTAGAGGACTGGGAACGTCTCCTCAACCGCGCCCAGGAACGGCAACTTCAGTTCTATCAACAGCCGAAACACCGCTTTAAAGGGGAACTGACGGAACATCAAACCTTTTTCCTGCAAGATCCCTTTAACAATCTCTTGGAGTTTAAGTTCTATCATCACGCTGAAGCCATTTTTGGGGCGCGGCAGATGTCGGCGGTGGGCGATCGCCCTGAAAAGTGAGATAATCGAGAGGATTAGTAACGCAATTAGTAAGGGACGCTCCCCTACAGTCAGGGAGCGTCATAAATTTTTTCGATGACCCTGAACCCAGAATTCCCTTTTTTCTGACCTGGCCATCTTGGTATACCAAATAGTATGAAACCCACTCATCAATCTGCCCTCAGGTTGGAAGCCAAAGTCCTAGAGGGCAATCGGCTCGAAATTCAGTTACCCCCTGAAGCCCAACTTGATTTAATCCATGACCAAGTAGAAGTGATTGTCCTGTTTCCACATCAGTCACCACCAATCAAACATCTATCAATTCAGGAGGTTTTAGCCCAAATTCATCAGCAAAATCCAGGAGGTAGAACAGTAGAACAAATCAACCAAGATCTCGAAATTGAGCGTGACTCGTGGGACGGCTAAACTTATCACCCTTCAGCAGAATTTATTTAGATACGGTTGTTTTCATATATGCTGTTGAACAAGCAGCAGGCTATCAGGGGCTTTTAGCTAATCTATGGAATCAGGTGGAATCCCAAAATGTCACAATTGTTTGCAGTGAGCTGATTTGGACAGAAATTTTAGTTGTCCCCTTACGTCAGAAAAATACCATATTGATTGATTCCTATGAAGCTTTGCTTAGTAGCCCTGGAATTCAATTGGCTCCAGTCACTTCTCCAATTTTAAAAGAAGCGGCTCAATTACGGGCAAGGGTTTCTTCTCTGAGAACGCCTGATGCCATCCATCTTGCGACAGTCAAGTTATCGGATTGTTGCCAATTTGTGACGAATGATAAGAAGCTACGTAGTCTCCTCGATTTTCCTGTGGTCATTTTAGATGACATCATAAAGGATGGTTAGAGTCCTCCCCTGTTCAAACGAGGATACAGACATGAGACCCCTAATCACGACGCTGAGGGAATTTTTGGGGCGCGGCAGATGTCGGCGGTGGGCGATCGCCCTTAAGGTGAGATAATTGAGAGGGTCCCCCAGTTAAAGAGTCACGAGACAATTATGGTTCAGATCGCCGTGGTCGATTACGATATGGGTAACCTCCACTCCGCCTGTAAGGGATTGGAGAAAGCCGGGGCAACCCCCATCATTACCGATTCCCCCAATGTCATCGCCCAAGCCGAAGCCGTTGTCTTACCCGGCGTCGGTTCCTTCGATCCGGCGGTGGAACATCTGCGATCGCGCCATCTCGTCGAACCCATCCAAACGGCGATCGCCCAAGGAAAACCCTTTCTCGGCATCTGTCTGGGCCTACAAATCCTCTTTGAACGTTCAGAAGAAGGAACACAACCGGGATTAGGCATTATCCCCGGAGTCGTGCGCCGCTTCCGTCATGAACCGGGAATCACTGTTCCTCATATGGGGTGGAACGCCCTCGACTTCCAACAAACTGGGATTCCCCTCTGGGATAATCTCCCCAACCCCGCCTGGATGTATTTCGTTCACTCCTACTACGTCGATCCCGCCGACTCCAGCCTTAAAGCCGCCACCGTCACCCACGGAAGTCAAGAGGTTACGGCGGCGATCGCCCGCGATAATCTCATGGCCGTGCAATTCCACCCCGAGAAATCCTCCACCGCCGGCCTACAACTTCTCTCCAATTTCGTCCATCTCGCCGAAAAAGCTATCTCCGTCGCTTCGGTTTAATGGTGCAGCAAAAAGGGCGACGATAAGGGTTCGCCCCGATGTTATTTCTCCCCTCTATCTTGTTTTGTCGGGGTTTAGCGAAACTGGGTGAAAGAATAAGTCCTGTTAGGGGTGGGAAGGCTAGGCGATCGCCCAATGGAGTAGAGCCTGTTCTAGGCCCTCAATGGTAAATTCCTTAGCTTCGATGTCGCAGCGACCCCAGGCTTGCTGACAACTGCGGCTCGTTTGGGGACCGATGGAGGCGATCGCCACTCCCTCTAAGGAAATATCCCCCACTCTCTCAACCAACTGAGCGAAGTTACGCACCGTCTTAGAACTGGCAAAGGTCACCACATCCACCCTTCCCTGACGCAAGGCCGCCAACGCCTGGGGGTCTAGTTGCTCAGGACAGCGGGACTCATAGGCGGGAACTTCTAAAACCTTAGCCCCCGCCTCTCGGAATTGACGCACCAGGACATCGCGCCCCCCCGTCTCCACCCGAGGAAAGAGAAGGGTTTTCCCCTCCACCGACTCCGGAAACCGCTCTACCAAGGAATCGGCAATAAAATCCGGAGGGATGAAATCCGGGGTCAAGCCCCGCTGTTTCAGCACATGAGCCGTCTTTTTGCCCACAACGGCAATTTTGAGGTGCGCCAAGCTACGCAGGTCTTGCCCGAGGGCTAAGAGGCGATCTAAGAAGAATTCCACCCCATTACTGGAGGTGAGAATGAGCCAATCCACCTGCTTCAGTTGGGCGATCGCCCCATCCACAGCGTGCCAACTCGATGGTGGCACAATCTCTAGGGCGGGAGTAGAGAGGGGAATTGCCCCATGGCCCTGGAGGCGATCGCAAAAATCACTCGATTGTCCCGTCGAGCGCGTCACCAAAATCGTTTTTCCCTGTAATCCCATCTTAGATGCCACCATAACCGTCTCTCCAAAGCAATCACGCAACGACACCACCTCACCAATAACGATGACCGTGGGAGACCGTTTTTCTCCCTGAGTCTGTCGGTCAATGGTCTCTAGGGTAGCCGTCCAGACCCGCTGTTCCGGGCGGCCACAGGCGCGAATCATCGCCACCAGTGTGTTGGGCAGTTTGCCATGGTTGATGAGTTCTTGGCAAATCGCCCCCAGATTCCGTCCCGCCATAAGAAATACTACAGTTGGGAGGCGGGCCAAAGCCAGCCAGTCCAAGGCGGCCAAGTCGTGACCCGTAAACACGCCAAAGCCGCGACTGCATTCATTATCGGTCAGAGGAATCCCCGCCAGTAACGGGGCCGCTAATGCCGAAGAAATCCCCGGAACCACCTCTACGGGACAGTTTGCCCCTCGTAACGCCCGCAGTTCGGAAGTGCTACGGCCAAAAATAAAGGGGTCCCCCGCCTTGAGGCGCACCACCCGACGACCCTGACCACAATAGGCCACCAGAAGCCGGTCAATCTCTCCCTGAGTAGGACTTGGCTGTCCTCCCCGTTTGCCCATATCGAGACAGAGACAGGCATCAGGAACTAACTCTAATAAACGATAATCCGCTAAAGCATCATAAATCAGCACCTCAGCCTGAGCGAGAACCTGTCGCCCTCGCTGGGTGAGATACTTAGCATCGCCGACCCCCGCGCCGACGAGATAGACTTTGCCCAGACTCACTTGCGGACGGCTTTCCAGGCTACCCAAACCTGCCAGAAGAATAAACCACTGACCGTTAGGGTGAAGGCAATTTGAAAGTAGAAGTCGGGACGGATGGCAAAAGCATCAAGATTCCACATGACGGTTCACAGGGATTGCAATGGATACAGGACAATAAATCAGGCCAATAGGGGGTAACAGATAAATCAATAAACTCAGACTGGGGACCGTAGCTCAGAGGCTCAGCCCCAAGGCATAATTGACGGCCGAGACTGATCGCCCTTCATAATTTCTATTCTATCGGCTTGTTGGCCCCTTGAGGGCGATCGCGCCCCTGGTCGCCGTTAGCTTGCTAATATGATGGGTCTAATCTGGGATGTCAACGTTTTTACGGCTGGCTTTCAGTTGTCCTCGCTGTTTTTTCTGGTCAAGCCGCCTACGCTTCGCATTGCGGGACGGTTTGGTGGGTTTACGTTTGGGGCGAGTGATGGTGGCACTTTTGAGCAGCTTTTGCAGCCGATTGAGGGCATCCTCTCGGTTTTTTTCCTGGGTGCGGTGGGTTTGGGCTTTAATGACAATTACACCATCTTTAGTAATACGGCGATCGCGCATCTTCAGCAAGCGCGATTTATGGATTGGCGACATGGAGGAGGCGTTAATGTCAAATCGCAGTTGAATCGCGGAGGCGACTTTGTTAACATTTTGCCCACCAGCACCGCTTGAACGAATGGCGGTCATCTCGATTTCATTCATCGGGATGCTGGTTTTGTTGGAAATTTTTAACATAAATTAAGACTAAAGGGGGCATCATTTCCATGTTATCAGAGGGAAATACTGGGATTAGGCAGTGGCTTACTGGCCCCGTCCTGGCTTACAATCGGCGAAGCCGAGCGCCTCGCTATCTAGAAAACTGGCAATTGCCATTTCGACGACTGCCTCAACTGGATAGTCAATTTCAGTGGCATGAGCTAGTAAAGCGGTACGAATTCGCTCAGGCAACCGTTCTAAAATCACTTCAGCATCAGCTTGAGAAAGTTGCTCTTGAAGTTGAGTTTGCATAGCATCACCGTTCCGTTGGAATCTGGGCATTGTAAGGAGGCTCAGTAGCTCTCAGAATTATGGCTTCTAACTCTAATAGTAACGCGGGGTTTCCCCAATAGGGAATAACCTGAAATGCAAAGGGATTTTTGCCAGATTACAACCCTGGTGCGTTACGGCAGTTTGTCAATTTTTGTCTTCGTTTAATATGGATTTGAGCCACAACGCACCCTACCGGTTAATAAATCTATAAAACCAGACGGTAGGGTGTGTTCCGGCTGAGGTCAATTTGGGAATTTTGCCAACAAGTTTCAGCTAGCCGGAACGCACCGGCTTCGGCAAGAGGAATACATTGATGAGGGATTGTTACCGGATTATAACCCAAAAAACCAGACGGTAGGGTGTGTTCCGGCTGAGGTCAATTTGGGAATTTTGCCAACAAGTTTCAGCTAGCCGGAACGCACCGGCTTCGGCAAGAGGAATACATTGATGAGGGATTGTTACCGGATTATAACCCAAAAAACCAGACGGTAGGGTGTGTTCCGGCTGAGGTCAATTTGGGAATTTTGCCAACAAGTTTCAGCTAGCCGGAACGCACCGGCTTCGGCAAGAGGAATACATTGATGAGGGATTGTTACCGGATTATAAACCTGGTGCGTTGCGGCAGTTTGCCAATTTTTGTCTTCGTTTAATATGGATTTGAGCCGCAACGCACCCTACCGGTTAATAAATCTATAAAATAGAACGGTAGGGTGTGTTCCGGCTTCAGTCACTTTGGAAATTTTGCCAACCCGGTTAAGCCAGCCGGAACGCACCGGCTTCGGCAAGAGGAATACATTGATGAGGGATTTTTACCAGATTATAACCCAGCCAAGAGGAAGGGTCATGGGTTGACTGTGATTAACTGTTCCTCGGCGTTCGACTCGGGGTTGAGAATGACGATCGCCCCCTCGTCACATAATACCCCAATGGCTCCGTCAATCCCTTCTGGGGTCATTTCCGGGAACTGCGATCGCGTACTCTCCAGTAACACCATTCGTCCTACTAATTGCTGAGTTTTCACTAGAGCAAATAGATACTCTTTTAACCGCTCGCGAAGCGGGTCATTTTCAGTTTTAGAACTCTGGGACATTGTCGAGTCTAACAAACTGCCCATGTTGCGTTCAAAAACCCCGAGATTTTGTAATAAACGGCAGGACTGTAAAACCTCTGACCGCACCACTAAATCTTTCAATTCGTCGGTACTGATAGCCCGATCACCCAGGAGCAAATCCCCCGCCTCAGCTGCATTAACTAACTCATGATACGCCGCCAATATCTGTAAGGACTCAATTTGAGGAATGATATGTTTATGGATCGAGTCAACAAACAATGCCTTATAATACCGATAGCCCTTATTTTTCGGAACCCCTAAATTCTCAGCCCGAATCAAATACAGATACTGACAAGTATTCTTGCGCAACGCCTCTTGACAAGACTTCATTACTCGACAGAAACTATTGAGATTCGGTTCCTCAATCCAAATAACCCCAATGCGCCCCAAGGTCAACGACCAATAAAAACTCAACGAATAGCGGCTATAGGTGGGACTTTTTAATAACTTGGGTTCTACTCCCGTAACATTCAACGCCGTCAAGGCTTCCCGTAACATCTTCATCAACTCTGGGGCAGAAAATTGACGGATTTCTTGGACGGTTTTACGGGATTTGGCCAGTTCCTTTTCCCAAACCAACTGAAACGCCGCGAGTTCATCCACTTCTTGCGTGACTGGGGCCTGGTCCTGAAGCTGAAGTTTGGCAGTCTGAAAGGCTTGTCGTCCCACCATCAGGACGGAACGGGGTAGGGCCTGATTTCCGGGAAACTTGCGGTGTAACTCCTGTTCTGAGAGGGGATAGAGGCGGGAGGGAATGGGGGGATCGGCTTCTTGATGGAGGGGCAAAATTCGACGTTCCCAAAGGGCGATCGCCGCCGTCATATCCACGGGCCGTAAATGCAATTCTTCATCGACTCGCGCTAAATCCGCCGGTTGCACATGGGGGGAGTTTTCTCGCCAGGTATCGGTAATAATACTAATAATAACCAGAAAGTTCTTCAGCTTTTGATTGTGGATAATGGAATTGACATTGAACAAGGCTTGCAAGTCAATATAGCCGCGATCGCTGCGGTCAACATTATCCAAATTGTCAAAACACAGAACAATTGGCTGGGTCGCTGTGGCAATACGACCAAAATTACCTAAAACATTTTGCGCCTGATGTTCCGTCTCAATCGAACTGCTAACATTGAGTAACTTTAAACTCTCGGCATCTAAATCATCTCCCTTGAGCCAATCACAAGCCAAGGGATATAAATCAGGATTGGTTAAATGATAGAGAATACTGAAAAACTCGTTAGCATTATAAATTCCTGTGGGATAGGTCGATTTGAAGTTATGGATAAATAAATGACGTTCGCCAATAACTTTTTTGAGAAATCCCTCATCCCGAAACGCCGATAAACTCTTCAGCCATAATAATAACTGAGATTCCCGTTCACCGTCCGGCACACAGGTTAAACTATCAATGGTATAGCGTAAGGTATGTCGCCAAATATAGTCACTTTCGGGCCAGGGACCAATATAGGCAAAAAAGGCTTGAGGGTTGAGAGTTCGTTTTAAACGGCCCAGGAGAAAGCTTTTCCCGGAACCGGAATCCCCCGAGAGAACTACAGTCCGACTGCGGCGATCGCCCTGAACTTGGGAAAGCATCTGAGACACCCCAGCCACAATCTCTTCATGAATCCCATTGATACTGGTGGCTTGGCTACTGTCATCATGCCAAAAATTACCGGGGCGAAAGCTGGTCGAGTCAAAGGGATTCACAGTGCGTTGAACAATCTGTTGGATAGAAGCCATATCAGACTACAGGATAAAGAGACGCATCGCGAGAGTTGGGGCAACATTTTTTGGCCCCTAGGGGGTTGCAATCACCAGTTGTTCTTCTAAGGTGACATCGGGATCGAGAATTTGCAGGGGGCGATCGCTCAGGGATAAACTCTGAATCAGTTGGTGGACCTGTTGTTTACTCGCACCCCCAAACTGGGCGATCGCCTCTTCAATTAACTGTTGAATCGCCATGCATTGCTGATTGAGAACCCGGTTAATAATGAAATCTTCAATGGCCTGCAAGGACTGTTCCGCCGCATCTTGGCCGGAGGTAATCTCAAAAAAGCCCAACTGTTGCAGCAGCGGACAATCTCGCAACACCCCCGTTTGCCGAACTAAGGACTGCAACCGGGACCCATCAGGGGTTTCCTCCCCGACCACCAATTCCCCAGAGAGGGCATCATTGACTAAAGCATGATGCGTCGCCAGATATTGCACCGAGGTTAAATCGGACATAAAGTGGTTATTTTCCGGTTGGCCAAAAATCTCCGTATAGAGTTGGTAGCCGCGATTCGTCGGCGACCCCACCCCCTCGGCCCGAATCAACTGCAACGACTGACACAGATGACTCGATAACGCCTCTCCACAGCCTTTGAGGAGATGAAAAAACTTCACCATATTGGTGTCTTCCGACCAAACAATTCCCACCCGATTGGTGGTTCCGGGGTGACGATAACTGATGGAATAACTGGCATAGGTCCGACTGGGAAGGAGTCGGGGTTGGATGTCTTCCATCTGTAACGCCTGCACCACCTCGGCTAACATTTGCACCAATTCGGGGGCAGCATATTGACGAATTTTAGAGACCCGTTCCCGAGTTTGCTTGAATTTCTTGATCCAAACCAGTTTAAATGCCGCCACGGGGTCACTTTGGGCATCACTGGGCAATAGGGGTGGGGGCGTTTTTCCCTCAAGTGAGGCTCCCTGGGAGACGTTGGCTTGCAGTTGTTGGAGTTTGACATCCTGATAGAGTCGTCGCCCTAAAATTAGGGTGTTGCGGGGTCGAGTTTTACCACCGGGAAACTTGCCATCTAAGGTGGGACGAATCAGAGGATAAATGGGAGAGGTCGGTTGTGGGTAGGTTTGCTGGTGTAGGCTATACAGACGGCTGGCCCAGAGGGCTTCCGCTTGGTCTAAACTGATTTGTTTGAGTCTGAGGTTCGCATCGAGGCGATCGCGGTCTGTGGCGGGAATATGAGGGGCATTTTGTCGCCAGGTGTCGGTGATGATGCTGATGATAAAGAGAAAGTTCTTGACTTTCTGAGTATGGAGAATCGAATTGACGCGAAATAGGGATTCTAAATCTGGGTTCCCTTGGCGATCGCGGGCAATGTTATCAAGTTGGTCAAAACAGAGAACAATGGGTAACGTGGCATCGGCAATGCGCCCAAAGTTCGCCAAGGTCTTCTGGGCGGCATCTTCTGTATCAATGGTTCCTTGAACCCCCAACTTCCGCAAAGATTCATCATCTAAATCATCTCCCCGCAACCATTCACACGCAATGGGATAGAGTTCTGAGTCCGTCAGATGGTATAAAACCCCGAAGAACTCCTGAGCATTATAAATTCCCGAGGGATAGGTCTCCAGGAGTTTGCGGATAAACAGTTGCCGTTCCCCCCGTAACCAATCGACAATGCCCCGTTTTTTTAACTCCGAGAGACCTTCTAACCAAATTAACAACTGGGATTTATCCAGGCCAGCCGGGGTCTCTAACAGACTATCAACGGTATAACGCAAAATATGCCGCCAAATATAGTCACTGGCGGTAAAGGGTTCAATATAGACAAAAAAGGCGCGGGGGAGTTGTTTGTAATCGGGAGTTTGCAGTTGTCGTTTGAGTCGGCCCAAGAGATAGGTTTTTCCTGAGCCAGTTTCCCCCTCTAACAGCAGAGTGCGACTGCGGCGATCCTCGGCTACCTGATCCAAAACCGCCTCAATCTCCTGGAGAACATCTTGGTGAATCGAGTCCACCGTGAGTTCCGGGTTTTGGATTTCCTGCCAAAAATTTCCCGACCAGAAGGTTTCCGTATCAAACGGGTTGGGGGCGCGTTGGATAATGCGATCAATCTCGGTCATAGTCATACCGGGAGGTGAGGAACTCAGGAACAACGTCAGTTACGAATCAGAAAGAACAGCGGACCGCCAATGTCTTGAGGAATCCCGGCTTCAACTTGCTCTGGGGTATAGTGCGCTGCTTCTTGCAGGGAACTCAGTTCAAGGCGATCTTCTCGTTGCAGACGATAGAGGGCGCTGTCGAGTTCAGCCCGGGTTAAGGGCGGTTGTAGCCGTTCCCGCAGGTAGAAGATGGGTAAATAGTTATGGGTCTCTAGCTGGCGATCGAGTTCTTCGATGACATACCAAATATCGGCATCATTGGGCTTTTCCGTCAAGCGCCGCTGTGGGTTGACGGGTTCCTGAACCGGTTGTTTGTTGTCGGGGGGATGGGGACTGAGGGACTGTCCATCCCGTTTGCGTAGAAATTGCAAATAGCAGTTGAGATGGTCCAGGCTTAACTCCAGACCACTTCCATGAGGGCTATAGTCATCATGGAGATAGTCTAAGCCAAAGTTGGTGAGCCAGACATCTTCAAGGCGGGTGGCTTCGGCTTTAATCAGTCCCCGTTCCGCCAATTTCTGCAAGACCACCTGACGGCGATCGCTCGGAAGATCCAGGTTTTTGGTGAGGATGCTGGTTTCGGCGCAGGCCCGCAGGACGGCAATTTCATCTTCAGTCACCGGAAGGCGGCTGGTATCGAGGCGCAATAAGGCACTCCCCGGCGGTGCAATGCGACATTCGACGATTTCCTCACTACAGTCGACGATACCGCGATCGCGCAGAGTGCGGCAAATACTATCCCGTTCGGCGGCCTTGGTGCGATTATTGGGTTTCACCTGAGAGATCGGCGCTCGATAGTTCGGCGCCCCCAACAGATTCAAAACAAATTTGAGTTCCCGCGTGTCCATCCCGTTCGACTGTACTGTGATTAATCGCCATCTACCTTAAGCATAAAGGCTGAGCGACCGATTCCATAGTGCGATCGCCGCAATTCCTGGCCAATGTCTTAAAAATCAGAGGTGAGACGGCCTGGCCCACCTCGAATTTTTCTCGACCTTTGCGTCACGGGAGCCACTTGGGATTAAAGCCATCGAGGGGCAATTGCTCTGGTTGGGGACGGGTTAACTCTCCTTGAGAGTCCACCAGGGGAAAGAGAATCCACAATTCACTATCCTCGATCGCCCCCCCAGATTGAGTCAGGGGTAAATCCGGTCCCTCAGCCGAGGAGGTAATCGTCAGACGGTCAAACAGCAGTGCTTGACCATCGGGGGCCAGACTCATGCTTAAATCCATGGGACTGCGTTCAAAGCGCACCAATTCTTTAGAATCCTGGGTTTCCAAATCCAGAGCCAAAATATAGGGTTGCTCGATATACTCGTCAGCTTCCAGGAGTTCGGTCACGAGAGCATAGATATAGCGGCCCGTGGGGTCAAATTCCGCATCGAGGATGGAGCCACTGGTGCGTAGAATTTCTCGGGGTTCGCCGATGTTGGGAACCACCACCATGGAGCGGGTATAGTCGGTGTTAAACCTCACCATCACGGCGGCTCGTCCATCTTGGGTGAATCCCATGACTCGTCCATATTGGGGGAAAAACTCCAGGGGTTCCTTCCCTTCCATTCCCGGTTCAATGGACAACAGCGCCACCCCTTGACCTTGGGCCATAGCCAATTCCTTACTATTGGGGGCAATGGCAAATTCACCGCCGGGTTCCGTGGGGAAGCGTTCCGGAGCTTTTCCATCCCGAATCACCCAGAGTCCGAAGTCACTCCCTGGGCGATCGCGCCGGGCCCGCTGGGCGACAATGGTGGTTCCGTCGGGGGCTAGGGAAAATTGCAGATTTTGATAGGTCCGGTTATCCAGGATGCGTTGAATCCGGCCGGCGGAATCCGGTGAGTCATCGGCGAAGTCAAGACCCGTGGTGACCGTATAGATTTGACTTTCCGTGAGTCCGCGACGGCCCCGGTCTCGGTCAATGGCGGAAAAGAGGATGCGATCACCGTCGGGGTACATCTGAAAATCCATCACCGTCATATCTGAGGGGGTGAGGATAGTTTTGCGGTCTTGGGTGAAGTTATAGAGAATCAGGCGTCCCCGTTCTCCCTCCTCAGACCCGAGATAAAGCATCACGCGATCGCGACTTTGGAAGTCTCGCTCAAAGGGATCGATGTAATGGTCTGTGTCGTCAGGTTCGGTGAAGCGATCGCGGGCCCCCGATAGTTTTAAGCGATAGGTGGTTCCGTAGGGTGCTGGATAGAGAAGCGTATAGGCCATCCGCTGTCCGGCCCAACTCATTTTCCCCGGTAGTGGCGGGTCAATTTGTAGGTTGTTCTCCACACTATCGGGATTCATGGGCCGGTTAAACGTCAAGGTAAAGGCCCGGTCGAGAGAACTAATGGTCTGGTTATCCCAACTGAAGTTACGAACCCGAGGAATGCTTTTATCCCCCCCAGCCAAGAGAATGATGGTCACCAGGCTGAGAATCACAATGGCGGCGATGGCCACCCGGTCTAAGATTTGAGGAAAGGAATCGCCTTTCATAACGCCCACTGAACAACAACAAAACGCCCGCCACCCCCCCAGGGGCGATCGCCCAAATGAGCAACCAGTCCTAAGGAGTTGACAGACGCTTTTGTAACGATGAATAAGTCACCGTCCGGGTCTGGGATTTAGAAAAGACCGAAGGTGAGAGATTTATCGATGGGAAGAGTCGCCCCAATTCCTAACCAGAGGGTGACCAAGGTCCCAAACAAGAACATGGACGTCGCCACTGGACGGCGGAAGGGGTTTTGGAATTTGTTGATGCTTTCAATGAACGGAATCAACATTAAACCAAGAGGAATTAGGGTTTGAAGACCAATTCCCAAGAGTTTATTCGGCACCACCCGCAGAATTTGGAACACGGGATAGAGATACCATTCCGGCAGAATTTCCAGAGGGGTCGCAAAGGGATCGGCCGGCTCCCCAATCATCGCGGGGTCAAGAACTGCTAGACCCACCACACAGGCGAGGGTTCCCAGGATGACTACGGGGAACACATAGAGCAGGTCATTGGGCCAAGCAGGCTCACCATAGTAGTTGTGACCCATGCCTTGGGCGAGTTTGGCGCGGAGTTTCGGATCGCTGAGATCCGGCTTTTTCAAAGTAGACATAGTATTCGGGTGTTCTCCTGTAAACCGGTAGGCTGTAAAGGTCGAGTCGTCTGGAGGTGTTTAAACTACAGGCTAGTTTAGCAAACTCATTTCGGCTCCTTGCCAAATGGTCTCCATGACGACATCCAGGGAAGATTGGCCTTACAAGGGGCCAGAAATTCCTTGTTTGCGGATCATGAGGAAGTGCAACAGCATGAACACCGCAATCAGCCAGGGAAGGACGAAGGTGTGCAAGCTGTAGAAGCGGGTGAGGGTAGATTGACCCACACTGGTTCCACCCCGGAGCAGTTCCACCATAAAGCTGCCCACCACGGGGATGGCTTCGGGAACACCGCTGACGATTTTTACAGCCCAATAACCCACTTGGTCCCAGGGAAGGGAGTAGCCGGTCACCCCAAAGGTGACGGTGATGACGGCGAGAATCACGCCGGTGACCCAGGTGAGTTCCCGAGGTTTTTTGAATCCACCGGTGAGGTAAACCCGGAACACGTGCAGAATCATCATCAACACCATCATGCTGGCGGACCAGCGATGGATGGAGCGAATCAGCCAACCGAAGTTCACCTCGGTCATGAGGTATTGAATGGAGCTGTAGGCTTCCGTGACCGTCGGTTTGTAGTAGAAGGTCATGGCGAATCCAGTGGCAAACTGGATCAGGAAGCAAACCAGGGTGATACCACCGAGGCAGTAGAAGATGTTAACGTGAGGCGGAACGTATTTGTCGGTGATGTCGTCGGCGATCGCCTGGATTTCGAGGCGTTCGTTAAACCACTTGAAGGGTTTAGACTCAGTGACTTCCTTAGAAAACATAAAGTCAGTGCGTTAGATATATTGCGGTTTGTGAAGTTTAGCACGACACCCGGGGGTTGGGCATCGCCCTGCCCTCAGACGGACACAGAGGATTCCAGACATCATCACGAGGCTGAAATCTTCAGGCAGGCTTGAAGGCGGAAGGGTAAAGTTTCTTATAAAAAAGGTAACACAGCTTGGACGTTAGGGGCTAGGAGTTCTCGGCGATCGCACCCCAGAGGTCGGCCCACCTCTGGACTAGGCAGATGCTCAGAACTTTGGCACACTAAGGAAACATTAATATTTCGCAACTTTAGATGTCGGGTTTTCTCATGCAAAAACGCGCTGTCAGCTTTGGACTTCTGCTTTTACTGGTTTTCGGACTCTCAGGCTGGTTCGGCTGGGCCCCTCCAGCCTTGGCCTTGACGGAAGAACAGAAACTGATCTCAGAAGTCTGGCGATTGGTGAACCGTGCCTATGTGGACGATTCCTTCAATGGACAAAACTGGTGGCAAGTCCGTCAGGAGGCCCTACGCCAACCTCTCGACAGTCGTGAGGCGGCCTATGACACCATTGAGGAGATGTTGGCAAAACTGAATGACCCCTTCACACGGCTGTTACGACCCGACAACTACCGCAATTTACAGGTCAACACGGCCGGAGAGTTAACGGGGGTGGGACTGCAAATCGCCATTGAACCTGAGAGTAAGCGCATTAAGGTTATTGCCCCCATCGCCGGCTCTCCCGCTGATGATGCGGGTATCCAGGCGGGAGATATTGTCTTAGAAATTGATGGGGTATCCACTGAAAATCTTTCTCTGGATGAAGCTGCCACTCGGATGCGAGGAACCATTGGCACCCCAGTCGTGCTGCAAGTGCAACGCTTCGATAGCCAGCGGATTGATGATATTGAAATTATCCGCGATCGCATTGCCCTCAACCCCGTCAGTTACAAGCTAACGGAAGCCGAAGACCGCACCCCCGTCGGCTATATTCGCCTGACACAGTTCAGCGCCAACGCCACGGAACAGATGAGCGACGCCATTACCCAGCTCGAAGATGAAGGCGCGGCTGCCTATGTTCTCGATTTACGCAATAATCCCGGCGGCCTGTTACAAGCGGGAGTCGAAATTGCCCGCCTCTGGCTCAACGATGCCACCATTGTCTATACGGTGAATCGTCAAGCGGTCTTAGGAAGTTTCGATGCCGGCCATGAGGCTCTCACCGAGGCCCCATTAGTGGTCTTAGTCAATCAAGGGACCGCCAGTGCCAGTGAAATCCTAGCCGGGGCCCTCCAAGACAATCGCCGGGCCCAACTGGTGGGAGAACGCACCTTTGGCAAGGGGTTAATTCAGTCTCTATTTGACCTCTCAGATAATTCGGGAATTGCCGTCACTGTAGCCAAATACGAGACCCCCAGCCACAAAGACATCAACAAGTTAGGGATTACCCCAGATTTTGTCGTTCCCCAGAACACCATCCGCCGCGACGAAGTCGGAACCCCCGCCGATTTGCCCTACCAAAAGGCGATCGAACTTCTAACCGACAGCGCCATGGTTGCCAAAGCTACGTAGTAGGGGGAAGAAACCGGGGGGCTGAGTTGAATTTATGGGCTAAATCGCTCGATGAGTTCCTCGCGCGAGAGTTGTAGCAGTAGGGGCATTAACTCGCTCGATGGACGGCGAATCATGGGGTCTAGGAGTTGGCTGAGTTCGTTGTCTAGGGAGCCGAAACGGGCTTCTAGGAGACTGGCGATCGCCTCCCGCTGTCCTTGTTCCCGTCCTTGTTCCCGTCCCCGTTCAAGACCTCGTTCAAGACCTCGTTCAAGACCCGATAGTTTTGCTTCTTCAAGTTGTTGGTCAAACAGAGGAGATAAACGCATAATTAACTCTCTATCCTCCTGATTTAGATTGGGGGTCATTTCTAGGTTAGCCTTGAGGCGATTGAGCAGCATTAAGGCATTGTCACGAAAGGGATTACCTGGGGGGAGTTGTTCCAGTTCATCGAAGGCCTGTTGCTGAACTCCACCTCGCCCTAAGACTCTCAGCCAGAGGGTATCCAGGGAACGAGGGAGTCGGTGAATCACGATAATCGCTCCTGGCAATCCCAGGGGAAATTGATAGATGCCGTCGCCCCAATTTTCTACATCTAGGGTAGCACTAAAGCTTGCTAAGAGCGGGTCTGAGGCGGTTGGGGTGAGAATCCAGAGGCGGGGTTGGTCCGAGTCAGCCAGTGAGGTTTGCTGGCGTCGGGCCTCTCGTCGAACTTCGGCGGATAGGACCAGGAGTTTGAGGAGACAATCGCGGATTTCGTCGGCGGTGACGGGGTTGCGGTAGGGTTCGAAGATGGCGGGACTGTGGAGGGTGCGGGCCAGAAGTCCTAGAGGGGCGGGGGATAGGGGACATTCGGGGTTGGGGGAAAACCAAAGGTCGATTTGACGCACTTCTCCGGCCACTCGTCGCGGCGATTGGAGGGTTCCGTAAGGGGTTAGGAGTTCTTCGAGATAGTCTTTGGCGAATTGGTCGTGGATGAAACGAGTCATGGGAGAGAGGAGGGAGGAGTTGTGGGAATCCTATCAGAAAGGGATGGCTGCTGGGTGAGCTTACTCCCCTAACAACCGCTGAATCTCCGCCTCGGTAAAGGGATTTTCCCCGGCGCTGAGGGTATTAATATAACCTTGGACTTGCCGGTTCGCTCCTGGATTATCACTCAATTCAATATAGGCTTGAAACTCTTGAATGGCTGCTTCTTTATCCCCGGTCAGGGCCTTGGCAATTCCCAGATTTCCCCGAGGTCCTGCCTCTTCCGGTTCCAGGGTGACAGCTTGCTCACAGGCGGGTATGACCGCCTCTGCTTCACCGCGCAAACTGCCAAACCAACAAAGGTTATTCCAAGCTTGATCTGAAATTTCCACATTAGGATCAAGCCTTTGTGCTTGTTCATAAGATTGAATAGCCCTTGTGTATTTTTTTTGACGTACTCGACTTTCGCCGGTTTCAACTAAAGCCCGAGCGATAATCCGTTTTGCTTCTGTATCCGGTTCTAGTACAGGATGGCAAAAAAGAGTCTACCATTGAAGAAAGCGCAAGAGGAGGCTCCGATGGCCAGATTAGCTGCACCCCCCATTACCCTAACCGAGTCAGAGCGAGCCGAACTCGAGACATTGGCTAGACGCCCGAGCACGGCTCAGCAGATTGCCAAGCGAGCAAGAATCATTTTGCGGGCTAGTCAAGGTGAAAGCCATGGTCAAATCTCACGAGAGTTGGGCATCAGTAAAGATATGAGTCGGTTATGGCGTAACCGCTGGCTCGAAGTCAGTCCTCGGGGAGTCCCAATCCCCGAGCGTCTGAGAGATGCCCCTCGGCCAGGAGCACCGGCCACCTTTAGCTTGGAGCAAATCACTCAACTATATGCCTTAGCCTGTACCCCGCCTGATCAATATGGCCGCCCCATCAGCCATTGGAGTCCTCGGGAACTGGCAGAGGAGATGGTCAAGCAAGGGATTGTTGAACAGATTAGTCAACGCCACGTGGGTCGATTATTGGCCGAAGCCGAAATCAAACCGCACCAGAGCCATTACTGGCTCCACCCCCCCCCGACTGTGAGTTCGCCGACAAAGTCAGGGACATCTGCAACGTCTACGAGCAAGCGATTGAACGAGCTGAACGGGGAGAGGTGACCATGAGTGTAGACGAAATGACTGGGATTCAAGCTAAGGAGCGCACCATGCCCAATCTACCGATGAAGCCAGGGCGTCCTGAGAAAGTCGAGTTTGAATACATCCGTCATGGAACCCAAAGCTTGATTTCCTCCTTCAATGTGGCGACGGGACGGATTGACCAAGCCAATGTCGGGAAGACCCGTACGGAGGCGGATTTCGTCTCCCACATCGACGCCTTGGTGGTCCAATTCCCCAACGCCCCTAAATGGCATCTGGTGATGGACTGTCTCAATACCCATCAGTCTGAGTCCCTGGTGCGATTAGTCGCCGCCCTGGAGCCGGAACCGATTGAACTGGGTCAAAAGGGGAAATCCGGCATCTTGAAGTCCATGGACACTCGCGCGGCTTTTCTAAGTAATCCTGACCACCGCCTAGTGATACACTTCACCCCCAAGCATTGCTCCTGGCTCAACCAAATTGAAATCTGGTTGAGCATCCTGGCTCGCAAGTTGCTGCGCCGGGCCAGTTTCACGAGTGAGGATGACCTGAGAACCCAAATCCTCGACTTCATCGAGTACTTCAATTGCACAATGGCTAAGCCTTTCAAGTGGACTTATTCCGGCAAGCCCTTGATCTCATGAATACTGGCTTTATTTCTGCCCTCCTGTCCTAGGATGCGCAGGCTTTTTTAAGTCAAACAGGGTAATGAGTTCATTTTCCCGTCGATCATCTTGTACGGACATTTTCAACAAGCAATAAGAGAAGAAACAAGACTTAAAACAAGAAATACCGTTGGGCCATGGGTAACACTTGCGCCGGTTCACAGGTTA
The DNA here is from genome assembly GCF_023983615.1 of Phormidium yuhuli AB48. Classification (GTDB taxonomy): domain Bacteria; phylum Cyanobacteriota; class Cyanobacteriia; order Cyanobacteriales; family Geitlerinemataceae; genus Sodalinema; species Sodalinema yuhuli. The sequence continues at coordinate 2,661,954 of NZ_CP098611.1, read as the reverse complement.
ATAACTCCCCATCAGCCCGAACCTCGTAGGTTTCTGGATCGACCTCAATCTGGGGTAAAGCATTATTTAACTTCAAATCCCCCTTGCGGATCTCGCGAGTGTTCGATACCCCTAGAGTGGGTTTCTGTAACCCCAGTTGACGGCCCACCTCCGCCTCAACCGCCGCTTGGGAAACAAACGTGACTGACGTAGCCGCGATCGCCCCCCCATAACTCGCAAACATGGGCCGCATATGAACCGGTTGCGGCGTGGGAATACTGGCGTTCGCATCGCCCATCTGGGCCCAAGCAATCATCCCCCCTTTCACCACTAACTCCGGCTTCACCCCAAACATCGCCGGTTTCCAGAGACATAAATCCGCCAATTTCCCTTCTTCAATCGAACCCACATAATCGGAAATCCCATGAACGATCGCCGGGTTAATCGTATACTTTGCCACATAGCGTTTGGCCCGCAAATTGTCATGGCGATCGCAATCCCCCCCCAACGGCCCCCGCTGCACTTTCATCTTATGGGCCGTCTGCCAGGTTCGGATGATATTCTCTCCCACACGCCCCATAGCTTGGGAATCAGAAGAAATAATACTAAACGCCCCCAAATCATGCAAAATATCCTCCGCTGCAATGGTTTCGCGGCGAATCCGGGACTCGGCAAAGGCCACATCTTCGGGAATGTTGCGATCGAGGTGGTGACAAACCATCAACATATCCAGATGTTCTTCTAGGGTATTCACCGTATAGGGCCGGGTGGGATTCGTCGAGGAGGGGAGAACATTGGCCACGCCACAGACTTTGATGATATCCGGGGCATGACCGCCCCCAGCCCCCTCGGTATGATAGGTATGAATGGCCCGATTCTTGAAGGCGGCGATGGTGTCCTCCACAAACCCCGCTTCGTTGAGGGTATCGGTGTGAATCGCCACCTGGATGTCATACTCGTCAGCGACGCTGAGACAGGTATCAATAGCGGCGGGAGTGGTTCCCCAGTCTTCATGGAGTTTTAATCCCACAACCCCGGCCAGAATTTGTTCAATTAATCCCGGTTTTTGGGAACTGTTTCCTTTTCCCATAAAGCCGAGATTCATCGGGAACCCATCGGCGGCTTGTAGCATTCGGTGGATGTTCCAGGAACCGGGGGTGCAGGTGGTGGCGTTGGTTCCGGTGGCGGGGCCGGTTCCACCGCCAATCATCGTCGTGATTCCTGAGGCGATCGCCGTTTCAATTTGTTGCGGACAAATAAAGTGAATATGACTATCAACTCCCCCAGCGGTGACGATGCAACCTTCAGCGGCGATGGCTTCAGTGGCGGGACCAATAATAATATCAACGTTATCCTGAATATGAGGATTTCCCGCTTTGCCAATTTTACAAATTTTGCCGTCTTTAATGCCAATATCGGCTTTGACAATGCCCCACCAATCGAGAATTAAAGCGTTGGTAATGACGATATCCACTGCCCCGTCTTCGCGAGAAATGGGGGATTGTCCCATTCCATCTCGAATCACTTTTCCCCCGCCAAATTTGACTTCATCGCCATAGGTGGTTAAGTCTCGTTCAACTTCAATGATTAACTCGGTGTCCGCTAACCGGAGGCGATCGCCCACGGTAGGACCAAAAGTTTCAGCGTAGGCGCGGCGATTCATGAAGTAGGGCATGGGGCAAAAGAAGGGAATAGGGAACAGGGGGAAGAAGGCAAGAGGCAAAAGGCAAGAGGCAAGAGGGGGAAAAGGGGTAGGGTGTATTCCGGTATCAATGAAGGTTTAGGCTTCGACCACTCTATTGAAACTTGCCGGAACCCTTCGGGAAGGACCCACCCCGCCCTACGGGCACCCCTCCCAAGAAGGGAAGGGGCGTTATTTCTTTTTTTTCTTCTTCTTGTCTTTTTTGTCTTTTTTCTTGTCTTTGCTTTTCTCTGGTTTTTCGTCTAAGGACCCGTTAATCAAGCCGTTGAATCCGTAGATTTCGCGAGTTCCGGTGAGGCTGACTAATTCTATCTCTTTCTCGTCTCCCGGTTCAAAGCGGACGGCGGTTCCGGCGGGAATGTTGAGACGCATTCCCCGGGTTTTATCACGCTCAAAATTGAGGGCGGCGTTGACTTCAAAGAAATGGAAATGTGAGCCAACTTGGATAGGGCGATCGCCCCGATTGGCGACGGTAATTGTCAATGTGGGGCGGTCGGCGTTGAGTTCAATCTCACCCTCTAGGGGTAATAGTTCTCCGGGAATCATAAAGGTTACTCCGTCGGTTTTTACTGATAGAATCAATTAAATAATTGGCTCGTGAACGGTGACCAATTTTGTCCCGTCGGGGAAGGTGGCCTCGACTTGTACTTCTGCCACCATTTCAGCAATTCCCTCCATGACATCTTCACGGGAAAGGAGGGTTTTGCCAAATTGCATTAACTCCGCCACCGATCGCCCCTCCCGGGCCCCCTCTAAAATCCCCGCTGTAATATAGGCCACGGCTTCAGGATAGTTGAGTTTTAAACCTTTGGCTTTGCGACGTTCGGCTAATAACGCCGCTGTGAAAATCAGCAGTTTATCTTTTTCTTGAGGAGACAGTTGCATAAGAGTTACGGCCTAAAAAGACGTTAACAGGACCAAACACGGGGAACGGTGACGGGGCGATCGCCCTTGGAGTGACGCAGGAGTTGCCGCAAATCGAGGAAGGCGGCACTGGCTTTCTGGGTCGATCGCCCCCGATATCGGCATATTACCCCAGATTGGCAACAGGATAGGGCGATTTCTCCCTCAAGGTCTCGCATTTTCCAGAGATGACGGGCTTTGTCGACAATCTCTGGGGACACTGGCTGGCCAATCCAGGCCAAGGTTCCCACTACTGGCTGGCCGTTTAAGCCATTCGACGCATCGAGAAGGGGAGATCCCCCCGCAAGCTGTTGGCGATCAATCCAGAGGGGAACGCCGTTTCGATAGATGTGGGTTTGCGATCGCCAATCACCGCTGTTGAACCGTTCGCCTCGGGCCGTTCGCCCAAACCGTAACAACTCCCAGCCTAGCCAAACGGCGTTCTCCCCCAAGTCCACGCGCAACTGCTGCTGAAACCTAGCCCCATCAAAGATGATGCTTTCACGGGGAATATACTCCAAATAGGCATCGTGATCTAGGGATATCGTCAGGGTTTGTTGAGATTGGGGACCGCTGCTGCGATAGACTTTGCTGGCGGAGACGGTGGTGAGACTGGCTTCAGCTTGGGGATGGAGGGTAATCTCTTGGCTGAGGCGATCGCCCCCGACAATTCCCCCAGCGGTATGGAGAATCAAACTTTGACAGGTTTGGCCGTCGGGATGGAAACTCCGTTGCAGTTTCAGAGGAGACTGGCTATAGGAATCAATCACGCGAGTCACCTGGCCGCGTTTGGCGTAGGTGAGTTTGAGTTGACCTTGCCAGAGAGTCGTCATAAGAAGGGAACAGGGAACAGGGAACAGGGGGAAGAAGGCAACAGGCAACAGGCAACAGGCAACAGGTATGGAAATTAAGACTTAACAGAGATGCGATCGCACAAACCCCTCAACCTCATCAAAGCCCTCTTGTGTTTTGAGATTGGTGAAGACAAAGGGACGTTCTCCCCGCATTTTGGCCGCATCCCGTTCCATAATCCCTAAGTCTGCCCCAACATAGGGGGCTAGGTCAATTTTGTTAATCACCAACAAGTCCGATTTGGTAATTCCGGGGCCGCCTTTGCGGGGAATCTTGTCCCCAGCGGCGACATCGATGACATAAATCGTCAAATCCACTAACTCGGGGCTAAACGTCGCCGCCAAATTGTCCCCCCCACTTTCGACGAATAGGATATCCAAAGGGTTGAACTTGAGTTCAAGTTGTTCAACCGCCGCCAAGTTCAACGACGCATCCTCGCGAATCGCCGTATGGGGACAGCCGCCGGTTTCCACTCCCAGAATGCGATCGCCCTCTAGGGCCTGAGACTTGACCAAAAATTGGGCATCTTCCTGAGTATAGATATCATTGGTGACCACCGCTAAGGCTAAATCCCCCCGCAACCGCTTACAGAGGGCATCCACCAGGGCCGTTTTCCCAGAACCTACCGGCCCCGCAATTCCAACACGTAGAGGAGTCATAGAAATACACTCAGTTTAGTCTGAATTAACTACGAAAGAGACGGCTGTACAGGGTTTCATGCTGCATACTGGCTAAACTCGCCCCCCAAGTACAGGCGAATAAGTCCTCATCCCCCAGACTCAGGAGACGCTGGCAACAAGCCTCTAAAACCGGCTGAAGTTCCTGAATCAGCCGCTGTCCGCTCGTTTGCCCCAGGGGAATCAATTTAACCCCGGCTCCAATCAAATTACTGCTCCAACTGTGCAGATAGCCCAGTATGGCATCTTCTAGGGGGATTTTCCAATGGGCCACCGCTAGGGCGTAGGCGATCGCCAGATTACAGTTCGGGGCTAATTCCCGGCGACACGTCTCTAAACTCGGCAGTTGCGGCGAGGTGTTCTGCAACTCCAGCAACAGACGCAGTAAGGAATTGCCCATTTGCCAACTTTGCTGTTGTCGTTCGCGGCAGTCACGACTGGCACTTAACCAATGGTTCCAATAGACTAACGTGGGGATATCTGAGTTTAGCAGGGCTTGATAGGCTCGCAGGACCATCGCCCCCTCGACGGCGATCGCCCCAAACTCTAACTCCACCTCCAACCAACGCCCCAGTTGGGCCGCATCCTGAATCCGTTGCTGTTCCACCAGGGTTTCTAAGCCTTCTGAGTAGTTATACCCCCCCAGAGGCAAGGCGGGACTGGTTAATTGCAGTAGATTAAGTAATGATGACATTGTGGAAACTCCCCTAAAACAAGGGTTTGAGGCAAATTTGTCCCACCCTAGCAAAAAAAATCTGAAAACCCCTTGACATCTCTTGAGTAGGGTTGTTAGTATAGTTATCGCTGACTCGTTGGGGCGTCGCCAAGCGGTAAGGCAGCGGGTTTTGGTCCCGCCATTCGGAGGTTCGAATCCTTCCGCCCCAGTTTGAAGACTAGACTACAGTCTAGCGGAAAGAGGTTGTCTTCGGACAGCCTCTTTCGTCGTTTAGGGGAATCAGCCGTTAAGAGACTCAATCTCAGTCGCTACGAGTTTCTGGAAATCTCCATTACATTGCTGGTTAAGATGGATAGAGGCGGCTAGGAGTTCCGTGAGAATGCGCGATCGCTGACGTTCGTTAATATGGGGAAGTTGCAGTTGATGGATGAGAGTGGTAACATTTTCGCACTCTCGGGCTAATTCATCCACTTGTTTTAAGAGTTCCGTTTTTTTCATAAACTTTGATAATCAATTGTTGACCAATGACGGAGGATAGGGGTTTAAAAATAAGCAGTCTTTCTCTATAGTACCGTTAGTTTGCCCGAGCAGACAGGGTGATCAAGCTCGAATCATCAAATGTCAATCATTTTGATGATGTATTTTTTAAGGCCTACCTTCAGGAGTTCAGGGAAACTTCCTTGATGGTATATAGGGGGCGTCCTTTCACTTCTTCGTAAATACGCCCAATATACTCCCCTAGAATACCAATACAGACTAATTGAACAGCCCCTAAAAAGAAAATCGCAATGGTAATAATGGTGGCCCCAATCAGAGGTGATTCGGGATAAAACAACCGCCAATAGAGAACCGCAAACACCATCAGTAGGGCAATTCCAGCAGCTAGGAGGCCCAGATAGGTAGCGAAGCGTAGGGGAACCTTAGAAAAAGACATAATCCCATCAACCGCCAAAGAGAGAGACTTACGAAAGGTATATTTTACATCTCCAGCAAAGCGAGGATCTCGCTTAAACTGAAGTGAGGTTTGACGAAAGCCCACCCAGGCCCGTAAACCGCGAATATAACGGTTGCGTTCGGGCATCGAATTGAGTAAATCCACCACCTGTTTATCCATTAAACAGAAATCTCCCGAATCTGTGGGAATCGCCACATCCGCTAAACGCCGCAAGACTCGATAAAAGCTATAGGCCAGCAGCCGTTTTAGCCAAGGATCTTGATGACGGGCGATGCGTTGGGCATAAATGACTTGATAGCCCTGTTGCCATTTTTCCAGTAACTCGGGGATGAGTTCAGGTGGATCTTGTAAATCAGCATCCATGACGATGACGGCCTTCCCCGTCACAAAATTCAAGCCCCCAGTCACCGCCACTTGATGCCCAAAGTTGCGGGCAAAACTGAGATAGTGAAACTGGGGGTTTTGTTGATGGTAATGACGGAGAAGTTCGAGACTGCGATCGCCACTGCCATCATCGACAAACAACACCTCATAGGGCTGCCCCACCGCCTCTGTCACTACCGTTAACCGTTGCACCAATTCAGGAAGATTGTCTTCCTCGTTAAAAATGGGAATGACTAAGGAATAGAGAGGAGAAGCCATCAGAGTTTATGATTTTTGGCAGTTTTTTGGCGTCAAAGTTTGGGGGTTATTTTGTGGCAACAACGGCGATGTTCCAAGCCATCCGCTTCATGCCAGGAATCTTTTTGAGAAGGCGATCGCCCCGTTCCAGACGAGTATAAAGAGGTTTCAATCGCTGCTGTTCTTTAATAATCTTCTTCCAATACCGCTCCTCATTAGGATGCACTCGTTCAATTAAATAGAACTGAAGAAAAATCCACAAAGTGGCCAACCAAAAGGTATTATAACGGGTCTGAGAAAATAGGGGTTCAATCTCTTTGACAATGTTGATGTGCAGCGGTGTTTCATCGTCCGTGCGAACATCCGTTGCCATACGTCGATAGACGTTAATAACCGGATTATGACGAAGAGGGTCCCAAAAACACATTTTTCCACCGGGTTTGAGAACTCGGTGCATCTCTTGAATCGCAATCATGGGATTGGGAATATGATGCAAGAGATTGGCAGCATAGACAATATCAAAACTATTATCCGGATAGTCAATGTCCATGGCGTTGATAACCTTGCCCTCCACCTGAACCCCATTATGTTCCGCTAACCTTAGGGCCACCTCTACCATTCCCGGTGAGTAGTCACTGGCGACACAATGGGCCCCGCGACTGCCAAAATAAACGCTGTTTTCCCCGGCCCCACAGCCCACATCTAAAAGGCGTTTGCCCTGAACATTGCCCAACTGTTTGAGAATGAAGCGATTTTCCGGGGCAGTACAGGCTTCAAAGTAGTCCTCTACCTGAATCCCATCCACATCAATTCCGGCGGCCCAGCGATCGTGAAAGGCTTGCTCTTTGGCGAGAATATCGTCATGTGGGGGGTCTGAAGATAAAGACATGGATTTAGCAACAAGATTGAGAGACCTCAACCTATCATATAGCACTCGACTCCCTCCTCCGACTGACTCTCTTAAGCATCCACGGTTAATGGGTTCAAGGAGAGGGGTTCGGTGAAGGATTGACGGGTTTCGGCGGTGAGGCGGTTGAGATATTGCAGGAGATGTCGGGCCAGGGGACGCTGGATCTGATAAGTTTTCGACTCTGGGGAGACTTTAAATAGGGGGGTTGTGGCCAGGGTTTTATAGAAGCGAAATTCACGGGATTCTGGCGTTAACCAGGTATCCTGGGGAGGAGTGGGGATTAGCCCTGGGGGGAGTTGGTTGTTGAGGAGGGCCATGAGTCGGGATTCGATGCCCCCCATGTGAATCCCCCGTAGTTCTAAAAGGGCGATCGCCTCCTGACGACAGAGGGGACGATCGGGATAGCTTTGTAAGAGTTCGTGTAAGAGGAAGAAGTCACTATATTGTTGCCTGCCAGCGTCGGGATGGAGGGGATAGTGGAGGAATTGGGCTAAGCCAGCCGCAATCGGGTTAATAGAAGGACTGGGGGCGGAACGGGCGGAGGCGGGAGATTGACTGACAACCACTGCATTGGGAAGTTTCTGTTCTAACCAGGGGGCAATATCGATGAGGCCATTGGCGGAGTCTCCGGTGAGTAAGACACGGGAAATCCCTTCGACGGAGAGGCCCAGTTCACTAAAAAAGCGATTGAACTCTTGGTTGAGGTGTTCAAAGAAGGGAACAAACACCGTTTCCTGGACTTGATGGCGATGGAGTCGTCCCCAACGTCCCGCTAATTCAAATTCTGTGCGATCGCTCACCTGCAAGGCCCCCAACACCTGACGGGCTAACTCCCGGGCCTCTTGGCGATCGTCCTCCGCGTCGAGCCATTGTTGAAAGGTGATGCGAGTTTCAACATCGGGGTGGCCACTGCGAGGCAATTCCCCTAACTCCATCGCCCCGAGTTGGTTGCACCAGTCAGGACGAGGGGTTAGCATCAACTGAATCAAGAGGTCATCGGCTAAATCGCGATGGCCATAGGCGATCGCATGTTCTCCTAGGGGATGTGGACGTTGACTAACCCCCTCAGTCACAACGGGGTTAGCCGGATTCCCCAGTTGAAAGGGAGCCAGGGCAATCTCCCGGGCCCCAACGACCATGACTAGGGTAATGCCCCGTTCTCTGCGGTCGATGGTCCAAGTTGGACTTGGGGCAATAGAAGTAGACTCTGAGGGCGACTCTGCTGAGGGTTCACTAGACTCGTCTGATGAGGCCTCCAAGGCGCAAATTAGAGCGGCTAGGGGAGCCTGACAGAAGCCAATGCGATCGGGACGGGGGACTAATCCGGCTTGTAAAGCGGCTTCTCGTACATTGAAGCGGAAGGCATCATTACTAGAGACCGGTTCGCGAATGATGACCCCCCCGAGTTTGCTGAGAACCTCTGGGAAGGGGGGTAACTCAGAGGCCAGTTCCGGGCGGTTGGGGTGATAGAGTTGAGCAGTTTTAAGTTGGCGGAAGAGGCGGGTGAGGATATCCCGCGTGCTGGCTAGGGGTAAGTCGTAATTGAGCGATCGCCCCAACACCGGTTCCAGGGTTCCCCGACGGCTACGCCAGGGAATCATAAGGGTTAGGGCTTGCTGAAACTCCTCAAAGATAATCCCCTCGCTGAGCGATCGCGCCTCCAGGCCCACCCGCCAGGAGGGGAGGGATAAACTCTCCTCTAGGGCTTCTTGAGATAACTCAGATGGGCCTTTCCCCCCTTGCTGTCGGGCCAGGGCCGGCAACTCAAAGCAAGGCTGTCGTTCTCCTTGCGGATGCCATCCTAGACGATACTGCCGGCCTGTATAGGCACAACTGAGAACCGCTGCCAAGCCGCGATCGCTCCAGTCAATGCCTAAATACCAATCTCGATGGTGGCTATTTTCTAGCCAAATGGGTGGCGGAACCTTCACTCGACCCAGTTTAGCTGTTTCCGGCCGGCGGCGTGGGCGGACGGGGGCCGGGTGGGGCTCAGCCTTGGCCGGTACCATGGGAGGTGGAGGGGTTTGGGGGCGATCGCTCACCGTCCGAGGCACCGACTTGTCCTCTGTCTTAAGCTCCTCGGTTTCTTCGTCTTCGTCTAGAAAAATGGCCCGCAAATTCGAGAGGAGATCCTCGCTCCCCTCAGACTCCTCACTGTCATTATCCTGCGCCTCGCTCCAGGTATCCTCTAACTGCGAAACGGCCTCTACCTGAGCCTCCACGTCCTCGCCATACTCCTGCTCGCCCTCAGCCTCGGCCTCAGTAAAGATATCCGCCAACACCGAGATCAAATCTTCTTCCGGCTCCGGTTCGGCCAGGTCTTCGGGCCAAACAAATGGATTTTCAAACGCTAACGCCTCATCGTCTTCCTCGTCCTCAGAGTCAATAACGGGGTCTGCCTTTAAGGACTGTGGGGCCACCTCCTGGGCCAGAGAGTCGGGGCTATCTTCGAGTTCTTCGAGATCCAACTCCAGTTGACGGCGAGTTTCCGGTTCACAGTCGAGATAGATCCGAGACTCCGAGGTCATCTCATCTGGAATTAAAGACGCCTCCTCGGGAAATGGCTCTAACTCATCCTCATTCCAGTCTGAGAAGGAGTCTTGAGAGGAATCCATCTCATGGGAGGTCTTCAGGGTATCTTCTGGCTGTTCCAGGATGTCGTCTTCTTCATGAGCCGTCTCCAGGGTTCCCCCCATTAGGATAATCGCCTCGCTGAGACTGCTAATGGTATCCCCAGACGGTATTGAGTTATCCTGGGCGATCGCCTCCTCAGACCTCTCAGACTCTGGCATTTGAGCGTCCTGGGGAGGAACATCCACAAAGATATCTTGCTCCTCAGACCTCTCAGACTCTGGCATCTGAGCGTCCTGGGGAGGAGCATCCACAAAAATATCTTCCTCCTCTACGGCTTCTGACATCGGCTCATCTAAGGGCTGAGCCGCCGCTGGCTCTTCCCCACCTTCTAGGGACGCAGCAAACTTGGCCAACTCCGCTGCGATCGCCGCCTCTTCTGGAGATAGCACATCAGAAGGAGGCGGTGGGGGAGCAGGAATGGGTCGGCCCGGGGGAGAGGGCCGGAGAGGGAATCGGTTTGACGGGGGGTGACCACGACTTTGAGGAATGGTCTCGGCACTGTCTTCATCGTCGTCTTCGTCATCGTCGTTGCTGGGACTATCAGACTCGGACTCAGTATCGATCAAGCTACTGTAAAAGCTATCAAGCTCACGATCTAATGTTTTTGCGGGAGTGGGACTGGGTTGAAATCCCTGTTGAACCGATTGACTCAGTTCTTTTTCGAGATCCAAGGCCGCCTGTTCACTGGACCAAGACATCGGTTCCGATGCAGAGGTGAACCAAGACTCAAAATCATCGTCAACTGACCCAGATTTAGGCGAGTTGGAAGGGTTAGATTTGGGGTCAGGGGCGGCAGAAGACATGGAGGGAGGGATTAACGGATCATCACTGGGGTCATCAGGGGTTGGAGAGGAGGCGTTTAACTCAGGTTCTGGCTCAGGTTCGGGTTCTGGCTCTGGCTCAGGTTCTGGCTCTGGTTCTGGCTCAGGTTCTAGCTCAGGCTCAGGTTCTGGCTCAGGCTCTGGTTCTAGCTCAGGTTCAGGCTCGGGTTCAGGTTCGGGTTCTAGCTCAGGTTCAGGCTCAGGTTCAGGCTCGGGTTCAGGTTCGGGTTCGGGTTCTAGCTCAGGTTCGGGTTCTGGCAGAGCGTCATCAGGAGAGATAACCTCCTGATTTGAGCCAGTTGCTCCCTCCAATTCTGCCATGTTTGTTTCCAATTGGTTCGTTTCTGATGAACTCTCTTGGGATTCAGTCGGGGAGTCAGGGGCAACTTCGGCCTCAGAAATCACGGCAGCGACGGGAATTTGGCTATCATCCTCTGGGTCATGATCATCGACTGCATCGGAGACGGTGTCTGGGGAGTCCTCTTCAATCTCGATTGCCCGGGGAATCTCAGGATCTTCGAGTTGATCAACCTCTGGCAACTCGGAGTTGGGAGAGTCCACGATCGCCTCCACAGCGGCATCGAGTTCTGGGAGACTGTCACCGTCTAGGGAATCTGTTAACTTCAGGGTACTGTCTAAACGGGCCCCCAACTGGTGGACCAGGGCCGCCACAATTGCCTCCCCTTGTTGGCTAAAGTTATAGATATTCTGAATGCTACGGGTTAGGGAGCTTTCATAGCCTTGGAGATTGGCTAAAACCCCGTCAAAAATTTGGCGAAGATTATCATCGAGGTTCATCAGCAAGCGATCGGCGTCGGCTTGTACGGCTTGCAGGTGTTGGAGACGTTCTTCTGGGTTGAGTAGAGGAGCCACCGACTCGTCATCATCGGAGTCGGAGGGGAGAGAGGGGGCCGCTGTCACGGCGGGGTCGCTGTTTTCGAGTCGGGCCACTTCTTGGGCCAGGCGATCGCGGTGTTGTCGTAACCCGGCCAATTCATCTTGAAAGGGTTTGAGTAAGCGATCGCGCCAATCCTCCTCGGCCGGTAACTTGGGGGTGCTATCCTCGTCAAGAGTTTCCTCTTGAGAGTCGTAGCGGTCAACTGTCCGGAGATAGTCGCGCAATCGCTGTAGGAGGTCCCGAGTGCCATCGGGATCCACGTCAAGAGATGACTTGGCGAGAAATTCGTCGATTTCAGCAATCAGATCGTTGGGGGACAAGGGTTGAGAGATCATAGGTTCCATGGGTCACGGCAATGTGTCAAACAGTCAAGACATTGAAGTAATGCCAAGATTTTAAGCGGTTGTCGCGGTCACTCCTAGTTCAGCCCGGGAAAAGCTGGACATCAGATGGGGGCCAGCTTGATTCTTAAGTATGGCGAGGGCGACGGGAGGGTTGTAACGTTTCTATGCCAACCCCTGCTGCAACACGGGGCAACGCCCGATTGCCTGATAAGATCAAGAAAACGAGATCGGAACCGTCTATCTCGCCAATGCTGATCTACGATAGAGAAGCCTTCATGGAAGCAAGCCCGACTTGTGCCTGAGCTTTAGTCTGAAGATGGCCAGTTGAGGATTGTTCTCCTCAGACTTTTAGGCTAGGCTTAGCTGGTTCTTGCGGGCTGCCTCAGATTCGACCGATTTCAACTGATATGTGACGACCTCATGGAAGACCGGTATCACCCTCGTGAAGCACATCAAAATCCCGAACTCGAAAAGAAGCTCCGGGCAACTCCTTTCTTTGCGGGTTTACCTGAACGCATGGTTGACGATGCCCTTGCCCATGTGGTGACGCGGACTCATCCCCCGAACCAAGTTATGTTATTGGAAAATGACTGGGGGAGTTCTGTCTATTTCATCTTGGAAGGCTGGGCGAAAATTCGTACCTACAATATTGATGGCAAGGAAGTGACGCTGAATATCCTGGGGAGTGGTGAGATTTTTGGTGAAATGGCGGCGTTGGATGAAGTGCCCCGTTCCACGGATGTAATCACCCTGGCTCCAACCACCATTGGCAATATGCCAGCTCAGGATTTTGTCCATCTTGTCAAGACGGAACCCTTGGCGGGGATTCGTTTGGCTCAGTTAATGGGTCGTCGTTTGCGTCAGGTGAATCGCCGTTTACGGTTGCGGGAGTCGGATAGTACCTCCCGGGTGGCGGATATTTTGCTATTCCTGGCGGAAGGACAAGGAACTCGTGATGAAACTGGGGGTATGGAAATTCCCAACTTGCCCCATCGGGAGTTGAGTAGTCTCAGCGGCTTGGCCCGGGAGACGGTGACTCGGGTGTTGAGTAAGTTGGAGAAGAAAGGGTTAATTTCGCGCGATCGCGAGATGATTCGCATTCCTGATGTCTATGCTCTAGAACGAATGCTAACCTAGGACTTCTGCACGTAGAGCAAGAACTGTTTATGAATCGATCGCAACAGTCGCCGTTGCCGATGGTGGAGACGGCATTTTTGGCCAGTACGGCCAGTTTGATTTGGCTGATTAACTATTATTTCCCCCTTGGGCCTCTGTTGCGGATCTTTTTTCCGGTTCCTATGGCGTTGGTGTATTTACGCTGGGGCAAACGAGCTTCCTGGATGTCGGCGTTGGTGGCTGGGCTATTACTCTCGGTATTGATGGGCCCAACCCGCAGCATCTTGTTTGTGATGCCTTATGGCTTACAAGGAGTTCTGTTAGGGGTGCTGTGGAAACGACGGGCCAGTTGGGAGGTGGCGATCGCCCTGACGGGACTGTTGGGGGCGTTTGGGGTCTTTTTTCGGGTCTGGTTGGTTTCACTTCTGCTCGGGGAAGATTTATGGGTCTTTTTCACGGTTCAGATGACCCAGCTCCTGAATTGGGGCTTTGAGAAGGTGGGTTGGCTGATTCAACCGAGTTTAACCTTGGTTCAAGTTTTGTCGATTGTCGCGATTCTGATTAATAGTTTCGTCTATGTCTTTGTGGTTCATTTGGGGGCTTTGGTATTACTCGATCGCCTGGGAAATCCTATTCCTCGCCCTCCCCAATGGATTCAACAGATTTTAGCGTTGGACTCTGACGACGAGGCAACGTGAGTTGGCAGTCTTCATCGGTTCGAGTGTATACGGAAATAGCTCGTGGTCAGGCCTGGCTTGACCGTTATCGGGCTAAGTCCCCTCTGTTTGCCTGTGTGTTTGCCTTTACGGAGACGGGAATTCTTCCGGGTATCTCGGCTGCGGGTAAAACGCCAGCGGATCGTCGTAAAACGGCTTTGGCTGATGCAGAATATCTACTCACGGGTGGTAGAACTCTCCCTCGCTATCCCTTGCCCCCCCTAACGGCCGGTGCGTCTCCGGCGGTCATCTCCCGAGCGGTGATTGAGGGACTGTCTCTGCCGCTCTATCTATTTGATGCCGGCCTACCGGCAGCGATTCCTCAGCCGGCTCTGTTACCCCCAGCTACAGGAGTCGAACGGCTCCCGGCGGTTCCGGCCCGCTGTCTAACGACGGGTGCGGCCATGACGGCTCAACAGGTGCAGGAGCTGTTTGCGGCGGGGTTGGCTTGGGGCGATCGCCTGGCTGACCAATGTGATTATGCCATCCTCGGTGAATGTGTGGTGGGGGGAACGACGACGGCCCTGGCGGTGTTGTTGGCCTTAGGAATTGCGGCGGAGGGACGGGTTAATAGTAGTTATCCTCTCTGCAACCACCAGCGGAAACAGGAGGTGGTGGATGAGGGATTACGCCGCTGGCGGGAACGAGGGGGCGATACGGGTCCGTTTGGGATTCTTCAGGGACTCGGTGACCCCATGCAAGTGGTGGTGGCGGGGTTGGGGTTGGCCCTGAGTCGTCAGTGTGGGGTCTTGTTGGCGGGGGGAACGCAAATGCTGGCGGTGTATGCTCTGTTGCGGGCGATCGCCCGGGAGATTGACTATCCTTGGCGGCCGGAGCAGATGGTTGTGGGGACAACCCGCTGGGTCGCGGAAGACCCCAGTGGTCAAACGGTTGAGCTGGCCAAGACGTTGGGAGATGTCTCGCTGTTAGCAACCCAATTGAGTTTTCGTCAGGCCCGATTTCCTCAGTTACGAGCCTATGAGGCTGGGTATGTCAAGGAAGGGGTTGGAGCCGGCGGTTGTGCGATCGCTGCGAGTTTACAAGGATGGACAACTTCCTCTCTCGTAGCGGCTATTGAAACCGGCTTTTCCCAGTTACTTGGTTAACTATCGTGAATCACTTGGCAGGTTTCGGTTAGCCTTGCCTCCCGGATATCCTCTGATCGTACAGGATGACTCAGAGGGGATCTGGGATTATCGTTGTCGGTCTTGGATCAAGTGATGTTTCCGTTGAGCAAAATCTGTCCGTGAGAGGAGTTGTTCTTCTAATGCGGCAATCCGATTGTAGGCTGCGGTGAGTTGAGCGGTTAGTCGCTGAATTTGTACTTCAGGCGCGATATTGGCTTCTGGGCTAGCTTGTCCGGCACTAGAACGAGATTCATCTCCTAAAACATCTTTATGCTGCATAAAATGTCCCCAATCGTCGGGGGTATCGGCGATTAAAGGCGTTTCTAGGGATGGCTCTGTATTAACTTGAGCTTCAGGGGGTGGCGCAGAGCTATTCTGCTCAAGAACTTGTGATAGTTTCAGGTTCAGACGTTCAATCGTCTCATAGAGTCCATCGACCTTGCTGTTTAAGGTCAGTATCTGATCTTGTACGGAATCCATAGCTTAACATCTCGACGGTTTACAGGTTGTTACTCATTTATAGTAGTCAAGAATTTCCGAAATCCTAATTTACTTCTAGTTTATTTAACTTTTACAAAAAAAGGTCATGGTAAGTACAATTTAAGTTGGCTTTTGTAAAGTATATGTAACGTTATCGTAATAATGGCTCCAATTGGCGATCGTCCTTGCAAATTAGGGGTTTAGAGCCATTCCCCTCCCATGGCAAATCGATCGCAGGGGAATTGACCTTACAATTGAGCCACAGAAGAATAAGGCTAACCAACATCGCGAAAGAGAGGGATTCTCGGGGGGGCTTCTGATTATGGGACGGCTAATATCCTCTCCTCGTCCGGGATTACGCCAGTTTGACTCAAAGCAGAGGCAACAAAACGCTATGCTAAAAGGTGAAATGCAATGATCACGAATGCTGCTTTGTCTGTTAGTCGCCGCTCTCTCCTAACTGGTGCGATCGCCTTGGGAGTTGCCCAACTCCTGACGGGATGCCAAACTGCTTCAGACCAACATCTAATGGTTACGTTCCTCCGGGATGCCATTCCACCGCCGATGTTGGGAGAATTTCGCCGTGTTTTAGAACACCGGGTCAATTTAGACTTTTCGGCTGAGCCTCAGTTAGAGGATTTATTTGAGGCGTTGGTCCGTTGGCAGCATCAGGAGGATGATGAGAGTGAGAATGGGTCGGGATGGCGTCCCTGGGGGCGATCGCCGCAAATCCCTGAGTTGACCTTATTGGGCCACAGTTGGCTCCCGAGGGCGATTGAGGGGGGATTACTTCAGCCTCTGGATAGTCAAGCCTGGGACAACTGGGGGAATCTCCCACAAACCCCGATTCCTTGGCGGGACTTGGCTCGTCAGGGCGATCGCCTTTGGGGGGCTCCCTATCGCTGGGGAACCACCGTCATTGTCTATCGCAAGGATCGCTTTGACCGTTTAGGCTGGACTCCCCAAGATTGGTCAGATTTGTGGCGGGAGGAGTTACGGGGACGAGTGGCTCTCTTGGATAGTCCCCGGGAGGTGATTGGCTTAACTTTGAAAAAATTAGGTCATTCCTACAATCATGAGAGTCCTCAGGATGTGCCCGAGTTATTTGAGGAACTCCAGGCCCTTCAGGAACAACTGTTGTTTTATTCTTCAACAGCGTTTCAGCAGCCTTTACTTCGGGGAGATATTTGGGTCGCTCAGGGGTACTCACGGGATATCCTGGCGATTCCCCGATATGGCCGACAGTTAGCAGCGGTGGTCCCCCAATCTGGGACGGCTCTCTGGGCCGATTATTGGGTCCGTCCCGCTCGGGCAACGGTAGGCAGGTTAAGCGATCGCTGGATTGATTTTTGCTGGCGGCCCCGCATCGCTGAACAGCTCTCCCTATTAGGGTTTGCGGCTTCTCCCCAGGTTCTCGGAACGGCAGAAGCTGACCTCCCGGAGGCTCTACGGACTAATCCGGTTCTGCTCCCAGAGGGCGATCGGCTACAACGCAGTGAATTTATTGAGTTAGACCTAGGAGAAGCTAGTTTAAGTCAATATCGACAAATCTGGGAGCAGTTACGGGGGGGAGGCAATAGGCAATAGGCAATAGGCAATAGGCAATAGGCAAGAGAGAACCACAGAGTCACAGAGGACACGGAGGAAAAGCCCGAGATGGATTTCCCCCGTTCGCCTTCTTCCCCCTATCCCCCCTAAAGCGTTTCCAAATAGGCCAACAAATCTGACATAATTTGGGGACTGGGTTGGAACTGGGGCATCGGTGGTGTGTCCCCTTTGATGACTTGACGGATGAGGCTGGCCCGGGACTTATGAGCTGAGATGTCCCGCAAACTCGGGCCCACCATGCCGTTGGAGCCATCTCCATGGCAGCCGGAACAGTTCATCTGGAAAATGGCGTAACCCTGTTCTGGATCTCCGTCGAGGGCTAATACTTCTTGAATGTAGGGGTCAGAGACCTGCAACTGATGAATGGTAAACATCGACAGGCCGATGAGGAGCAACCCCACCATGGTGCAGATGGAGAGTTGCCGGATTAGGCGATCGACATTGAAGTGTAAAGCAGGCGTTTTCAAAAGCGTTTGCCAGCGGAGACTCGGACAGGTTTATATAAATATACCAATCTTCTTCAATCTTAAAGGACGGACCTGGGAAAATCCAAGGGACTTTGGGGAATTAACCGGGAAAATTGCCGGGTTCTGGGTCAACTCAAAGGCTGCGATCGCCCCAGAAGCCCGTACAATGGTAAACCAGAGCAAACTTCACATCTTTATACATTACGAGGAGAATAGACTCATGGTAGAACCCTTACTCGCCGGTATCGTTCTGGGCCTGGTCCCCATCACCTTGGCTGGCCTGTTTGTTGCTGCTTATCTTCAATACCGTCGCGGTAATGCTCTCACGGAGGACTAACTCCTGAGTTGCTCGTCAGGAGTCCTCAAAAATAGACACTTAATAATAGGCACTTTAGAATCCAAATTTCTATTTGGCTATAGCTTTTAAAGCGTATTAGTGTCTTAGGGTGTCTCACTAAAATGAGCCGTCTTGGCTGGGGAGCTTCGTGAAAAAACCACCCGATTCTTGCGGGTGGTTGCTTCTGGCTGGGCGGGTTTAACGGCCTGTTTTCTCAATTGGGCCGTTGAATCACTAACTCAAGCAGTCGCTTTTTCTCTCGCGGTTCAATCCCGAGTAAGCGGACATAATCCCCAGAATGCTCGTCCAAATAGGCTTGAATTGCATTGATTAGCTCATATTCAGACTTATTTTCAAATATAGGCCCGATTTTCCAGGAATTGGCACGATAACGGCGGCGATCGGCATATTCCAAACCGAGATGATTCCCCTGAGCCAGTTGGCGCCGAATTTGTGTTAAGACGGGACCATTTAAACCCGAGGGAGGTTGAGAGCCATTCCCAGAATGACCTCTGGGCCGCATAGCCGTTACGCAGGCAGCATCCTCGGCGCAGTGATACCCGGCTAAGAGATCCTGATTAACTTGCACCACATGTTCGGAAAAATGGCGATCAGAATCGTTGGCATCGGGGAGACGTTCGGCGGCTTGAGGGGTGGTGATGACGGCTCCCGAGGGAATATATTTGCCTGGGGGAATTTCCACGTCTTGAATTAAGGCGTGCATCATGACAATGCAGCCATCTCCGAGTTTGGCGTTGAACACGGTCGAACGGAAGCCGACAAAGCAGTCATTGCCGACATAGGCTGGCCCGTGAATTAGGGACATATGGGTGATGCAAGTATTTCTGCCAATCCAAACGGAGTAGAGTTCTCCATCATCTCCGGTCACTCGTCCTTCTTCTAAGCCATGGATGACTACGCCATCTTGAATGTTGGTGTTGGCTCCAATGTGGAAGGGTGAGCCTTCATCGGCACGAATGGAGGTTCCTGGGGCGATAAGAACGTTCGCTTCTATGCGGACATCTCCAATGAGGGTAGCACGGGGGTGTACATAGTCAGAATGGTGAATTTGGGGTGCTTCTAGGTCTTGGTCCCAGGGCGTTGGGGGATTGGCTTGATGTCGAAACGGCATGAGATAGAAATGTCAGATTCTTGTGGATGAGAGTTGCGGGTCTTGGGGGAATTTTCATGGAATGAGAATCATTATCTCATGTTTGGGGAGGCAAGAGGCAAGGGGCTGGTGGGGGAATCCTGTTGGCTAAGCGTGTCCTAGTTCTGGTGGCTCTTATAGAAACGCAGCAGCGTGTTACCGTAGGGTTTTTCTCGTGTCAGTTGTAGGCTGACGGGAGGGTTGGGGGCGGGCCGTTGGCGATCGCACTCGACGGCCATCTCTCCGTCAGGACTGAGCAGGTGCAGTTGGGCGATCGCCTCTAAAACCGGTTCATAGAGGGAACTGGCGTAGGGGGGATCGAAGTAAATGCGGTCAAACACCTGTCCGCTGAGTTGGGGAAGCCGCTTCAACACATCCCCACGTAGGACTTGGAACGGTTGCTGGGGTTTCGCCACCTGTTGCCAGTTTTGCTGAATTACGCCACAGGCCTTACCCCATTGCTCAATTCCCACCACCTGAGAGGCCCCGCGCGACAAGGCTTCCGCTCCCATAGCCCCACTTCCGGCACAGAGATCTAACCAACGACAGCCCTCAATTTTTCCTAGCCAGATATTAAACAACGCCTCGCGAACCCGAGCCGGGGTGGGGCGAGTACCATCTCCAGGGAGGGTCTTGAGAGAACGATTGCCGTGGATTCGTAGGGACATGGATAGGGAACAGGGAACAGGGAACAGGGAACAGGGAACAAGGGAATAGGGAAAACCTACCCCTTATAATAGACATTGGGCGTTGCTTAACAGCCGAGCCAAAGACCCACCAACCCGGACTACTCAAAGCCCCTTATCTGATTCTCCATTGTGCTCAACGGATCTCTCCTCCAAAAACTCGTCCAACGGCAAAACACCCAACCCCGTCCTACGCCGCCCATAAACCACGGGGTGTACTATAAAAATACTCTTGTTGCTCTCTGTCATGCCCTGGAAGACAGCATCCTAGAGTCGGACTGTAACCCGGTCATGATGACTGCCTTTCAACAGGGGAAATGGTATCTCCAGGAAGCTGATCGCTACGGAGAGATTGCCGATAAGGCCCAAACTATTGTGATTCTGGCGGCCCCCGACTCAGGTTTCCGGGAGCATCCCACGAGCCAAAAAGCCAATGTTGAGCTAGTCCCCCTCGCCCCTGACGACCCCGTGGCTCAAGAATGGCATCTCCTTATTCTGTCTCCTGGTTATACGGCGATGGTCTTGTGTCAGGAACTTTCCCAGGCAGATTACGGCGATACGGGGGTTCCCGAGGTGGATTTGGAGCGGAAGTTTTATGGCTTTTGGACGTTTGAGCCGGAGTTAGTGTTAGCCGCTGTGGAGTTAGCGATTGAGCATATTCAACCGTTGCGAGAGGATGTGGCGGAATCCCTCAAGATGCGAGTCGCTGAGATTCGCCGGGAACTCTCTCAACAGCCCCCCCTGGATGTGGCTCAGGTCTCTCAAGACTTAAACCCCATTGTCTCGCGGGTGGTACGTTACCTGAGTGATTCTCATGAGGGACTTAGCCAGGACTTAGAGACTCAGGTTTTTCCCCACCAGCCTGAACTCGAATATAATATTGTCTCGAATAAGTTGCAGGCCTTTCTACGCATGGCCCAACTGATTGATTTAACAGATTTGCAAAATCCCCACGCCGCTAGTGACGTCTCGGGACTCTGTGAAGCCTTTGCTCAAATCCTGGATTTGCCCGCTTGGCAGGTGAAACGGTTACGTTTAGCAGGGTTATTACATCGAATTGATGCTTTGCCGTATCCAGAAGCGAGTTTAGCTGAGAGTGAGCCGTCCCCTCTAAGTTGTCCTCTCTATCCGGGACGACAAGCGTTGCGAATGATGCCGCAACTCAAGGCGATCTCCCAAATTATCGCCCACCAAGGGGAATATTGGGATGGTTCAGGAAGGCCGGGGGGCTTGGGTTACGATGAGATTCCCCTAGAATGCCGCATTTTAGGGCTACTGGTTGAGTTTCAACGACGGCTGAATCGGTTAATGCAAGAACAATCCCGGTCTCAGGCCTTGATGGAAGCCTTGGCGGATTGTCAAGCGGCTAGTGGTCACCGCTGGGACCCGAAACTGGTTGAAACGCTGACGCTTTTGGTTATGGCTCTACAACAGGGAATGACCCTGCCTAAAGAAGCCTTTAAACTGCGATCGGGCCTGTGGCTGCTAAACCCAGAGCAAAACCCCGATCTCTTCCCTGAGCAAGTCTCGAATCCTTCAGCGACTCTTGTTTAAGTCCCATTAGCAGCATTAGTTTGGTCAGGATAGCAAAAAATGGGATGAAAAATGGTTGTGGGGTTTGGGTCTATCTCTTTTTAAGAGATTAACAGACCCATGCTCATTTTTCAACACGATTTAACTTTTTAAGGAGTAACACCATTACTCGGCAGTCGAATAGAAAATTCAGTGCCTTGTCCTAAGTGTGACTGAACCTCTAAGTAACCCCCATGTTTATCTACAACAATCTGACGGGCGATCGCCAAACCCAGCCCAGTCCCTTTGCCCACGGCTTTGGTCGTAAACAAATGGTCAAAAATTTGGGGTTGAATCTCCTCGGGAATCCCTGAGCCATTATCGGCAATGGTTAAGGTTACCTCATTATCAACTTGTCGAGTTGTCAGGGTAATCCGCTGGGTTTTCTCTTTCAAGGCAGCAAAGGATGATTCTTGTGCCATCTCATCAAAGACATCAATGGCATTGGCGAGTAGATTCATAAAGACCTGATTGAGTTGTCCCGGGAAGCAATGAACCGGTTGGAGAGAACCATAGTCCTTAACGACCTCAATCTCAGGTCGATGCTCATTGGCTTTGAGGCGGTGGCGTAAAATCAGGAGGGTACTATCGAGTCCTTCATGGATATCAAAGGGCTGCTTGGAATCCGTATCTTTCCGGGAGAAGGTGCGTAAACTTTTGCTGATGGATTTAATGCGATCGCCACTATCCCGCATCGCCCGAATCAACTGAGGTAAATCCTGCCGCACATAGTCTAACTCTACCGCCTCTAGCTCTGCCTCAATCTCCTCTCCGGGTTCCGGGAATGCTTCTCCATATAAGTCAAGCAATCCCAATAAATCGTTTACATAGTCTTCCGTAGCTCCCACATTGCCCAGAATACAACCCACGGGATTATTAATCTCATGGGCTACCCCAGAGACTAAGCCCCCCAGGGCAGACATTTTTTCACCCTGGACTAACTGAAGTTGGGCTTCTTGCAATTCCGTCAGGGACTGTTGCACTCGTTGATACAACCGGGCATTTTCTAAGGAAATTGCGGCTTGGGTGCAAAGGAAATTTAGGATAGTGATGCGTTCCGGGGTGAACACCCCAGAACTGAGCTGATTCTGTAGATATAAAATTCCCAGACAACGTCCTTGAGTCAGGATGGGCAAACCGAGTACACTCTTGGGTTTTTCAGTTTCTAGATACTGGTCTAAAACCGGTAAGTCAGTGACGAGGTTATCAATCGTCACAACCTGTTGCGTGTTTTTAACATACTGAATTAGTTTCAGGGGTAGATTAGGACTGTGGGCGATCGCCTCGCTACAGAGATGAACCGTCTCAAGAGTGGTGATGGCTCGGACTTGCCATTCACCTGCATCCGTGGGAATGATTAAGGTACAGCGATCGCCCCCTGAGTTTTGCAAAATAATCCGCGTCAGTTGACTGAGTAATTCATCCAGTTCTAAGGTTCCCGAAAGCGCTTGAGATGCCTTGAGTACACTGCCTAAGTCTAAAGCTTGGTTAAGACCCGATCTGCTCCCCTGTGAGACCCCGCTGCTACTAACAACCCTGGCACTGGAAATGATGCTGACGGTATTCAATAGATCAAGGGATTGGAGGACCGGTTGCAGGATAGGTTGCAGGAGTTGGGGATAGCGTTGCCCTAAATCGGCGACTTTGGCTTTGGCTCCCCAACGAGCATAGCCGTAGTAAGCGTCTTGCATATAGCTGGCGGCGACTTTTTCTTTACCACAATCGAGGTAAAACTTTGCTGCTAGTTCGTTAGCAAGAGCTTCGTCTTGGATAAAACCGTTGGCTTTGGCTCCGGTAATAGCTCGATCATAGCCATCAATAGCCTTGGCAATATCACCCAAAACTCGATATTTTTCTGCTGCCAAGAGATTCACTTTATGTTCGTGATTCATGGGAGCATTCTCTGCCCAAGTTGATAGAATAGCGTGATGCTGTTCTGTTAAAGCAAGTAGTTGCAGTTTTTCATTTTCAGACTTGGTTTTTGCCACCGCCAAATAGGTTAATCCGCAATAGAAATGTACGGGAGCAACATGTAACATTCCAGCGATAGTATTCAAATACTTACTAAGTTCATGAATGTAGTCAAGAGCATGGTTATAATCGCTAAACAAATAAGCCAAGATTAGCTTATAGGTATACGCATAACCCAAGGCTAGTAGCTCGTTAGTTTGCAGGTACTGTGGAAACATTTTCGTCTCATCATAGGCATCCCCAATCAAAAGAGTTGGTTGATCAGTTATTTTAACTAAGCGT
Organism: Phormidium yuhuli AB48; assembly: GCF_023983615.1. Classification (GTDB taxonomy): domain Bacteria; phylum Cyanobacteriota; class Cyanobacteriia; order Cyanobacteriales; family Geitlerinemataceae; genus Sodalinema; species Sodalinema yuhuli. The sequence continues at coordinate 2,638,470 of NZ_CP098611.1, read as the reverse complement.
TGTACAAATTCATGCTTCATTCGAAAGTATGTCAGGGGATTATCCTGCTTAAATGAAACCATAACTGCACAAAAATGATTGATTTCTGATTGAAGCTCAGATAATTCTTGTCCAGTGTAGAAAGAAGCATCAAGATGGTTGTTAAGGCAGTAACCTGCATATAAAAAGTCACCAGTTTCTATGCCCGCTAAATACCCTTGTTTCAAGGGGAGAAATATGGAACTTATAGGTTCTTTTTGATGCTGTATGAAAGGCGAAAAAATAAGAGTTGTTAGACATTTATATGCTTTTGTATCGAGGCGATAAATTAGGTCTAAAGCCATTTTGCCAAAGTTGTAGCCTAGCTCGACTTGATCCGAGCTCGTCGTTAAAACCATGCCATAGGTAGCATAACCAGTACTGGAAACAGGCGCATTGCCAAATTGAAGCGACAAGCTGACAATCTTCGCAGTAAGAAAGGGCAGAAATGTTGATTTAGCTGCAAATACCATTGGCACTATCATCCCTAGCAGTTCCATGATAGCAATCATGGTTGGGTCAGCGATCACGGGCAAATTTACTAAATCCTCAATCACTTTCCCTTCTAACTCCATCGCCACATCTTGTAAGGCTTTCTGGTTTAAACTTGGTGTGATGTCTACCGGAAATTCGACTCCCAACTCAGTAATAGCTTGGGCCGCTAGAGCGATCGCCTCCGCAAATTCATTCTGAGCTGCCGACATCTTGATCTGCACCTGGTAAACAGGCACTTTATCCAAGACGGTCTGAGCAGAATCCAAAACTTGTTGAATTTGGTGATTTGCTTCTTCAAAATCTCCATTCAAATAGGCCATAGTAGCGGCAGTTTGATGCAGCTTCAGACTCAATTCATACTGGGTTTGCCAACTATATTCTGAAAGTAAATCTAACCCCACTATAGCTAAGTCTTGAGCCGCTCGGTAAGCCGTGGCTTTCTTCGCTTTTTCAATGGCGGCAAGGTTCAGTCGAATCAAAGACTCTCGTTCACTTTCCTGACTCAGCAACCCACGCCCCGAGTTGAAATGTCCAACAATATTAAATAGTTTTTCTTCTTGTTCGCTCTCCGATAAATTCTGTTGCAGCAATTGCCCAATCTTTAGGTGAGTCGCCTGTTTCTGATCTTCGGGAATCAGGGAATAGGCTGCCTGTTGCACCCGGTCATGGAAAAAACGATAGTGAATTTGCTCAAAAACTTCTTCATTTAGGAATTGATGGTCTGGGCATTGCTCATCATCCAAATAGAACTTGTAGATTTTACTCTCAGGTACAATCAGCCCCTCTTGTAGTGCCGGCCACAGGGTTGACGCCACTTGGATTTCCTCTTCTTCTGAAACAATCGTCAAGGTCTTGAGGTCAAATTTTGCCCCAATACAAGCTGCAAATTTGAGCTGTTCTTGGGTAGCCATGGGCAATTTTCGTAACTGCAAGGCCATGAACTCTACTACATCATCGGTTGCGGCATCCTGGACTGCCATTAAGTCACATTGCCAGTGGCCAACCTCTCGGTCAAACGTAATGAGTCCATCTTGGTGTAATGCCTTGAGGAATTGAGTAGCAAAGAAAGGATTGCCCTGGGTTTTTTGCATGACCAAATTCGTCAAGGGCTGTACCCCAGAGGCTGGAGCCTGAAAAGCATCGGCAATCAGATGGTTCACGCTCTCGGCACTCAAGGGACTTAGAGTTAGAGTTTCTAGGGTGATATTAGCTTTTTCTAGGGCCGTCATCATCATCAAAAAGGGATGACCGGGAAATACTTCATTATCTCGATAGGCTCCCAACACTAAGAGATATTGAGAATGCGCTTCTGTTAATAGACCTTGCATTAGGTTCAAGGAGGCGGAGTCGGCCCATTGTAGGTCATCGATAAAGATGACCAGGGGATGTTCTTCTTTCGTGAACACCTGAAGAAAGTTTTGAAACAGATGGTTAAAGCGGTTTTGGGCGGCCTCGCCTGAGAGGTCTGGGGTGGGAGGTTGTGAGCCAATAATCTGTTCGAGTTCAGGAATTAAATTAATCAGGACTTGACCACTATCTCCTAGGGCTTCTAGGAGCTTGTCTTTCCAGATTTCTAACTGCTCATCAGATTCTGAAAGCAGTTGATTCATTAAATCTCGTAGGGCTTGGACAAAAGCTAAGAGGGGACTGTTGCGGTTAAATTGGTCGAATTTTCCTTTGATGAAGTAGCCTTTTTGCCGGGTAATGGGTTTGTGGACTTCATTGACGACAGCGGTTTTGCCAATTCCAGAAAATCCGGCGACCAGCATCAGTTCTGAACGGCCTTGGCACACACGCTCAAAGGCCTCTAACAGGGTTTGTACTTCCCCTTCCCGGCCGTAAAGCTTTTCAGGGATGAGGAAGCGATCGCTCACATCCCGCTTACCCAGGTCAAACTTTGATATTTCACCGGTCTCTTGCCATTGGGTCAAACAGTGCTGTAAGTCATACTGGAGTCCCAAGGCATGTTGATACCGGTCTTCAGCATTCTTGGCCATCAGTTTGGCGACCATGGCTGCCACGATGTCTGGAACGGCTGGGTTCACCTGAGTCAGGGGTGTGGGGGATTTGGCAATATGACTATGTATTAAGTCCATCGGATCGTTGGACTGGAAGGGTAACTCACCACTCAAGAGTTGGTACAGGGTCACACCCAAGGCGTAAAAGTCTGCACGATAATCAATGCCACGATTCATGCGTCCGGTTTGTTCAGGAGCTAAGTAGGCTAAAGTGCCTTCTAAAATGTTGGGGCTTTGAATCTCTTGGCTTTCCTTGGGTAACAATGAGGCAATACTAAAGTCAATAAGCTTGACGGTTTTGTGTTCTGGGTGAATGAGGATATTGGCCGGCTTGACGTCTTTGTGGATGACACGGTGCTGGTGTAGGTCGTGGAGGATGTTGGCCAGTTGTAGGGCAATCTCTAGCACTTCGGCTACATCCAGGCTTTGCTCTTGAAGATATTGACTTAAAGACAACCCATTCCCATCTTCCATGACCAAGGCATACCCATTGCCAACAGGTTCCAGACCCAGGACGTTTACAATCCCTGGGATGGACAGGTTTTTGGCGATCGCGTATTGATTGCGAAACTGCACCAACTCCCCAAAGGTTGGATATTCTGACCTAAGGACTTTAATGACAACTGGATGCTGATTCCTGTTGTCTAAGGCTCGATAGACGGCGGTACGAGCGCCCAGATAAATCTGCTCAACAAGGCTGAAACCGGATAGTTTGTCAACTGCTGGGGATGAAGGATGCGCTGGGTGGGTCATGGAGTTTGTCAAAGACAAAAGTTCCTCTCCCTCAGTCTAAAGTATTTATTCTAAGATGGGGGTAAATGTATCAAGAATGTTATAAATCGTACTTAGAGAAAGAACTAGGGGCTTAAAATACAGTCTAACAGAGGTTTTATGGGTAAACTCCTTGCGTTAACTTTGGGATAATGGCACAAAGTTCGTCAACGTTAAACTCTCCAGACCACTGCGTTAGCCATTGACGGCAAAACTTTATGATACTGCTGTGATTAAGAGTATCGTCTCAAAACTCTAAAACTTTTTAGAGATTGGATCTACCGGCTAAGAGTAAATATGACCGTTTTCAGGGTCGTTGACTCACTACACTCGTTCCCACTAGTACCTTGAAGATTTTGGGTGTATTCTGGATTCTAACGTGGCAGTCGAATACAAAATTCAGTGCCTTGCCTTGAGTGTGACTGAACCTCTAAGTGACCCCCATGTTGGTCTACAACAATTTGACGGGCGATCGCCAAACCCAACCCGGTCCCTTTGCCCACGGCTTTGGTCGTAAACAAATGGTCGAAAATTTGGGGTTGAATCTCCTCGGGAATCCCTGAGCCATTATCGGCAATTTTAAGGGTCACCTCATTATCAACTTGTCGAGTTGTCAGGGTAATCCGCTGCGTTTTCTCTTTCAAGGCAGCAAAGGATGATTCTTGTGCCATCTCATCAAAGACATCAATGGCATTGGCGAGTAGATTCATAAAGACCTGATTGAGTTGTCCTGGGAAGCAATGAACGGGTTGGAGAGAACCATAGTCCTTCAGAACTTCAATCTCAGGTCGATGCTCATTGGCTTTGAGGCGGTGGCGTAAAATCAGGAGGGTACTATCGAGTCCTTCATGGATATCAAAGGGCTGCTTGGAATCCGTATCCTTCCGGGAGAAGGTGCGTAAACTTTTACTGATGGATTTAATACGATCGCCACTATCTCGCATCGCCCGAATCAACTGGGGTAAATCCTGACGCACATAGTCTAACTCCACCGCCTCTAGTTCTGCCTCAATTTCCTCTCCGGGTTCCGGGAACGCTTCTCCATATAAGTCAAGCAATCCCAATAAATCGTTTACATAGTCTTCTGTAGCTCCCACATTCCCCAGAATACAACCCACGGGATTATTAATCTCATGGGCTACCCCAGAGACTAAGCCTCCTAACGCTGACATTTTTTCACTTTGGACTAACTGGAGTTGGGCTTCTTGTAACTCTGTCAGAGACTGTTGCACTCGTTGGTAGAGTCGAGCATTTTCTAGGGAAATTGCGGCTTGGGTGCAAAGGAAATTGAGAACAGTCATGCGTTCCGGGGTGAACACCCCAGAACTGAGCTGATTCTGTAGATATAAAATTCCCAAACAACGTCCTTGAGTCAGGATGGGCAAACCGAGTACACTCTTGGGTTTTTCAGTTTCTAGATACTGATCTAAAACGGGTAAGTCGGTGACGAGGTTATCAATCGTCACAACCTGTTGCGTGTTTTTGACATACTGAATTAGCTTCAGGGGGAGATTAGGATTTTGGGCGAGCTCCTCTGTACAGAGATGAACCGTCTCAAGAGTGGTGATGGCCCGGACTTGCCATTTACCCGCATCCGTGGGAATGATTAAGGTACAGCGATCGCCCCCAGAGTTTTGCAAAATAATTTGCGTCAGTTGACTGAGTAATTCATCCAGTTCTAAGGTTCCCGAAAGCGCTTGAGATGCCTTGAGTACACTGCCTAAGTCTAGAGCTTGGTTAAGACCCGAGCTACTCGACGAACCCGTATGAGATTGGGTATAAGAAGATATAAAGGGATTTCCAATAGTGACTAAGGTATTCAAGACCTCTGTAGACATCACTGGGGCCTGGAGGATGGGACGCAGCAACTCAGGGTAATCTTGTTCCAGATTCGTAACCTTAGCGTGGGCTCCCCAGCGAGCATACCCATAGTAAGCTTCTTGCATATAGCCTGCTGCTACTTTTTCTTTACCCCAGTCTAGGTAGAACCTGGCTGCCCGTTCGTTGGCCAGAGCTTCATCTTGGGTAAACTTATAAGTCCTGGCAGTCGCAATGGCGCGATCGTAATAGTCAATTGCTCTGGCTCGATCTCCAACCACCCGACACCGCTCAGCTTCCACTAACTCCCAGTGATGTTGATGGTTGGCAGGAGCAAAGGCGGCCCTATTTTGTAACTGCTCCTGCTGCTGTTGAACTCGGGCTAACACCTTAGGCTGTTCTTCCAGTGAAGTTTCTGGATACAGCGCTAATTGAGTCAAGGCATCCAAAAATACATAGAAGGCCAGAAAAAAGCTTGACAGCGCACCATCTAAATGATTTTCTATGATTTTCAAGTTTTCAGCAGCCTCGGAAGTTTGATTAAATAGATAGAGCAAATAAATTGAATACAAATAGTGCTGAAAAATTCCGCAGTTATCACCAACTGACATTGCCTGGGTTAAGAACGCTTCGCCTTGATAAACCGAGCCCTGAAGTTCCCAGGGTACATCCGTCACTCCTTGCAGGTTCATAGCCAGTTGTTGAAGCATATCCGTATAGCCAAGCCAGCATAACTGACCAAAAGAATGAATGGCTTTACGGTAGATTTCCAGTTCAGTAACTAGAGTCGCCAAATCCTGACCGACTACATAAGATGTCAAACAATAGTAAGAAAGATTCAGTGCTCCCGATTCAAGATCTCCTGTCTCTAAACCAATATTATATCCATTTAAGAATGGTTGCAGTAAATCAGACAATGGATCTTTCCAAGGACGGATGAGACCATTTATAATAAAATACGCGCGACATTTGTAGCCATTTTCTTGGAATTTATCAATGACAGCAAGGGCTAACTGTCCGAACTCATATCCGGCTTCAACTTCCTCTAAAACTGCACACAAAACCACACCATAGTCGGCATAAGCAAAGGTTGAAATCGGGCAATTGCCAAATTGAATTGAGAACTCTACCTGCTTACACACCAGTAATGGCAGTAGGGGAGGAAATACTCGATAACAGCAGGGTACTAATTCCGTCATGATTTTCATCGCAGCCAAACGATGAGTATCCACCATCTCAGGCAAATCAATCAATTCTAGGGGCGATTTCCCAGCCCAGAGTTGGGCTGTTTGTGTCATGGCGCTGCCAATATCAGCTTCTGTGGGTTGGTCTGGAAACTCAACTGATAACTGTTTCAAGACTGTAAGCCCAGTCGTTAGTGCAGAGCGCATCTTATCGTTAGCCTTAGCCGCCAAGATTCGGTATTTTTGCACCTCAATCGTGTCTAAAAAGCTCTTGGCTTCCTGCAAAACAGTCTGAACCCAATCCTCCATTTCCTCAAAGTTTGTGCTGAGATACTGGGCTTCCACCATTGCGTTATGCAGCGCTAGGGTGAGGTCATACTCCTGTTGCCAACACTCTTGTGGTAGGACTTCTATCCCAACCTTTAGATACTCAATTGCAGCTCCATATGCCGTTGCAGTTTTAGCTTTATGAGCTGCCCGTAAATTCAGGCGTGATAATTCTATCCGTTTTAAGGGATCTACCACCAAGGCCCGACTGAGGTTTAAATGGCTAAGAATTTCAAAGAGTGCTTCCTCCTGCTCTTTTTCCGAAGTATCCCGTTGCAGGAGAGTTGCAATTCGGTAGTGAACTTGCTGTTTCTCAGAATCTAAAATTAACGAATAGGCTGCCTGTTGCACACGGTCATGAAAAAAGCGATAGTGAACTTGTTCAGAAATCTCGTCATCCACCAAGTGACTATCGTTGGGCTGATCATCATCTAGATAGAACTTGTAAATCTTACTTTCTGGCACAATCAGCCCCTCTTGCACTGCCGGCCACAGAGCAGAAGTCACGTGAGTTTGGTCTTGTTCTGAAACAATCTTCAACGTTTTGAGATCAAATCTTGCCCCAATACAAGCTGCAAACGTTAACTGTTCTTGGGTCACAGCGGGTAGCTTTTGTAACTGCAACGCCATAAATTCAACTACATCATCCGTCAGGACTGCATCTTGAACCCGAACCAGGTCACATTGCCAATGGTGAGCTTCCCGGTCAAAGGTAATCAAACTATCTTGGTATAATGCCTTGAGAAATTGGGTAGCAAAAAAGGGATTGCCCTCAGTCTTTTGCATGACTAGATTTGTCAAAGGCTCCACCCCAGATGCTGAAGCCCGAAAAGCATCAGCAATTAGATGGTTAAGGCTATTAGAATTTAAAGGACTGAGGGTGAGGGTTTCTAGGATGACATTCTCATTTTCCAGGGCCCTAACCATCATCAAAAAGGGATGCTCGGGAGACACTTCATTATTTCGATAGGCTCCTAAAACCAGTAAAGATCGAGGTTGAGATTCCGATTGGGCTTCCGTTAACAGACTTTGCATTAAGGTCAAAGAAGCAGAGTCGGCCCATTGTAGGTCATCAATAAAGATGACTAAAGGGTGTTCCGCTCTCGTGAAAACCTCTAGAAAGTTTTTAAACAGTCGATTAAAGCGGTTTTGGGCAGCGTCGCCTGAGAGTTCTGGGGCGGGAGGTTGTGGGCCAATAACCTGTTCAAGTTCAGGGATGAGATCGATAAGAACCTGACCACTGTCCCTCAAGGCTTTGAGTAGTTTGTCTTTCCAGATTTGTAACTGCTGATCAGATTCTGAGAGCAGTTGATTCATCAAATCACGTAGAGCTTGAACAAAAGCGGAAAGAGGAATGTTGCGGTTGAACTGGTCGAACTTCCCTTTGATAAAGTATCCCCGTTGTCGGACAATGGGTTTGTGGACTTCGTTAATGACAGCCGTTTTCCCAATCCCTGAAAATCCGGCTACGAGCATCAGTTCTGAGGCTCCTTGGGCAACACGCTCAAAGGCATTTAAGAGCTGGGCCACTTCGGTTTCCCGACCGTAGAGTTTTTCGGGGATCAGGAAGCGCTCGCTCACATCTCGCTGTCCCAGTTTAAAGGGGGCTATGGTCCCCGTCTCTTGCCATTGGTTCAAACATTGTGCCAAATCGTACTCTAATCCCAAGGCACTTTGATAGCGGTCTTCCGCATTTTTGGCCATGAGTTTGGCGACAATTGCCCCTAACTGGGCTGGAACTTCAGGATTCACCTCAGGGACTGGGGTTGGGGTTTTGGCAATATGGCTATGAATCACCTCTAGGGGATCATCTCCCGGAAACGGCAATTGTCCTGTTAAGAGGTGATAGAGGGTCACCCCTAGGGCATAAAAGTCGCTGCGATAGTCAATGCCTCGATTCATCCGCCCGGTTTGTTCGGGGGCCAGGTACGCCAGAGTCCCTTCTAACCCTTGGGGGCTTTGAATGGCTTGGATTTCCTTGGGAAGTCGGGAGGCAATACTAAAATCAATCAGGGTAATTTTCCCAGAGTTGGGAGCAATCAGAATATTGGCTGGCTTGATATCTTTATGGATAATTCGCTGCTGATGTAACGGCTGAAGAATTTTGGCTAACTCAAGGGCAATCTCAAGAGTTTCCTCTAGGCTCAGCACTTGATTCTCAAGGTATTGGCTCAGGGATAGGCTGCCACTATCCTCCATCACCAGTGCATAACCATTGCCATAGGGGTCTAACCCCAAGGGTTTGGCGATTCCAGGAATCCTCAAGCCTTTGGTAATCGCATATTGATTGCGAAACTGCACTAATTCCCCGACACTCGGATACTCACGCTGCAACACCTTAATCACCACGGGATACCCCTGAGCCTCCTGAATGGCTCGATAGACGGCCGTTCGTGACCCTGAGTAGAGCTGCTCCGTGACGCTATAGCCGTCAATGCTTGGAAATGTGTTGCTAGAGGTGGTGACTTGAGGTTTCATGGGTGTAGTGGGAGATAAAGACTACAGTGTCGTGGAGCTTAGAATCTAGGCTTGATACCGTTGGCTGACGGCTCACAAACTGCTTTTTGGCTCTTTTGCAGGGATAAATACTACTCTAGAGGGGATATTGTCGTACTGAGTTTGGGCGACTACCCGACTACTATTCTGTCACTGCATTTGTCCATCGTCACGGAGATGCTACCGAGATGAAATATTTTTTGCATTATATTTACACGCATATATATTTCGTCATTATTCTACAAGTTAACCCACGGCTGAGAGCAATGTCAAGAATAATTTAAAAATGGACTAACTGGCGAGCTTATTGCTCATAATTAGTGATAGAACCTTGCCTTTCTCATGTAGACTGTCTAGTACGCTTGTATGAGTCTGGATTGTTTTGATGGGGCAGGCTGATAATAAATTCAGTTCCTTGATCGACTTGTGAATTGACGTTTAATTGACCCCTGTGAACATCTACAACAATTTGACGGGCGATCGCCAAACCCAGCCCGGTCCCTTTTCCCACAGCTTTGGTCGTAAACAAATGGTCAAAAATTTGGGGTTGAATCTCCTCGGGAATCCCTGAGCCATTATCAGCAATGGTCAGGGTTACCTCATTGTCAACTTGTCGAGTTATCAGGGTAATCCGCTGGGTTTTCTCTTTCAGGGCAGCAAAGGATGATTCTTGTGCCATCTCATCAAAGACATCAATGGCATTGGCGAGAAGATTCATAAACACCTGATTGAGTTGCCCCGGAAAACAATTGATAGGGGGCAGATTGCCATAATCTTTGACCACCTCAATCTCAGGTCGATGCTCATTGGCTTTGAGGCGGTGGCGTAAAATCAGGAGGGTACTATCGAGTCCTTCATGGATATCAAAGGGCTGCTTGGAATCCGTATCTTTCCGGGAGAAGGTGCGTAAACTTTTGCTGATGGATTTAATGCGATCGCCACTATCCCGCATCGCCCGAATCAACTGGGGTAAATCCTGCCGCACATAGTCTAACTCCACCGCCTCTAGTTCTGCCTCAATCTCCTCTCCGGGTTCCGGGAATGCTTCTCCATATAAGTCAAGCAATCCCAATAAATCCTGTACATAGTCTTCCGTAGCTCCCACATTCCCCAGAATACAACCCACGGGATTATTAATCTCATGGGCTACCCCAGAGACTAAGCCTCCCAGGGCGGACATTTTTTCACTCTGGACTAACTGGAGTTGGGCTTCTTGTAACTCTGTCAGAGACTGTTGCACTCGTTGGTAGAGTCGAGCATTTTCTAGGGAAATTGCGGCTTGGGTGCAAAGGAAATTGAGAACAGTCATGCGTTCCGGGGTGAACACCCCAGAACTGAGCTGATTCTGTAGATATAAAATTCCCAGACAACGCCCTTGAGTCAGGATGGGCAAACCGAGTACGCTCTTAGGTTTTTCAGTTTCTAGATACTGATCTAAAACCGGTAAGTCGGTGACGAGGTTATCAATTGTCACAACCTCTTGCGTGTTTTTGACATACTGAATTAGTTTCAGGGGTAGATTAGGACTGTGGGCGATCGCCTCTGCACAGAGATGAACCGTCTCAAGAGTGGTGATGGCTCGGACTTGCCATTCACCCGCATCCGTGGGAATGATTAAGGTACAGCGATCGCCCCCAGAGTTTTGCAGAATAATTTGCGTCAGCTGACTGAGTAACTCATCCAGTTCTAAGGTTCCTGAAAGCGCTTGAGATGCCTTGATCACACTGCCCAAGTCTAAGGCCTGGTTAAGACTAGAGCTGCTCCCCTGTGAGGATCCGCTACTACTCATAACCATTCTCCTGGAGATGGTGCTGACAGTATTCAACAGATTAAAGGGTTGGAGGACTGGTTGCAGAATAGGTTGCAGGAGTTGGGGGTAGCGTCGCTCTAGGTCGGCGACTTTAGCTTTCGCTCCCCAATAGGCATAACTATAGTAGGCTTCTTGTATGTAGCTAGCAGCAAATTTTTCTTTGCCCCAATCGAGGTAAAACTTTGCCGCAAGTTCGTTGGCGAGGGCTTCTTCTTGAACATAGCCATTTGCTTTTGCCCCGGCAATAGCAAGATCATATAAATCAATGGCTTCTACTTTTTGCCCCAATATACGAGATTTTTCTGCCGCAACTAAATTGAATTTATGACGAAAATTTTCAGGAGCACTAATCGCCCATTTTTGCATGTTTTCCTGATTGAACTCCACTTGACCCAATAGACTTTGTTTGTCTTCTGTTCTAAAGGGTGAATCAGCATTGATCAAAGCAGAGGCATTCGACAACAAACAAAGAGAGTAATAAAAATTGTGGATTGCAATAGTTACTCCAATGGCAGAATCAGCATAGTTTTTCGAATTTAATGCAGATTCAAGGGCCAGCGAATAATCACCAAACAAATAGCTCAAAATACATTTTGCTAAATAGGCCGTAAATGGCAGGGATTTATCGCTGCCTGAACAGAAATCACCCAATAATTTAGACTCGTCAAAACAATCTCCTAAAAGCCGCTCTGGAGTTTTTATATTTTTTAGCAAATTCAAAACAAGTTGATGCCAAATTGTTGTGTGATATAATGAATGATCCTGCTTGACACTCGCAACCAGCTGGATTGTCGTATTTTGCTTTTTCTGTATTTCAACTAGAGGTCTTCCAGCTAAAACCTTGAAAGTACAGTGATGAGTGCTTGCATAACTAGCATATTCAATATCCCCCATCTCAAAACCGACCTGACTAGCCCTCTCTAAGGGTTCTATACTTTCAGCAACAGAAGTTTTCCAAGGCTTAATGAAAACATTAAACAAATTGACAACCTTGCATTCTAATTCCCGCGCGGAGAATCGCTCCAACACGTTCAATGCCAGTAAGCCACAGTAGTAACCTTTATCTAAGTTCTTCTCAACTCCACACTGTAATATGCCATACAACACGTAGGCGAATGCAGTCAGTGACGTGTGTCCCTGTTTTAAACTTAGTTCAATTGCTGTCAGGACAATTGGCGATAAAAGTTCTGGTTTAGCTGTATAAGCTGGCGAGAAAATTGCCATCAGTATAGACATTATAGCCATGTGATGAGGATCTTGCATCACCGGTAATGATTCTATTTCAGATAGCTCTGGCAAGTAAATATCCGAAGCTGCTGGAGAATTATTTAAATCAACGCCCAGAAGTTCTAAGGCTAACTCTCCCACAGCCAGTGCTTCCAGCATTTCTGACTGTGCCATATACATTTGAATTTGCAGTTCGTAAACTTTGACGCAATCAAGAATGCTAGTTGCCCGTTCTAAAACAAAATTAGACAGCCTGTTAGCACGAGGGTAATTAACAGTAAGGTATTCTGCTTTGATAGTTGAATTATAAAGAGATAGTGTTAATTGATATTCCTCTTTCCAGCAATTAGGTCCCAAGAGTTTTATTCCATTTTCAAGGTACTTACTAGCACTGGAATACGCTGTTGCGGCTAGTGCCCTTTCCCCAGCCATAAGATTCAATTTAGATACTTGACATCTTTCTTTCTTAGATTCAATTAGCTCAGAACCTTGATTTAAGTGACTGACAATGTTAAAGATATTTTCTTCTAGCTTGCTAGAGGGTGTACTCTGCAACAATAGTTTGCCAATTTTGTAGTGAGTTAGCTGTCTTTGCTCATTGGGAATTAAAGAATAAGAAGCCTGCTGAATACGATCATGCAAGAAACGATAAATAGGCTTGATGTCGCCCTGGGGATTGAGTTGTTTTACTTCTTCTAACTGAAAGGACTTATAGGCTTGGTTTAGAGGGCAAATCAAGCCTTCTTGTAATGCCTCCCACAGTACCACTGCCGTTTCTGCCAGGGGCTGTTCTGCCACGATCGCCAAGGTTTCTAGATCAAACTGATTCCCAATGCAAGCTGCTAGTTGTAATACTTGTTGAGTTTCCGCCGATAGCTTCTGCAATTGTGATGCAACAAACTCCACCACATCATCCGTGAGAGCTAGGGCATTGACTTGGGCGATATCATAATTCCAATATCCCTGCGTGTAATCAAATAGGATACAGCTTTCTTCATGTAATACCTTGAGAAATTGAGTTGTAAAAAAGGGATTGCCCTTGGTTTTACGATTTACGAGTTCCGTCAGGGTAGTCGCCCGTTCTCTAGTACACTTGAGAGTGTCAGCAACTAGATGATTTGTGTTTTCCAGGCTTAGCGGAGCGAGAGTAAGGGTATTGACAATCAAATTTGCTTTTTCCAGTTCCTCTAGCGTTAGCATTAACGGGTGGGTAGGCGAAACTTCATTATCTCGATAAGCTCCCAACACAAGTAAGTGACCGTTGTCATCCAGTAACACTTTAAGCAACTGGAGTGAAGCTGAATCAGCCCACTGTAAATCATCTAAAAATATAACTAAGGGATGGACGGCAGTGGTGAAAACCTGGATGAAGTTTTGGAACAGCAAGTTAAAGCGATTTTGGATCGCACTCCCAGATAGTTCAGGGGCAGGGGGCTGCTGACCAATAACCCGTTCTAGCTCTGGAATTACCTCAATCAAGATTTGCCCATTTTCACCCACTGCTTTGAGAATTTCAGCTTTCCATTGGGCTAATTGAGCATCAGATTCTGAGAGCAATTGTCCCATCAAATCCCGCAAGGCTTGGGCAAAAGCCGATAAAGGAATGTTGCGATTGAATTGGTCAAATTTGCCTTTGATGAAGTAACCTTTCTGCCGAGTAACTGGTTTATAGATTTCATTCACTACAGCAGTCTTGCCAATGCCAGAGAAGCCGGCCACTAGCATTAGTTCGGATACTGAATGTTGGATATTGGATGTTAGACTGCCCGCAACGCGCTCAAAGGCCTCTAACAGGGTTTGCACTTCAGCGTCCCGGCCATACAGCTTCTCAGGGATGAGGAAGCGATCGCTGATATCCCGCTCACCTAATTCAAACTCTAATATTTCACCAGTCTGCCGCCACTGGGTTAAACAATGCTGCAAATCATACTGGAGTCCCAAGGCATTTTGATACCGGTCTTCAGCATTCTTAGCCATCAGCTTGGCGACGATGGCTGCCACGACTGCTGGGACGGCTGGGTTCACCTGAGCTAAGGGTTTTGGGGATTTGGCAATGTGATCATGCACTAATTCCATCGGATCGTTGGATTGGAAGGGTAACTGACCACTCAAAAGTTGGTACAAAGTTACACCCAAGGCGTAAAAGTCTGCACGATAATCAATGCCACGATTCATGCGTCCGGTTTGCTCGGGAGCTAAGTAGGCTAAAGTGCCTTCTAAAATGTTGGGGCTTTGAATCTCTTGGGTTTCCTTGGGTAACAATGAGGCAATACTAAAGTCGATGAGCTTGACGGTTTTGCGTTCTGGGTGAATGAGGATATTAGCCGGCTTGATGTCTTTGTGAATAACGCGATGCTGCTGTAGGTCATGGAGGATATTCGCTAGTTGCAGGGCAATCTCCAAAATTTCTTCCAGTTCGAGTGACTGTTGCTGAAGATACTGACTTAAGGACAAGCCATTCTCATCTTCCATAATTAGGGCATAGCTATTACCTAGGCGTTCTAAGGCCAAGGGTTGAACAATCCCTGGAATAGGAAGATTTTTGGTGATCACATACTGATTGCGAAACTGCATCAACTCCCCAAAGGTTGGATATTCTAACTGGAGCACTTTAATGATAACTGAACGCTGATGGTCGTTGTGCAACGCCCGATAGACAGCGGTACGAGCTCCCATGTAAATCCGTTCAACAATAGTGTATCCGGGCATTTCGTGAACTGGAAGGGATGAAGAATTTGCGGAATGGGTCATGAGAGTTTAGCAAGGATAAGAGTTGATTGTGTCTAGTTTAAAGATTTCTTCTAACGTGGCAGTCGAATACAAAATTCAGTGCCTTGTCCTAAGTGTGACTGAACCTCTAAGTGACCCCCATGTTGGTCTACAACAATTTGACGGGCGATCGCCAAACCCAACCCGGTCCCTTTGCCCACAGCTTTGGTCGTAAACAAATGGTCAAAAATTTGGGGTTGAATTTCCTCGGGAATCCCTGAGCCATTATCGGCAATGGTTAAGGTTACCTCATTATCAACTTGTCGAGTTGTCAGGGTAATCCGCTGCTTTTTCTCTTTCAAGGCAGCAAAGGATGATTCTTGTGCCATCTCATCAAAGACATCAATGGCATTGGCGAGTAGATTCATAAAGACCTGATTGAGTTGTCCTGGGAAGCAATGAACCGGTTGGAGAGAACCATAGTCCTTCAGAACTTCAATCTCAGGTCGATGCTCATTGGCTTTGAGGCGGTGGCGTAAAATCAGGAGGGTACTATCGAGTCCTTCATGAATATCAAAGGGCTGCTTGGAATCCGTATCTTTCCGGGAGAAGGTGCGTAAACTTTTGCTGATGGATTTAATGCGATCGCCACTATCCCGCATCGCCCGAATCAACTGGGGTAAATCCTGCCGCACATAGTCTAACTCCACCGCCTCTAGTTCTGCCTCAATCTCCTCTCCGGGTTCCGGGAATGCTTCTCCATATAAGTCAAGCAATCCCAATAAATCCTGTACATAGTCTTCTGTAGCTCCCACATTCCCCAGAATACAACCCACGGGATTATTAATCTCATGGGCTACCCCAGAGACTAATCCCCCCAGGGCAGACATTTTTTCACTCTGGACTAACTGAAGTTGGGCTTCTTGCAACTCCGTCAGGGACTGTTGCACTCGTTGATACAGCCGGGCATTTTCTAAGGAAATTGCGGCTTGGGTGCAAAGGAAATTTAGGATAGTGATGCGTTCCGGGGTGAACACCCCAGAACTGAGCTGATTCTGTAGATATAAGATTCCCAGACAACGTCCTTGAGTCAGGATGGGCAAACCGAGTACACTCTTGGGTTTTTCAGTTTCTAGATACTGATCTAACACCGGTAAGTCAGTCACGAGGTTATCAATCGTCACAACCTCTTGCGTGTTTTTAACATACTGAATTAGCTTCAGGGGGAGATTAGGACTGTGGGCGATCGCCTCGCTACAGAGATGAACCGTCTCAAGAGTGGTGATGGCTCGGACTTGCCATTCACCTGCATCCGTGGGAATGATTAAGGTACAGCGATCGCCCCCAGAGTTTTGCAAAATAATTTGCGTCAGTTGACTGAGTAATTCATCCAGTTCTAAGGTTCCCGAAAGCGCTTGAGATGCCTTGAGCACACTACCTAAGTCTAAAGCTTGGTTAAGACTGGAGCTACTCGATCCTGGCTGAGATTGAGAATAAGAAGATATCAGGGGATTCCCAATAGTGACTAAGGTATTCAAGACCTCTGTAGACATGACCGGGGCCTGGAGGATGGGACGCAGCAACTCAGGGTAATCTTGTTCCAGATTCGTAACCTTAGCGTTTGCTCCCCAGCGAGCATACCCATAGTAAGCTTCTTGCATATAGACCCCGGCTACTTTTTCTTTACCCCAGTCTAGGTAGAACCTGGCTGCCCGTTCGTTGGCCAGAGCTTCATCTTGGGTAAACTTATAAGTCCTGGCAGTCGCAATGGCGCGATCGTAATAGTCAATTGCTCTGGCTCGATCTCCAACCACCCGACACCGCTCAGCTTCCACTAACTCCCAGCGATGTTGATGATTGGCAGGAGCAAAGGCGGCCCAATTTTGTAACTGCTCCTGCTGCTGTTGAACTCGGGCTAACACCTTAGGCTGTTCTTCCAGTGAAATATCTGGATACAGCGCTAATTGAGTCAAGGCATCAAAAAATACATAGAAAACCATCAAAAAGCTTGATAGCGCACCATCTAGATGATTCTCTATAATTTTCAAGTTTTCAGCAGCCTCGGAAGTTTGATTAAATAGGTAGAGCAGATAAATTGAATGCAAATAGTGCTGAAAAATTCCGCAGTTATCACCAACTGATGTTGCCTGGGTTAAGAACGCTTCTGCTTGATAAACCGAGCCCTGAAGTTCCCAGGGTACATCCGTCACCCCTTGCAGGTTCATAGCCAGTTGTTGAAGCATATCCGTATAGCCAAGCCAGCCCAACTGCCCAAAAGAACGAATCACTTTGCGGTAGATTTCAAATTCAGTAACTAGAGTCGCCAAATCCTGACCGACTACATAGTACGATAGACAATAGTAGTAAAGATTCAGTGTTCCTGATTCAAGATCTCCTGTCTCTAAACCAATAGTATAAGCATTCAAGAATGGTTGTAGTAAGTCAGACAATGGATCTTTCCAAGGGCGAATAAGACTATTTATGACACAGCCGGCACGACATCTATAGCCATTTTCTTGGAATTTATCAATGACGGCAATAGCCAACTGTCCGAACTCATACCCGGCTTCGATTTCCCCCAAAATTCCACATAAAACTACACCATAGTCGGCATAAGCAAAGGTTGAAACTGGGCAGTTGCCAAATCGGATTGAAAACTCCACCTCTTTGCACACGAGCAATGGCAATAAGGGAGGATTCGTTTGATACGCACAGGGTATTAATTCCGTCATGATTTTCATCGCAGCCAAACGATGAGTATCCACCATCTCAGGCAAATTAATCAATTCTAGGGGCGACTTTCCAGCCCAGAGTTGAGCTGTTTGTGTCATGGCGCTACCAATATCAGCTTCTGTGGGTTGGTCTGGAAACTCAACTGATAACTGTTTCAAGACCGTAAGTCCAGTCATCAATGCAGAACGCATCTTATTTTTAGCCTTAGCCGCCAAGATTTGGCATTTTTGCACCTCAATCCTGTCTAAAAAGCTCTTGGCTTCCTGCAAAACAATCTGACCCCAATCCTCCATTTCCTCAAAGTTTGTGCTGAGATACTGAGCTTCCACCATTGTATTATGCAGCGCTAGGGTGAGATCATACTCCTGTTGCCAGCATTCTTGCGGTAGGACTTCAATCCCAACCTTTAGATACTCAATTGCAGCTCCATATGCTGTTGCTGCCTTAGCTTTATGAGCCGCCCGTAAATTCAGGCGTGATAATTCTATCCGTTTTAAGGGATCTACCACCAAGGCCCGACTGAGGTTTAAATGGCTGAGAATTTCAAAGAGCGCTTCTTCTTGCTCTTTTTCTGAAGTATTGCGTTGGAGGAGAGTTGCAATTCGGTAGTGAGCTTGCTCTTTTTCAGAATCTAAAATTAGCGAATAAGCTGCCTGTTGCACACGGTCATGAAAAAAGCGATAGTGAATCTGTTCAGAAATCTCGTCATCCACCGAGTGACTATCGTTAGGCTGATCATCATCTAGATAGAACTTGTAAATCTTGCTCTCTGGCACAATCAGCCCCTCATGAAGAGCTGGCCACAGAGCAGAAGCCACTTGAGTTTGGTCTTGTTCTGAAACAATCTTCAACGTCTTGAGGTCAAATCTTGCCCCAATACAAGCTGCAAACGTTAACTGTTCTTGGGTCGTAGCGGGCAGCTTTTGTAACTGCAACGCCATAAATTTCACTACATCATCGGTTAAAGCGGCATCTTGGACCCGAACCAGGTCACATTGCCAATGGTGAGCCTTATGATCAAAGGTAATTAGGCTCTCCTGGTATAATGCCTTAAGAAATTGGGTAGCAAAGAAGGGGTTGCCCTGGGTCTTCTGCATAACCAGGTTTGTTAAGGGCTGCACCATCTTTTCTGGAGCTTGAAACGCATCGGCAATCAGGCGGTTGAGGCTATCCACCTTCAGAGGACCAAGGATGAGAGTTTCAAGGGTAACATCTGCGGTCTCTAAAGCCTTAACTGTCATCAAAAAGGGATGACCGGGAGATACTTCATTATCCCGGTAGGCTCCTAAGACTAATAGATACGACTCTTGAGTCTCTATCAATAAGCGCTCCATGAGGCTCAAGGAGGCGGAGTCAGCCCATTGCAGATCGTCGATGAAAATCACCAAGGGGTGGTCTGAAGTGCTGAAAACCTTAATAAAGCCTTGAAAGAGTAGGTTAAAGCGGTTTTGGGCAGCGTCGCCTGAGAGTTCTGGGGCGGGAGGTTGTGGGCCAATGATTCGTTCGAGTTCAGGGATGAGATCGATAAGAACTTGACCACTATCTCCTAGGACTTCAAGAAGCTGATACTTCCAAGTTTGTAACTGCTGATCGGATTCTGAGAGCAGTTGCCCTACCAAATCATTGAAGGCTTGAACAAAAGCGGAAAGAGGAATGTTGCGGTTGAACTGGTCGAACTTCCCTTTGATAAAGTATCCCCGTTGTCGGACAATGGGTTTGTGGACTTCGTTAATGACAGCCGTTTTCCCAATCCCTGAAAATCCGGCTACGAGCATCAGTTCTGAGGCTCCTTGGGCAACACGCTCAAAGGCATTTAAGAGCTGGGCCACTTCGGTTTCCCGACCGTAGAGTTTTTCGGGGATCAGGAAGCGCTCGCTCACATCTCGCTGTCCCAGTTTAAAGGGGGCTATGGTCCCCGTCTCTTGCCATTGGTTCAAACATTGTGCCAAATCGTACTCTAATCCCAAGGCACTTTGATAGCGGTCTTCCGCATTTTTGGCCATGAGTTTGGCGACAATTGCCCCTAACTGGGCTGGAACTTCAGGATTCACCTCAGGGACTGGGGTTGGGGTTTTGGCAATATGGCTATGAATCACCTCTAGGGGATCATCTCCCGGAAACGGCAATTGTCCTGTTAAGAGGTGATAGAGGGTCACCCCTAGGGCATAAAAGTCGCTGCGATAGTCAATGCCTCGATTCATCCGCCCGGTTTGTTCGGGGGCCAGGTACGCCAGAGTCCCTTCTAACCCTTGGGGGCTTTGAATGGCTTGGATTTCCTTGGGAAGTCGGGAGGCAATACTAAAATCAATCAGGGTAATTTTCCCAGAGTTGGGAGCAATCAGAATATTGGCTGGCTTGATATCTTTATGGATAATTCGCTGCTGATGTAACGGCTGAAGAATTTTGGCTAACTCAAGGGCAATCTCAAGAGTTTCCTCTAGGCTCAGCACTTGATTCTCAAGGTATTGGCTCAGGGATAGGCTGCCACTATCCTCCATCACCAGTGCATAACCATTGCCATAGGGGTCTAACCCCAAGGGTTTGGCGATTCCAGGAATCCTCAAGCCTTTGGTAATCGCATATTGATTGCGAAACTGCACTAATTCCCCGACACTCGGATACTCACGCTGCAACACCTTAATCACCACGGGATACCCCTGAGCCTCCTGAATGGCTCGATAGACGGCCGTTCGTGACCCTGAGTAGAGCTGCTCCGTGACGCTATAGCCGTCAATGCTTGGAAATGTGTTGCTAGAGGTGGTGACTTGAGGTTTCATGGGTGTAGTGGGAGATAAAGACTACAGTGTCGTGGAGCTTAGAATCTAGGCTTGATACCGTTGGCTGACGGCTCACAAACTGCTTTTTGGCTCTTTTGCAGCGATAAACACTAATCTAGGGGGGATATTTCATAATGTGTTTTGGCGGCTACCCGACTACCATTCGGTCACTGGATTTGTTTGTCGTCACAGAGATGACACAGAGATGCCACAGAGACAAAGTATTTTTTAGACTACCGTTACATCTTTAGGTGTTTTTTTACCAATCTATAGGTTAAACAATTCTTGAGGGCCATGTCAAGATGATTTAGACTGAGCCGGTCATTCTCATTATGAAAAAAATTATCATTTCTTGACCTAGGTCAAGGGCTGAAACACTGATTATATCATTGGAACTCAGGGCTTTAAGACGCTTCACCTCCCAGGGAAGACCCAAAACCCGAAATAGTCATAATTGCAAATATTTTTCAATTAGTAACCTCGGCTTATCCTCCACAGAAGCAGAATTTGCCGGTAATTTCGATGTGAACTATTTTCGGCAGTTAATGGCTATTAATGTATGGGTCAAAATTATTTAAGTGCCGTTACGTAAGCCATTTAAGTGTCGTTACGTAAGCCATTTAAGTGTCATTACGTAAACCGTTTAAATGTCGTTACGGTGGATGGAGGGGGGTGTTGGACACCCCTTTTACCCTTTCGAGGATAGTGCGACGACTCATGGTAGCAATGTTAGAATCAGCGTGGCGGCCGTAACCGAGGCAGATGTTGAGCTTAGAACTCATCACGCTGGTGGGAAGTTTGAGCCTGGTGATAAATCTGAGTGACGTACACAACCATCGCGTCGAGCATCTGCTGGAGATGATTCACCCAATCTCAGACGTTCTCGAGATTCTCGCTACGACGGATCAGCATCACAGACGCTGACCTGTGTCTTCTATCCCCTCTGTTCTACCTTGGTCTCCAAATTAAAGATGTCAACTCCTCTCAAGATGTTCCGACCCTGGAAATCCCTCTGTAGAATCATAGCGATCGCCGTCATCTATCATCTGGTGGCCTTAGTCGGGATGCGATTAGCCGTTCTACCCGGAGATGTCGCTACCGTCTGGGTTCCAGCCGGATTAAGTCTGGCGGTGGTGCTTCTCTGGGGATGGGGAGTTTGGCCGGGAGTTTTGATCGGAGCCTTTAGCACCTATCTCATTCTCGACCCGAGTCCCGCCAGCCTCGGGATTGGTATCATTACTGCCCTTGGCAACACCTTAACACCCCTGATTGGGGTCAGGGTAATTCGACACTTCATTCCCAGTCTTGATCCCCTGCAAAAAATCAGTCATGTTTTCATATTTATTACCATTGGTGCCCTACTTTGTCAACTTATTAGTGCTAGCTTTGGAGTTGGATCTTTGCTGATCATGAACTGGATAACTCCTTCAGAGATTGGCTATATTTTCATGACTTGGTGGATTGCCAATGCGACAGGTGTTATTGTTTATACTCCTTGGATATTAACGCTCTATTGCCGCTGGAAAAACAGTCCTGTCATTTCCAGTAAACAACATTGGAAATGGAAGCCTGTAGAAATTGCTTCTTGGGTTGCGGTATCCCTAATTGTTATGCAATTAGCATTTTTTCAAGCCTATCCCATTGAGTATCTCGTGATTCCTCTCTTGGTTTGGGCAGTTTTTCGCTTTCCCACCTACATCACTACCAGCGTCATTGTTATCACTATTTCCCTAGCGGTTGTGGGCACAGTTCAAGAAAAAAGTGTCTTTGTTCGTGATAATCTCAATACATCTCTCTTATTTTTAAACTCGTTTATTGCCGTTATTTCAATTACTATGCTGGTGCTGATGGCAGTGCTCACTGAGCGGAGCCAAGCCAGCCGAGAGCTACAACAGGCCAAGCAAGATTTAGAAAAGCGCGTTCAAAACCGTACTCAAGAACTTTTTGCGGCAAATCAACAACTAATACAGCAGCAGGAGGATTTACAAAAACAGGCAAAGTCTTTAAATCAAACTGTATCTGAATTGAGAAAAACGCAAGCTCAGTTAATTCAAAACGAAACGATGACTGGCTTAGGTCAGTTAGTGGCGGGAGTAGCTCATGAAATCAATAATCCTATTGGCTTTATTTATAGCAATCTCACCCCAGCCAAAGAGTATTTTGAGGATATTTTAAAATTGCTGGAGCTTTACGATTCAAAACTTTCTCCAGGTGACCGAGATATTTTACAATTTAAGGAGGAAATTGATTTTGAGTTTATTCAGCAAGATTTTCTAGATTTGATGACGTCCATGAGATCTGGCTCAGAACGGATTCAGCAAATTGTTGTGAGTTTACGCAATTTCTCCCGTTTGGATGAGGCAGAACTTAAGTATGTTGATATTCACCAAGGTTTAGACAGTACCCTGCTTGTCTTACAACATCGCTTACAAGGGGAAACAGACTATCCTCCAATTAAAATTATTAAAAATTACGATAATTTGCCGAAGGTGGAATGCTTTGCTCTTTACATCAATCAAGTATTTATGAATTTATTGAATAATGCAATCGAGGGAATAGTGGCTCGGCAAGCTCAAGAAAATAATGCCCCTGCTGG
Organism: Phormidium yuhuli AB48; assembly: GCF_023983615.1. Classification (GTDB taxonomy): domain Bacteria; phylum Cyanobacteriota; class Cyanobacteriia; order Cyanobacteriales; family Geitlerinemataceae; genus Sodalinema; species Sodalinema yuhuli. The sequence goes on along the minus strand of NZ_CP098611.1, from coordinate 2,615,491 downwards.
AAAAATCACAATTCAGACTAAGCGATTTACTGAATCGATTATTCAGATTATTATTTCTGACAATGGAATTGGAATTAGCTCCAGGCATAAAAATCGTATTTTCGAGCCATTTTTTACTACAAAAGATGTGGGCAAAGGCACGGGGCTAGGATTATATAATAGCTATGAAACAGTTGTTACAAAACATGGCGGAAGTTTGGTCTGCGAGTCCATCCCTAATCAAGAAACTACCTTTGAGATCACCTTGCCTATCCAGAGTCCCCTGGCTTGAGTCTTTGCAGATTCTCAATGGCTTGCTAGGATATAGGACTTGCATCTTTATCGGTCCTGAGGAATTATGACGGCTGCTGAACGTATTATTGTTCCCCTCGATGTTCCCAACTTGGAGCGAGCGATCGCCCAACTAAATCAACTTCCCGAGGTTCAATTCTGGAAAGTGGGACTAGAACTATTTATCAGTGAAGGTCCTCCTATACTTGAGCTTCTCAAGACGCGAGAGAAACGGATTTTCCTCGATCTCAAACTTCATGATATCCCCAATACCATGGCGGGGGCCTGTCGTTCAGCCGCTCGCTATGGCGTGGATTTGTTAACCTTACACGCCACCGCTGGACGGCCAGCCTTACAAGCCGCACAACAGGCGTTAGAGCAGGGAGCTGAGGACGCCCATCAACCCCCAGCCAAAGCCATCGCCGTCACCCTATTAACCAGCCTCAACGCCCGAGAACTAGCCTTTGACCTACAGGTTCCCATTGAACTTCCAGAATATGCTCTGAAGCTGGCCCTGTTGGCTCAGGAATCTGGGTTGGGGGGAGCAGTCTGTTCCCCCCAGGAGGCTCAGCAACTGCGGCAGATCTGCGGTCCAGACTTTCTGCTCATTTGTCCTGGGATTCGCCCCTCCTGGGCGACCGCTGGAGACCAACAACGGGTGATGACTCCTAAACAAGCTCTGGCTGCGGGTGCGAGCTATCTGGTAATTGGCCGTCCCATCACCCTGGCTGACAATCCGGCAGCGGCATTTGAACGCATCTGTGGGGAGTTATAACCCCTAAGCACCCGGTTTTTTAACGTTATAGTCCTCGTGGGACAACACCGACTGAGGGACAATCCAGTCTCCATCATCGCGACAAATCATGCGATAATTGCGAGTTATGGGTATACTAATAACCTGGCGATCGTGTCTCATGCGCTTACCATTAAAGTCACGATAGCTCTGATGTTCGGCCAGACCAGATATTATATCTCTGGCTTTGACAACCACATATTGAGGCAGCGATCGCAAATCAATATCATCCTGCTCAAAGCTGGCTTCCCAAGCTAGCTTGTCCGCTTTTTTCTTATGAAAAGCCTGTAACTGTTTTTCCTGCTCTTGCCGTTCTTGTTTGCAGCGATGACAGGTTCTTCCATACCCTTTATGTCCGCAGGGAAATGTTTTTTTACGTCGTTTAGCCATAGCGTTTACTTGACGGGACTCTCTCGGAACACATCACTGGCATGAACCATCCTCGTCGTCCCTGCCCCCTTCCAAGTGGCTTAACCCCTCAGACCAGAATTGGTGAGGGAACAGGACGTTTATAGGTTGATTACTCCGATGACAAGTTCTTCTATTTTAAAGCACGGTGACCCTTGATTTATTACCTCTATGACCGCAAACCACTCTTTAAACAATCAGACTCCCCAGACCATCTGGATTGCCCGACATGGTCATCGTTATGATTTTCAATATCCCCAATGGTTTGAAACGGCTCCGCGACGTTACGACCCTCCCCTCTCGGAGCTAGGATTACAACAGGCTCAGGAATTAGCTCAGCGGTTGCAACAGGAGTATGACCCCGGTTCATCCCGGCTGACGATTTTTAGCTCCCCCTTTCGTCGTTGTGTAACCACCGCTGATGCTGTAGCTGACCGGTTGCAAACGAAGATTTATTTGGAATGGGGGATTGGTGAATGGCTGAATCCGGACTGGATGACGGAAATGCCAGAAACTGCCTCCCCTGAAGAATTACAGGCAGAATTTCCCCGCCTGGATTTAACGTATCAATCGCGATCGCACCCTCACTATCCCGAAATTCAGCAAGAAGACTGTTGGCGACGCTCAGGAGAGACGGCCCGTTACCTAGCTCATCACACCAGAGGCGACCTACTTTTCCTGGGTCATGGTGCAACGGTGTTGGGGATGACCCAGGGCCTACTGGGATATCCCGTTGACCTACATACAGCCTGTTGCTGTCTGGTAAAATTAACCCGAGATGGGGGGGATTGGCATCTAGAACTCAAGGGAGATACCAGCCATTTGAGCAAAACGGAAACCCAGATACGCCTCAACTAAATCAAAATTCACTTAAATTAAAAAGGCAAACCCCATCGAGTCAGGTCTAGAATCAAGTTTATATGAGTATTGTCCTAGCCGGTGATATCGGCGGCACGAAAACAATTTTACGATTAGTTGAGGTAACTCAGCATCCAGACCATCCCCAGTTGAAGGTTCTCCACGAGGACACCTACCCCAGTCAAGACTATCCCGATTTAGTTCCCATCGCGGCCAGCTTCCTCAAGGATGCTGACTATTCTGACCCGGTTCAACGAGCCTGTTTCGGGATTGCCGGCCCAGTGGTGAACAATACCTCCCAACTGACTAATCTCTCGTGGTCGTTGGAGGGAACTCGCCTGGCTCAAGAGCTGGAGATTGAATCGGTCACCCTCATCAATGACTTCGCCGCCATCGGTTATGGGGTGCTGGGATTGGAAGAGGGGAATTTACATCGCCTTCAGGAGGTTGACCCCGCTCAGAAACAGCGAAGGGATGTGCCCCTGGCGGTTCTGGGGGCGGGAACGGGTCTGGGAGAGTGTTTTCTCATTTCTTGCGGAAGTCAGACCTATGTGGGCGCGACAGAGGGGGGACATAGCGATTTTGCACCCCGCACGGCCTTAGAGTTTGAACTGCTGGATTATCTCAAGACCAGCCAAGGATTAGGGCGAGTCTCTGTGGAACGGGTCGTGTCAGGCCAGGGGATTGTCTCGATTTATGAGTTTCTCTGCGATCGCCATTTTGCCGACCATGAGAACTGTCGTCAGATGTTGGCAGCGGAGACCCCGGCGGCGGCAATTTCTCAGGCGGCCCTGGAGGAGTCCGATGAGATTGCTCAGAAAACCATGGAGATGTTTGTCTCGGCCTATGGTGCGGAGGCGGGGAACTTAGCGTTAAAGCTATTACCCTATCGCGGCCTCTATATTGCCGGGGGGATTGCAGCGAAAATTCTACCGCTGCTGCATCGCCATGAAACCTTTATGAATGCCTATCTAGATAAGGGACGGGTCAGTCCTCTGTTAAAAGAGATTCCCGTTGAGGTGGTTCTTGAACCCAAAGTTGGATTGATTGGGGCAGCCATTTGTGCCGATCTCAACTCCTAGGGCAATCGTTTAGGGGTTAAAACAGCTCTGGAGGCGATGGTCGAGTTGGGCGCCGGTTTGACCGATGTTGAGCCGTTGAGGGTACATCTGATCTAATCTCCGGCGTTGGCTGGGGCTGGGGTGTTGGTCTCCGAGAATCCCTTGCTCTCGTTTATACTCTAATTGCTGTCGTAGTCCCTGTTCCCCTGAACTGTGTTGATTCCAGAGTTGATCTAACAGTCGCACGTCCTCACAGGTCGCGTGCTGACTGGCAAAGCGTTGCAGTTGGTGACGAGTCCAGGTGTTGGCTCGTTGCCAATCCCCGTTACTGAGCCAGGTTTCCAGTTGGCGATAGTTGGAGAGGGTTTGCAGAAGAATGTCGGGGCGATCGTTGCCGAGGGTTTGCAGCCGGTTGCGGCCACGACTGAGTTGGTTAAACTGCTCTTGTGCCGTTTGGAAATCCCCTTGATAGAGGGCGGTGCGTGCTCGGTTCAGTCGTTGGCGATTAGCTTCGTATTCGAGGCGATCGCGCAAATCATCCAGACGATAGCTCAGACGATTGCGTTGCCGCTCATCTTCAATCTGCTCAAACCACTGTTCGGCTTGGGGAAGATTGTCGTCGTCTACAGCTTGATGTACCAACTGACTATAGGCGCGATCGCGGAGGGTTTGTCCCTGTTGTTGCCAGTGGCGGGTGGTGAGGGGTTGGGTTTGGGCAATGGCTTGTTGAGGATTATTGTTCACGAGAGCGGCTTGAGCCTGGTCAAAGTTTTGTTGATTCTTGTCCCAGGCCTGTTGCCATTGCTGGGCGAGGTTTTCTCGGTGTTCTGAAGAGGTCGTTTCTTGGGGGAGGGAGTTTAAGAGGGCGATCGCAGTTTGCAGTTGCCCCGCATCATAGGACTGTTCGGCCTCTTCAAGTAGGGCAGAGGTAATCTGTTCTCGGAGATGACTAATACTTGAGGAGATGGTGTTTTCGTCCTGGATACGTCGCAGTTGGCTTAGGGCCCCATGGAACTGTCCGGCATTCACCAGGGTTTGGGCCTGGCCAAGATGACAGCGATCTCCGACGGGTTGAACTCGCTCTCGTAGGGAAAGGGGCACTTGACGAATCGCTTGTAAGCAACGGTCAAATTTCCCAGACCCCTGGAGTTGGACAATTTCTTGAACCGTCATCTGTCGCTGTTGTTCGATTTGCCAATGCTGATAGCCCCCGTAGCTCACCAGCAGGGAGAGGGTTCCCCCCACCATCACCTGCCAGGGACGAGAACTGCGACGGAAGGGTTTGTGGGGACGGGCGAAGGTACGGGGTGGAGCTTGGTAGATGGGTTGGTCCACCCGCTGGGGAGGTTTGGGTTTGGGGCGCGATCGCCGTTTGGGGAGGGGGGGAACGATAGTATTAGGAGCCGGAAAGGGGTCCCGTCCTCCCAGTTTTTGGGTCCGTTCACACCAGGGACAACGGGTTAGATGGCCTCCGTAGCGGTGACGGGGGTTGTGTTGGCAGGAGACGAGTGCCTGCTCAGCTTCCGTGAGGGCCATGGCCCAGTCATCTGGACTGGGGCGTTGCTGGGGTTGTTGATGTCCCAGGTCAAAGCACTGGTGAAATAGGTCTTGTAGGCGAGGATGGAGGGTCCTGAGAGGGGGAGCAAAGGGTTTGGGCCGCAGGGGAACGGCACGCTGACTGTAGGCGTAATAGCCAGCGACGATCCGATCTTGGATCAGGGGGGGGTCTCCGGGTTTGAGATAGACACCATCGAAGGGATGAGTTCCTTCCATCAGCAGTTGGAAAATTAAGACAGCAACACCAAAGGCATCATGAGTGGGGGTGCGATCGCAGCGATCGAAGCGTTTTCCCTGCAATTCAGGAGGGGTAAATTCCGGCTTTCCCACCCCACAGCGGTAGACCATTCCCGAGCAGCGATCGCGAATTTGGAAGGAGTCGGTATCAATGAGAAACACCAATGCCGAGGGATTCACCAGCATATTGGACTCATTGACATCACCAATCACATAACCGCGATGATGCAAGGCGGAAACAGCGACGGAGAGATTACGGGCAACGCGGTGTAAGTGGGTATAGGTGAAAAAGGGCAGTTTTTGGCGACGACTGCGGGGGATATACAACTCATGCAGGGGATAGCCTTGGGGAACCCGTGGCATCATGAATCCCAACACTTGGCCACTGCCATTGAGTAATAAATCAACAGGAGCAGCAATCGCTGGGTTTTGTGGAGGATATTGTAAACTCAGCCGCAGTTTGGCTAAGCCCTGGGGGGTAAGTTTATTGGGATGATACACCTTCGCCACCCATTGGGGCTGTTCTATGATGGCGTAGATACTTCCCTCCCCTCCTCGACCCAGTTCTTGGCTGAGAGTGATCGGTTGTCCACTGAGGCTATACAGGGAATTGAGCCTGACGGGGATGGATGCAGGTTGTCTCATCGCTTATGTCTCATCGCTTGTGTCTTTCTGTGATGGCACTAGGATTGCAATAGGCCGCTAGCCAGTCCGCCTAAAATGACAATCCCAAAGGCCACTCGATACCAGACAAAGAGCCAGGTACTTTGAGTTTTGAGATAGTTGATTAACCAGGCAATTGAGAGGTAAGAAAATACCCCAGCCGAAAGGATGCCGGCAATGAGGGGAATGGGGCCGACCGTTTCAGTGGCCTCAAGGACATCGCCCAACTCAACGATTCCCGCTAAGGTGATGGCCGGTAACCCTAAGAGGAAGGAAAAGCGGGCAGCAGTTGCACGTTCTAATCCCATAAACAGACCCGCAGTAATGGTTGACCCAGAACGGGATACGCCGGGAATCAAGGCTAAGGTTTGCGCCAGTCCCATCAAAATTCCGTCTCGGGTTTGCAGTTGAGAAAACGTACGCTTGTGACGACAAAATTGCTCTGTTAATCCCAGTAACAGACCCATCACAATGGAAACAATGGCAATCACAACTAAACTACGGGCTGTGAATTCATAAAATTCACGAAAGCCAAGTTTGACGATTAAGCCAACTACAGAAATGGGAATAGTCCCTAAGATAATTCCCAGAGCAATTTTAAAGTTTTCATTTTGGTAATCTCGGCTTAAAATGGCTCGTAAGCCGCCACCAAAAACCTGAATTAAATCTTTCCAAAAGTACCAAATGACTGCCACAATACTTCCCAGTTGAATCACCGCTGTGAACGAGGCTCCGGGATCACCCCAACCCAGAAACTCAGGAATCACTTTTAGGTGGGCGGAACTGCTGATAGGAATAAATTCTGTCAGCCCCTGTACCATCCCTAGGATAATGGCTTCGAGGACATTGGGCTGCCAAGTCACCAGGTCGATGGGACTGGAGCTGGCTATCCCTGGCTGGCTCATGGGGATGGCGATCGCCCAACTGAGACTGGTCACACCGACAAACAGAACATATTGAAGTCTGGCCATGGTCAATTCAATCCGCAATGTGTCCCCATCTTAGAAGACGAATGGGGTGAATGTTTCGTTCAATCTCCAGACTCCAAGGGCAAACCGGGTTGGGGCTGAGTCTTTCAAGTCAGTATACCCAATGTTGATTTAAAAATCAATCCCTTAGCAGACAAAAATTTTGGTCAGGGGAGGAGTTGAGGTCCCAGAGGCGGCTTTGGGGATGAGTCAGGGTTGTTTTGCAAAGCTAAGCTAAAAATTCTGTGAAACTTTGACAAAGTTGTCTCCAACTCCCTAAAACGGCACAAAATTTCACGGTAGGATGGACACGCCCGGTTTATTGATATCTATGTCACGTTTCATCCCTAGGGAGCGGAATCTTTGACAGTTACGAACGTATAGTCTAGTCAAGGGAGTGCAAGACTGGCGATGGCCATCGTCCTCCGACCCCACGGTAAATTGAATGCCCATGGTGCAGCCAAACTTAAACAGAAGTTGGGACAACTTCTGACGAAAGTCCCGGCGAACCAGAAAACCTGGATTGTGGATCTAGGCGATGTACACCACATTGATCGTAATGGTCTCGTGTCTTTGATTGAGTTACGTCGGCAGGCGGAAGGAGCCTGTTGTAACTTTGTCCTACGGGATGTCTCAGAATCGGTGCGGATGACCTTGGATGCCGCTCATCTGAGCGAGAGATTTACGATTCAGTCAGAACTGAACCCTTCAAACCGACGACGGCGTTCTCCTAAGCCTCGTCCTCTACACCAAAGTTCGCCACCAGAGCCAGGGATGAGACAGCAGGATTCCCCTGACCCCTGTGAGGCCTCAGAGATGGACGTTGACGGTGACGTTGAAATTTCCCAAATTCCCCAGGTGACGACCTCACACGGGAGATTCCAGTCTCCGGTTGTTTCTACGTCCGATCCCTTATATTCGAAGATGACCGTTAATGAGAGGCAGTGGACGACGTGGAGGCAATAAATGGAGTGGTCGCATCCCCCATCCGTTTGGCACTGTAGCACCCCAGACTCGCCGCCGGCTGAGTTTGTTCGAGCGGTGCAACAGTATACCTCTAGTGGGGGAGAACGCCTGGCGAGAGTGCTTTGGAATCGACAGCAGCGAGATCTATCCCAACTACGGGGTTTCCTCGATTCACGCCACTACCGAGCGACTGCTGCGGCTGCATTTGGGGGAGAACTTCAGCAGGCGATCGCCCGCTTGCAACGGGCGATCGCCAACAGGGAACTCGTGGCAATCTGGGGAGATTTCGATGCGGACGGAGTAACGGCGACGTCGGTCCTGTGGGAGGGACTGGGGCAGTTTTTTGACCGTTCGCAGCAGTTATCGTACTACATTCCCAACCGCCTCACGGAGTCCCATGGTCTGAACCACGCCGGAGTGGAGCGGTTAGCGGCCCAAGGGGTGAGCTTGATTGTCACCTGTGATACAGGAAGTACTAATGTGGCAGAAATCGAGCGGGCAGGGGAATTAGGCATCGATATTATCGTCACGGACCACCATACCCTATTACCCCAACGTCCCCCAGTGACGGCGTTGATTAATCCGCGCAATCTCCCGCCAGATCATCCGCTCTATCATCTGTCGGGGGTGGCGGTGGCCTATAAGTTGGTGGAAGGGTTATATGAAGCCTTACCAGAAGTTCCCCAGCAGCCTTTAGAACGCCTATTAGACTTGGTAGCCATCGGTTTGATTGCTGATTTGGTGCAGCTACAGGGGGATTGTCGTTATTTGGCCCAGCGAGGGTTGCAGCAACTACGGGAACAGATAACGAACCCCACCCATCCGGGGGTGAAGGCCTTGTTACAGCATTGTAAGCGTCAGGGCGATCGCCCCACAGATATCTCCTTTGGTATTGGTCCGCGGATTAACGCCGTCAGCCGGATTTATGGGGATGCCAGTTTTTGTGTGGAGTTGTTGACTTCCCGAGATGGCGATCGCGCCGAAACCCTGGCCCAACAAGCCGAGGAAGCCAACGCTCGCCGTAAGGAAGTGCAGCAGCGAGTTCTGCTGAGCGTGCAACAGCAGCTAGAACAGATTGATTTATCGACGACGACGGTTTTAGTGCTGAGCGACCCTCAATGGGAGGTGGGGGTGTTAGGCTTGGTGGCGGGGCAAATTGCCAGTGAATGGGGTCGGCCAACCCTGTTACTCTGGGAAGACCATCACAGTAATCCACCTCTAGCGAAGGGATCGGCCCGTTCGGTGGCGGGGTTGGATCTGTATGAGTTAGTCAACAGTCAGGCCCATCTCCTCCATCGCTTCGGGGGTCATCCCTTTGCGGCGGGGTTAAGTCTTCCCCTAGAGAATCTCACCCTGTTACGAGAAGCCCTCAATCAACAATTGCTGCAAAAATTAGGGCGATTTGGTGGGATTCAACCGATTCTTAACTATGACTTAGAGGTGACGGTGGCGGATCTCGGTCAAGATTTGTTTCGGGAGTTGAAACATCTCGAACCCTGTGGGATGGGGAATCCGGTCCCGCGTTTGCGAGTGAGACATTGTTGGTTTGAGGGAGCGAGACATCGAAAACTCAGGGTTAAGGGGCAGAAGTTGCAATATCTAATTACCTCATTTCGACTGCGAGATGACAGTTGCGATCATGGGTTTGCGGGGATGTGGTGGGGTCATTATGACGATGAGTTGCCCCCCGGCCCCTGTGATGCGATTGTTGAACTCGACTTCAATTCTCAGCGTTCCCAGTATGAGGTCCGTTTGATTGATGTACGCTCCGTTGAGGTGCCATCAGCGGAGGAGGAGGCGATTGTGTCTCCCCCAGACTTGGCGATCGCCCCAAGCCAGGATGGTCTATCTCAACCCCAGTCTCTTATGTCCGAACCGATGTCTATAGCCGACCTAGAAGCGGCCAGCCAGGAAACCTGGTTAACCCTGATTGGGATTGCCAAATATCTCAGCCGCACCCAGGAAACTCATCCCCGGACAGCAATTCAGCAGAAATTGGGGATTGGCGATCGCCCTTTGGAGATTGGTTTACATCAGTTATCGCAACTCGGCTACTGGGTTAACTCCCCCAGTCCCGACCTAATCGAGATTCGCAACACTCAGCCCCCAGAGGGCGACAATCGGCCCGTACACCAGTTGGCCCAACCCTTCCTGGAGGCGGTGTGCGAAGAACAGTTCCGCCAACGCTACAGGATTTTAGGAACTTTAAAGAACTCATCTTCGCGATCGGGGGCGGACTCTAACAAATCTTCCCGATGAGGATACACTTCCTGTTGGTCGTTGCGGGTGATGTTACGCATATCAATGGCATGGGCTGTGGGTTTGACATTTTCAGTGTCTAACTCTTCTAATTGTTGGAAATAGTCCAAAATGCCATTGAGTTGACCAACAAACTGCGTTTCTTCGTTTTCTGTGAGTTTTAAGCGGGCGAGATGTGCCACTTTTTTGACATCATCCTGATTGAACTGACTCATGAAAATCTCCTTTTTTTAGCTTAGCTTTTAGGTGTTATCAGGGGAAGAAGGCAGTAGGGGAAGAAGGCAGTAGGGGGGGATAGTTAAAATCCCCGACCGGGTGGGGTAGGGGTGGGTTCCCCGACCGGGTGGGGTAGGGGTGGGTTCCCCAATTTAGCTATCCTTTAAAACCCATCTAAAGAAGCGCGACCGGTAGTTTTCATCCAGTTTTGGGCTTCAATATAGTTGTTGGGGGCTAAGCGAACTGCCTGTTTCCAATAGTCTGCGGCTTTATCAAAAAAGGCTTCAGACGTATCTAAATCTCCTTCTTCCTTAGCCCGTTCACCTCTATAGTGATAAATCACAGCGATATTATTAAACGCTTGGGGCATCCGGGGATTTAATTCCAGGGCTTCATGATATTTTTCCAAGCCCTGATCATGGTCGCCGTTACTCGCATAAATGAGACCCATATTGTAGAGAATATAACTGCGATCGTTGGGGTCATCTTCGAGTTTGAGGGCTTCCTTGTAGTTGTCCATGGCTTCGGCATATTCACCATCAGCCTGGGCGGACATCCCATCACGATAGTAGGCAAAGGCTTCTTTCGCCGACTGTTTCGCGGGCAGAATCTTGAGGATGATGTCTGCCATGACAGTAAAGGATTTATCGATAAAGTTGTCGTTGCGTTGTGTCCGTGGCATGGGGGAGATGTTAAAAGGGAATAGGGAATCCGTTTTTTAGCTTAATCGATTTGTTGGGGTTTGTGGGGTTAAGATTGGCGATCGCGGTGGTTGAGGACGAAGGTGGCGATGGTCAAGTCGATGGGGGTGGTGACTTTGAGGTTAGTTTCTTCCCCGGGGACAATTTGAACCGGGAGTTGGCATTTCTCAAATAATGCCGCATCATCGGTGACTTGCCAACCCTCGCGGCGGCCGCGATCGTGACAGGCTTTGAGGGTCGCGACCTCGAAGCCTTGGGGGGTTTGGGCGGCCCAGAGATGACGGCGATCGGGGGTATCCTGTATTTCTAGCTCTTCGTTAACGACTTTGATGGTATCTTTCACCGGGATGGCGGCGATGAGTCCGGGACAGGTCTGAACCGCCTTGGCACAGCGGTTAAAGAGGTCGGGGGTGGCGAGACAACGGGCCCCGTCATGGATGAGAACATGGCTGGCATCCTCGGGAAGACTCTGTAGGCCGTTATAGACGGATTCTTGGCGGGTATCGCCTCCACTGATGAAGTGAACGGGTTTGCTGAGGGCGAGTTGGCTGAGAATTTGCTTAAACTCGTCCAGGTCATAGGGTTGGCAAATTAGTCCAATCCAGGTGATGGACTCGGCGGCTTCAGCAGCTTTGAGGGTCCAGGCGAGGATGGATTGGTGGAGAAGGGGAAGTAGGAGTTTGTTGCGATCGCTTCCCATACGGCGACCAACGCCCGCCGCAGGGATAAGTAGATGGGTCATGGGGGAAGAAGGCAAAAGGCAAAAGGCAAGAGGCATAACCCACCCCTGCCCCTCCCAGGAGGGGATTGCAAGAGGCAGGAGGAGGGGGTTAGGGGTTGGGGGGGCAGAGGTAGCCTCGGGAGAGGAAGGGGGGGTCGATGACGGTGGCTTCGGTGGCCCCGAGTTTGACGGAGAGACCGGCCCCTCCGGCTTTGGTGCGGATATAGCCTAGGCCGATATAGCCGTCTTCGCTGGGGATGATGCTGGTTAGGGTTCCGACTTTTTTGTCGTTGAGTTCAATGGGGGTTCCGGGTTCGACGGGTTCGGGGAGATGTAGGCCCCAGAGTTGTTGTTTGACGCCTTGATAGGTGTTGAGGCGGGCGATGGTTTCTTGGCCGATGTAACAGCCTTTGTCGAAGGAAATATAGTCCCAAAGTCCGGCTTCGAGGGGGTTGTAGTCGTCGGTGAGTTCGGCGTCGGGGGCGGGCCGTCCTTGTTGAATCCGCAATCGCTGCCAGACTCGTTCTCCGAGAGGGGTCGCGCCCTTCTCGTATAGGGCGGCCCGAAGGCTGGCGGCTTGGTCGGCGTCACAGAGAAGGGTGTAACCGGGGAGTTTGAGACCATTACCGGCGGCGAGACGAATCTCTGGGGCGTTGGGGAGCGTGTTTAGGGTGACACGGCGATGCTGTCCGGGGGGAATGTCCTCCGTCAGACCGAGGTTTTGTAGAAGTTGCTGGCTGTTGTCGCCGATGAGGCTGAAACAGGCAGTCTCTGAGGTGCGATCGCGCAATTCGACCTTGTCGGCTGGGAAGATGTAGCGATCTAAGAGTTGAAATAGGGTTTCGCGACGGTTGGGAGAGACTAAGATGAGGACAGACTCGTCGGTAATATAGACGGTGGCGAGGTCTAGGGTGCGAGCAGTATTGTTAACAAATACGGTCTCGCAGACTTCTCCCGGCTGCCGTTGGTTAAAGGTGTTGGTACTTTGGTTATGAATAAAGCGAAGGCGATCGCCCCCAGTGAGTTCTAAGCGTCCCCAGGGGGTGCGATCGTAAAGGGCCACGCCAGACTGGGCCGCCTGAAGGGCCTCAGCGTCATTTTGGGTCTCCTGTAACTCCTGATTCATGGTTGAGGGGAATATGCAGATTACTCTTTTTTCCAGGATACAGGGAAGAAGGGAACAGGGGGAAGAAGGCAAGAGGCAACAGGCAATAGGCAGTAGGGGTACTGCCTGCTGCCTTCTTCCTAAAACCTCAACGGTTCCCCACGACTGGTAAACTCAACTCCAGCAATATCTAACTCTGGGTTTTGGAGTAGGGTGTTGCGTAAACTGCCCAAGAGGGAAAATTGTTCACAGGTGGAGAGGGAGGCCCAACGGCGGGGTGCGTCGGGGGCGATGCGTAAATCGACGTTGACGGTACGGGTGGAGTCGTCCCGTTGCACGCGGTAGCCGGCTAGACGAAACTCCCCCTGGGCCCAGTCTTTGAGGACATGACCGATCGCCCCTTCGGTGGCCTGGTTGGGTGAGACTTGTTCGGTGCGAGGAATTAGATTTTCGCAGAATACGTCGGGCCGGTAGACGGTGACGGTGATGGTTCGTTCGTCGTCGGCGGGGGCCTTGGGGTTGGGGTTGTCGGGGCTGAGTTCTACGTCTCCTGGGGGGGACGTGGCTTGAGTGTCGTCTTCTCTGGAGGCCTCGGTTTCGGAGATGACGGGGGTTGAGGGTTGGGGAGGGTTCCAGCGGGGAGATCCGAATCGTCGTTGGGCCAGGGCCGGGGAGGTGAGGGCTAGGCTGGCGATCGCCCCAGTCAGACCCAACAGCAGATATGATTTGATACTGTTACTGCGCATAGTTTAACCTTCTCTAATGACTGTCATAGCGACCCCTCCTTGGACTCGGCGACATATCCTGTCCTTGGAAGACTTCTCTGTTCCTGAATACGACACGGTGTTACGCACAGCCGCAAGTTTTCGGGAAGTGTTATCTCGGCGAACGAAGAAAGTCCCGACGTTGCAGGGACGGGTGGTGACGAATTTGTTTTTTGAACCCTCGACTCGGACTCGCAGTAGCTTTGAGTTAGCGGCGAAACGACTGTCGGCGGATACTCTTAATTTTGCGGCAGGAACTTCGTCTCTGACGAAGGGAGAGACCATTTTAGATACTGCCAAGACGTATCTGGCGATGGGGACGGATATGATGGTAATACGCCATAGCCAGGCGGGGGTTCCTCAGGCGATCGCGCGGGAGATGGAACGTCTAGGAACTCATGTGGGGGTGCTGAATGCGGGGGATGGCCTCCATGAACATCCCTCTCAGGCCCTGTTGGATTTATTTACGATTTGTAGTCAGTTGGACTGTGACAATCCCCGAACTGAACTCTTGCAGGGTAAGAAGGTGGCGATTGTTGGGGATATTTTGCATTCTCGGGTGGCGCGATCGAATATATGGAGTTTAACCACCAGTGGGGCCCAGGTTCATTTGGCGGCCCCGCCGACGTTACTGCCTCAGCGATTCATTGAGGCCATGGGAGTCTATCACCCAGACCGCTTACATCTCCATTGGCATCTGGATGAGGCCTTGGAGGGGGCAGATTTTGTGATGACGCTACGGTTACAGCGGGAACGGATGACGGCTCATTTGCTGCCAAGTTTACGGGAGTATCAGCAGTTTTTTGGCATTACGCGCGATCGCCTCAAACACTGCCAACCCGAGGTCAAACTGTTACATCCGGGCCCCACCAATCGTGGGGTTGAACTGAGTTCGGATGTTATGGATGACCCCGAGTTGAGTTTGATTCAGGCCCAAGTGACCAGTGGTGTGGCCGTTCGCATGGCCCTACTCTATCTCATGGGCGGCCGTCATGATTAATCGTTGAGTGTTGCTTCCTCACTCTCAGCCACACGACTGTTATCGAGTTCAGTTTCTAAGGCCTCAAGGCGATCGCTGTCGCTGCTGAGATAGGCAAGGCTATCAAACCAAATACCGGACTCCGCATAGAGTTGAGCCATCTCTTCGGGGCTATTAGCCTGATCGAGTTGGGCCTGAAGTTCTTCAGAGACGGGAACTCGCTCAATCCAACCTTGGGCAAATACGTCCGCAGAACGCCGTTGAGCGTTGCAAATGACCGAAACAGTCCAACGATAGGTTTTCCCCACCTCTAAACCCCGTTCACTGTCCAGAGCAACGTAATTCATGCCTGCTTCGAGGCGGTCAAATTGTTGCACATGGATGGGATTGGGGTTGCCATCCTCGACCAGGGTAAACTCAACGGGACGGTTCACGGTATGTCCGGCCAGCCAATAGAAAACGGGGCGCTCGGAGACGGTTTGGGCGGTATGGTCCCGGGGGGTGACTAGGGTAATTTCAATCGGACTGTTCTTGTCGTCGTTGAGGGCTTCGCAACCTCGTGAACCGGTGCCCTGAGTTTGTTGGGGACGGCCGCGATTGGGGGGAACATAGGTAATGGGGCTAGCATTGGCACTGGCGACCCATTGAGAGGTCTCAGCGCGACGCAAAAGGGCTGGACTGGTGGTTAGGAGTGCCTGCCCGAGAACTAGGCTAGCGGCTCCCAGGGCGGCGGTGACTGTCTTGCTAAACCGTTTCATGATTGTGTGGTTCCCCAAAAGACCAAGTGGACATATTCATTAACTCTGACGACTATGATATCATTTAGGATTTGTTTCGTCTCGTGGGCTGGAGAAGTGTCATGGCTTGGAGTGGGTCGAAAGGGTTAGTGGGGGCGATCGCCGCGATGGTGCTGCTGGGAATTCTGGAGTTCCCGGGACGGCGGGGTTTAGCGGGGGAGGCGTCCAGCCAAATTTGTCAGGGGGAGTTGGCTGAGGCCCTGGATGAGATTCGCCTTAATCACTCGCCGGCTGCCCGTTGGGGGGTTTTGGTACAGTCGTTAGAGGGCGATCGCACCCTCTACAGTCGTGAGGCGCAACAGTATTTTCTACCGGCGTCTAATGTCAAACTTCTAACCACCGCCGCCGCTTTAACTCATCTCGGTCCGGAGTATCGGGTTCGCACCTCAGTCTATCGCACGGAAACGGGGGTGCAGATTGTCGGTCGGGGAGACCCCACGCTAACAGGTGAGCAGTTAGAAACCTTGGCGCAACAGGTCGCGGCCACGGGACTGACTCATGTGGGAGAACTCTTGCTAGATGCGAGTTATTTCCCTGGGGAGGCGATTAATCCCCGCTGGCAATGGCAAGATGTTCAGGCGGGGTATGGTGCGCCGGCCAATAGTGCCATTATTGACCGCAATGAGATTCCCTTTAGGCTTTACCCGCAGGAGGTTGGGGAGCCGTTGCGGCTGGAGTGGGAACGGGAGGAGGATGGCGCTCCGGGTCGTTGGTGGTTAGAGAATCGCTCGCGAACGGTAGCGGCGGAGGAGCCGGAATGGCTACGCTTGGGACGGGGATTCGGGGACCCGATTATTACCATTGAAGGGGAGTTAGCGGCGGGGTCTGAGCCAGCAGCGGTGTCGGTGGCGCAGGTGTATCCCAATCAAGCTTTTTTAGAGCAGTTCCGGCGTCAGTTGCAAGCTCAAGGACTAGCGGTGGGAACTTACCGGATTACGGAGGTTCCCCAGTCAACGAAGGCCGGGGAGATTGCTGGGGTCGATTCTCCTTCCCTGGGGAGTTTGGTGGAGGAGACCAATCGGGTCAGTGATAATCTCTATGCAGAGGTCTTGTTGCGTTGGTTGGGGGTCACGGCGGCGCCGGAGTGGCTGGCTGAGGAGGAGTCCTCGGGGAGACCTCCCTCGGCGGCCCAACGGGGATTACAAGCGGTGAGTCGGGTGTTGGCTCGGTTGGGGGTGGATGAGGAACTGTTTGAGATTAATGATGGCTCGGGTTTGTCTCGGCTCAACTGGGTGAGTCCTCAGGCGTTAGTGCAGACGTTACAGGGGATGGCGAGGAGTCCTCATGGACGTCTCTATCGGGAGTCGCTTCCGGTGGCGGGGGAGTCGGGGACGCTGCGACATCGTTTGGGGGATAGTCCGGTGGCGATTCAGGCGAAAACTGGCACGATTGCTGGGGTTTCGGCGTTGTCGGGGTATTTGGAGCATCCGGAGTATGGAACGCTGACCTTTGCCATTATTGTCAATCAATCAACGCGATCGGCTCGTGAACAACGGGGGGCGATCGATGATATGGTGCGGCTATTGACTCAGGTTCGCTCCTGTTCGGGGTAACCTGGGATTGTATAGGGTGAGCTTAGGGTTGGCTTAGCCCTTCTCTCCTGTTTGTGTCTAGTTGTTCATCTGCGTCCCGTTGTTTAGTCGTTTACGTTGTGACCTCTGTGAAACGTCAGCCCCCCGACCCCCCGAGGCGGTCAACTGTCTCGAATCCCCGTCCTTCTCCTCATATCCATGTGAGTCACAATCCCATGATTCAGATTGAAGATACCTACCGTTTTGAGCAACCCGACCAACTGATTGACGCATTTAATGTGAACCAAGGTGAGGCGATGAAAGAACTCCAGCATTTAGCCGCATGGGTCCGAGAGCAATATCCTGAGGGGTATTTGTTAACCTGGTTGTTGAATCAGCCGGGGTTATGGTGGTGCGATGGCGAGATTTATCAGGCGGCGTTGTCGAAGGATGGCGCTCGTTTGAAACGCTATGTGCAGAAGAATGACCAGCAGGAGATGTTACAGGGGATTGCCAGTAAGCTGACTCATGATGAGAGTTGGGATGCGTTGGCGGTGAGTTTGGGGCGGATTTTTGCTCTGTATCAGCAGGAGTTGACTCAGTTACAAGAACGACGGGTGCAACAGGTGGCGCGATCGCGATCGAAGTCTTCGGATTCGGAGAATTGGTCGTCGGAGATTTCCGTCCAAAAACCGCTACCAGACCCCAATGCTGACCCCATTACGGGGGTGGAGAAGGGTTAAGTGACTGCTGTTTATCTCGCGCTATGGCTGAAGCTGTAGCGCGGGTTGTCAGCGGCTCTGTGGTCTCGTTCCGTAATCGTGATAGACCATCACGATGTATATACCCGTTCAAAAATACCTTGTAAACCTCCCCATCTAGACAATTAAAATCTTGGGAGTTTAGCACCCTTGCAATTCACCATTTTAGGGGAAATTGATGACATTACCATCATTGCTGTTAACCGTTCAATTCGAGAACTCCAACGACTGCAAAAAAACTATGGTTTTGGACGGTGGCGTAAACTAAAAGGTACCGCCGTAATTCAACTCGAAGATGGTACAGTTTGTCAAGCTGAAATTCATTGGTATGAAGCCCACGGTATCGGTCGAAAAGAATTCAAGATTAAATATATATTGGAGTAAAACCGATGGAGTTTGTTGTTTGCATTAACAATACAGACTACGCAGCGTCCCTGGAAGTTCGCAAGATTTATCAAGTTTTACCCGACTTCAATGCGGGCCGACATCAAATGATTCGTGTTATCGATGAGTCAGGGGAAGATTATCTCTATCCTAGCTCCTATTTTATGCCCATTGAACTGTCGGCTCCTTTGCAAGAGGCGATTCTAACAAATTCCTAGATTAGCCAAACGTTCAAGACACCCCTAAATCCCCGGATACTCCTGAATCATCTCCGACTGCACTTGAGCCAAAATACTTGACAAATTGACCGATAAGTGAGCCATTTCATGACCCGGCAAATGCTCTAAACGAATCGGGGTTTCACCAGTCTTCGCCTTCACCTGAGACTCACTCTCTCCCAACGTCGCCACCACCTCGCGAATCAGAATCAGCCGCGTCATTGCACCTGACTCAACCACCCCAATCAGAAGTTGTAACTGCTGAGGCTGAGGATACATGACAATCGTCTGCCATTCCTCTTCCGTTAACTCGACGATCAACCCATCCGCCTCATCCTCAACAACCAGAGATTTCACGATCGCCACCACCTCCCCAGCCGTTCCCCCAGAACAACGCACCGTCGCCACTTCACCAGACAACCGCTCCACCTGAGCATAGCCCAACTGCTGATAAAACGCCTCCACCCAGGCCCCATCCAACGGCGAAACCGCCACATCCTCCTCTTGTCTATCTGGTAACCTCCCCACCCGCAACTGATCCAACAATCCCGGTATCTGTTGCGGTTTGCTGTCAATCATCACCGCCAGATGCAGCAGATTCCCCAACGCCAATTCCCCTAATTGCTGATTCAGGGAATCCGTCAGATAGGATAAAGCAATGGTGGGGGCTTGACAATTTGCCAAAAATATGCCACAAGATAGAGGGTCATAATAATGGCTTCCGGGGACATTCTCCGCCAAAACCTCCCCGCGCCAGAAAAGGGTCATCTGAATCTCAGCCGCCAGTTGAACCCGCAGTGGCTGAAGGCGATCGCCCCTCAAGGCCGTCCAATCCTTCCCCTCCTGGTATAATAATCGCTGTAATCCTTGGATAAACTGGGGAGAATTGAGAGTTTTTTGCCAGCGATCGCACCATTGCACCCCCTTCGCCGTCCTATCCTCCACCGGACTCACTTCTCCCGGCTGTTCCACCACATCCCACAACAGAGAACCGGCTCCCAGACGACGGGCCAGTTGCGGCGATAGCTGGGGATGCAACAATCGCTGAGGTGGTACATAGGGTTGGTACCACATCGCATCGGGAATCAGCAACCTCTCCGCCTCTTGCAACGATTTCGCCGCTGTCAACAGGGGAACTGCGAGCTGTTCCTCCCTCGTCTCCAGAGCCAATTGCGCCTCCAACCGCTGCAAAACGGTCAATACTTGGGAAATCTCCAAGCTGGGTAACGGCGTTTCCCCGAACTCGGCGGCTAACTCTTGCAAAAACTCCTGATAATCCTGAACCGTCGGCGTTTCCCGAACTCCCAACAGGGGATAAAGCAAATCAAGTCCCAATTCTGGGAGGCGGTTTAGGGAAATCTCAACCCGTCGCGAACCAAAGAAGGGAACTGCTTGGCTGAAACAGTGACGGGGTTTCCAAAACCGTTGCGTTCCCTCATCCCAGATACAACAGCGATTAGCAAAACGGGCCTGAAGTTGCGGTGCATGGCTTTGCTGACGCTGGCGGGAGTTATTGAAATAGCGATAGAGATAGCGATAGATGGCCTTGGCTGAGTCTAACACCGTAGCGGTGGGGTTGGCTGACTCGGGATGGCTGAACCACTGTTCCCAAAGGGTTATAATTCCATCGAGGCGATCGCACACCTGCTCAAATGTCACCGCCTCAAAGCCTAAAGCTTGTTCAATCTCCTTCGACACCTCATCCCGGCGATAGAGAACTAAGGGTTTTGAGGTAATCCCTAATTTGGCCTCTTCTTCCCAACAAACCTCTCGCGGTTGAAACAGTCGCGCTGGAGGAATCCCGGCGGCGGCGTAGGCCTGCAACCGCTTGGGATTGCGTTCCACTGGGAGCCAGGCCCGTTCTCGCAACACCTCCGCCAAGGATTTATGGTCGGTTGTGACGGAGGTTTTCTCTAAATCTGACCAATTTTCTAGAAGATAATGCCAAAGTTGTTGTAAGAGAGGATAACTGGATTCTAGGTGTTGAGGATTGTTGCTATCAAGACATTGCTCTAAGGCCGCGAGCCAATCGGCGGCACTGACCTTGTCTTGCATTCCTAACTTCGACAAGAAATCTAGCCATTTTTGGGGATTGTCCTGATAAAAGTTGAGGTCAGGGAAGTGGATGCGATCGCCAAAAATCTCTTTTAAGAACTGCTGTTCAGGATGATATAAATCCCTCGCCGCTCGCAACCGTCCATCTTCACAGCGAATCAAGCGAGCTTGTCGCATTTTTCGCCAGACTGACCGAAACCGCTCCTTTGATTCTGCTTGAGGAACGTTATCCCGCAGCCAAACCAATGCCGTTTGTTGCTCTTGTTCTGAAAAGTAAGGATATTCTTGGAGTAAGCAGTCTTCAATAAACGTCAATCGGTCAAGTTCTGGAATGTCCAAAGCTTTGAGGAGAGGCTTCCAGGAATGACCATCTTGTTCGACCTTTAGTAGCGTGAACTCAATGTTGAGATTGGGGATATTCCAATCGGCTGCGGGGAGATAAAGATTTGGGCGATCGAGGGTTGTGCGTTCCCCATTTGTAGTTATGAAAATTGGTAATTTTCGTAGCTTCTGTAAGTCGTTTTCAGAATACTGGTAATCACCGTCAATAAACTGGGGCCGAGATAAATATGCCAGCAGGTTTGCTGAATGTTTAGGGTGATAGGGTGGCAACGCTTCAACCGGTCGATGACTCAGCAAGCGAACAATACTATCGGCACTCAAATAGCGAATAAATAGCTTGTCTGCTGTTTTTGTATCAGCAAATTTTTCTATCTCTGTCCTGAGTGATTGACTGGCTTTGATAACTTGAATGCTAAAATAGTCCAGGGTTTGCTCATCTGGACTGGGGATATCATTAAAAGGCAATAACGGCATTTCCACTTGACGTCCCTGATAAAGCCGTCCATCGGAAGCAGGAACGAGGGGAATTTGCGATAAGACCCGTAAAATCTTATCAGCTTCCTGACTATTTCGACGACTATAGCTAAGATAATACTGCCTGAAGTATTGATAAACCTTAGTGAGCCAGTATTCATTGGGAAACTCAATTCCTTGAGCTCGCCAAAGATAGCCAGACTCAATCCCTTGTTCTAGAAAAACTTGCACCAACTTTTGTGCAACTTTCAAAGCATCTAAGGATTCAAGTTCTGAACAGTTGCAACTGTTGAAAATCTGTTTGACTTCTGAATGCAAAAACCAGCCAGGATATTGATAAAATAAGCCTTTGATTTGGTCACTCGCTCGATAAACCACCCCCGAAGGATTAAACCCAAAGACCTGCAAACGATTATTCGATAAGAGTGCCAGTGGTAATCCTCGCAAGGACTTTGGACGGTCTGATATGGCAAACTCTGCTAAGTCCTTAATCCAATCTATCCGCCGTAACATTCGCTTAGGAGCCTCGTCAAACGGCATTCCCCAACTCTCCTCAACTCGGAGATAGTCCCGTAAATTCTCAGGACTATACTCATGAATGGGACAATCCGCCTGTTTAAACAGTTGGGAAACCTGACGAGGAATTTGGGGGTCAGCGACGGCTAATCCCTCCACCCGGAAGGGTTCAACTAACTTTGACCAGTAAGATGAAGGAATTTGGCGAATCTCTTGAGGTTTCAGCCATTTCACCCACCGATTGACCGTACAATTGCCATCAGGACTGACCTCAAACGCATCCTCTTCTTCCCGAACCGTAGAGCGAATCACCGGACGTTCATAAAGATGCTTAAACACCTCTAAATGTAACTGACCTAATGCCGGACTGGTGGTAATTTTCTCCGTCGGGAACAGCTTATAAAACGCCTCCGGACTTTCTCGGCCAATATCCTCCACCAAACTACGATATAACTCCGCACAGGCGATCGCCAACCCATGCTGAGCCAACCGTTGATTCCAAACCGCTCGCGGACGGTCTTTCCCCGTTTGTCCCGAATCACTACTGAGATTATCCCGAGAACTATTCAAATTAAAAAAGCCATTCAGATGAATCGGCCATCCCGAGGCCAACGGAAGCGGGAGAAAACAATACACCTTTCCCTGAACCTCCGCCGGAACCCCTCCCGTCCGACTGGCCGTAATCCGAGCCGCCGCTCCCGTCCAAGGTAACACCTTCTCCTGATTCTCCGACAGGGAGCGAATCACCGTCGCCAACTCCTCCCCCGCATCAATGCGCAACAACTGCAAAATCCGCCAACTCGAACTCGTCACCTGCTGAGAACTCACCGTTTCGAGATGATGACGATAGGACACCAACGCCAACAGATTCTCTTGACGGCGACAGGCCGCAATCAACTCCGCCGCCGTTTCCGGAATCGCCGTCATCAACTCCTGACGCGCCGCCGTCACTTCCTCAGGATTCCCGGTGGTAATCCGCAGCACCTGTTCCCGTTCTCCCCCACTCTCGGCCGCAATCTCAAACACATAAATCTCGACAATCGACTTGAGGAACAGCAACAACTCCTCGCCGCAATCCTGTAATTCCGCCAAGAGTTCCCGAACATTGGACTCGTCAAAAGGTTGATTGCGAATCTCACTCACCTCAGCCTGACGGGGAGTTCGCAGCGGTAAACGAAACAGAGTTCCCTGAAAATCCCGAGTTCCCCGAGGAACCCCCCCAGCCTCATAGATGGCCATCATCTCCGGATACTCCTCCCACCAGCCACTCTCCCCTAACTCCCATTCCCGTCCCGGTTCCGCCTTCGAGGTTCCCGGAACCGCATCCCCATGGGGGTCAAAGAAAATTAGCCGTTCACGGGAGATGAAACTGGGATAGTCCGTGACGTGATACACCGCATTGAAGCCAATCCCAAAGCGTCCCGTTTTCTGTAAATCTGTGGCTTTCTGACTTTGTCCCAGACTGCGGATACTCTCAAAATCGCGATCGCGGAAGCTACTATTGTTATAGACCAACATGGCCGGTCCCAAGAGTTTCCCCAAATTCCCCGGAACCGCCGCCGCCTCATGAGTTCGCCAATCCAGGGTAATCTCCACCCGCGTCGCACCTGCATCATCCGCATTCTGAATCAACTCCTTAATAATCCCCACTCCCTCGGGATAATCGCGGATAATCCCCCGCAAACGAGCAATCAGAGGTTCAGATTGGTAGAATGAGCGACCTTGAGACACAGGGGTAGTCATGAAACATCCAGAAGTCAGTCCAAAATCATTGTAGAGGCAATCTCTTGGGGGTGTCCAGAGTCAAAAATCATATAACCCTAGGAGCAATTCCTGAGAACTGTCCTAATCCCTGGGGTTTGCAGTCCTCAATCACTATAACGACGGCGAAATCGGGAGTCTGCATGATTACTTTTGAGGCGATTGCAGGTAAAACAGAGAGTTTGCAGATTACTTAAATCATTGCTCCCCCCCTTAGAAACGGGAATGATATGGTCAATGGTCAATCGAGCCTGCTGGTGAGTCTTCCCACAGGCGACGCAGGTAAAATTATCCCGTTCATAGACATAACGGCGAACCTGCGGGGGAAACATAATGCGGGGTGTGGGTTCCATGGAATTACATTGAGTCAGGGTAAGGGGTGAACGCCAATGCTTCACCCCCCAGGTCTTGATAGATTAGCCTTCGCCGAAACTGGAGAAGTTCACGTCTTCATCTTCATCGGGAATAGGGAACGTGGTTTCAGGGATTTCAGCCACCGTCTCCTCAGGGACAGTCTCCTCAGGGACAGTCTCAGATTCAGAAGGAGCCACTTCCAAATTGTCCTCATTGTCCTCAACCTCAGCACTATCCTCCGATACCACCGTCGTCGGCGTGAAAATCTGTAAATCCGTCTCCTGAACCGGGGGGAGTTTCACCCGGCCCAGACTCATCTCTTCCAGACAGCCGTTAATTCCCCGAATCGCCTCATTGTACCGCTCAATGTTCTCCCCAACCGCCGCCTGGCGTTGACGATTCCGTTCCAATTTGGCTTCCGCTTCCTGGTCCAGAGTTTTCGCCAGATTCGTCCGGGCCAATTCATACTGAGATAAGATGGTCTGAGACTGTTGGTTGGCCATCTCAAACAGACGCTCATTAAGGGTGGTGTTTAGAAATGTACGGAACTCACGAATGACCGTATTTTTGACCTTCTTCTCAAAGTCGACTTGCAACAGTTGACGAATCGCTGGCTCCGCCGCTACCATTCCCTCATAAGTTTGGAAATGACAGGCTTGTTGCAAGGTTTGACGGAGTTGGAAGTTGGGAACGGTGTTTTCTCCATAAAATTCTGGAGTCTCCCGAACATAAGTACCACATTGATACGCTGCATATCCGACCACAATATCCCGAACCTGCCGCTCGAGTCGTGAGAGATTCTGGTCCATTGCCGCATCATTGCCGAGAAAACGATAGAGTTTATTGTAAAACTCGGCGTTATGGATACTCTTCCGAAGTTGGAAGAAGTAGTTAGCCACCAACTCTTCCGAAATTTTGACTAATACGGCTTTGAGTTGATTGGCGAGGGTATAAAAAGCTTCAACCAAGACTGCCATCATCGGAATAACGGCATTTTCAGGGCGACTTTTTTGCGCCAATTTATAGGTATCTCCAACGGAGAACTCTTCAATCAAGTCATCGAGCTTTTGCAACATCTGCTTTTGCAGGGTTCGGACATCCCGCTCATAGCTGGTATTGTTTTTGTCGGCGACAGACTCATTGAGATAGGTGGTGATATGGTCTTTGAAGTCGTCGCCAATCTGTTTTAGTTCTTTGTTGAGTTGTTGAACCTGCTGTTCTTTGATGGTGTCAATTTCTTGGGGTTGGCTTTCTAAATCCTTCCAAGTGGCAATGTAGTAGTTGCGCAGTTCAATGCAAAGGGGTCGCAGGTCATCAGCCAGTGCTTCAAAGAGTTGGGGACGACGGTCTTCCATGAGATAGCGGGTGATTTCTCGTCGAAATTCCTGGATTCCACTATCTCGCACCAGTTGTTCAATCAGTTCTTGTCCATAGGTGTTGAGGATTTGCTGATATTGTTCCTTCTTGCTGTTCGCATTGCTGATGGCTGGCGTGCTGGGAAACCGTGTCCGAGATAAACGTCCTGGGGTAGCAAAATAGCGGTTAAATTCAACGATAAATTGTGGGGTCAGTTCTTGTTGGTCAAACGTGGAAGGGGTATTTGCAAAAATGGTGTCAAGTCCCCAATTATTTTCGGGACTGGCTTGGCGGATTTGGCTGCCGTAAAATCCCAGCAAGGCGCTCGTTTTGTAGATGCGATTACCCCCTCGGAATTGCGATTTAATCTGGTATTCTAGGCGATTCCGCAATTGGTCATCATACCAGGTGGCATCGATGTAATTGAAAGCATAAAAAACGCGATCGCGAATCCCTGGACTCTTCTGAATCCGCTCCAGCAACTGAGTTTCCTCGGTCGTCAGTTCCCCAGTTGCTGCCGTCCTAAACACACAAATGACCGCCGATGTATCCGGATGCTCAATCTTATCATAGGCGATTTTAGCATCTTTTTTAACCGGAGCATCAATGCCAGGGGTATCAATAATGACATTGCCATCATCTAAGAGAGGATGATGACAATAATAGTTGATTTTCTTGAGAACTGAACTATTTTGACTCCGCCGGGCATATTGAGAGGCTTCCTCAAGGCTATTGGCATTGAGTTGAGCCATGGAGTAGGTGGCATTGTTGACTGTATCAATGCGATCGCGATTAGCCTGCCAGCCCAAAATAAGCTGTTCCAACAACTTCGCTTGCTTTGCCCGTTCCGTGCGACTTTCGCCTCCCTCAGATTCCCAAATTCCTTGAGACATCTGGCTAAGTTTATCCAGTTGCTGGGTATCGCTCAAATCGCCCATTTCAGCAATAGTCAGTAGTTGACTCAACTCACCAATTTGTTGGCGAATTTCCACTTGACTGAGGAAGGTTAACTCCACTCGTTCCTGACTCGGTTCGGGAGCATATTCAATATAACATTCAGTTCCCGTCGCATGACCTTGGGCGCTATAGAGCAGTTCTCGCTCCAGAAGTGCATTAATAAGCATCGATTTCCCAGCACTAAATGCCCCCGCAAAGACAATTTCAAAGCGGGGGGAAATGGCTTTATTTAGAGAAGTGCGGATTGTGGCCGTATCCTGACTGGGGAGGTTAGCGTCGGCGTCCTGGAGTTGAACCAGGGTTTGGACCTGAGTATCCAGGTTTTGGCATTGGGGAGGGGTAGAGGTCATAGTACCTGTGACTAAAATCGTCGGTCAGATTGTAGCTACAGAGCCAGTTTACGATTTTACGGAAATGTGATGATTTATTTTAAAAATTTTGCAATCCGAGTTCCTGAGTCGAAGCCTGACCTTGTTATGATGGTCTGGTCTCTCATAATCCGGGGGAAGTAGCGGCAGTTAGTTGGATAAACCATGAAACGACGGTATTGGCTGGTGGTGGCGATCGCCTTTCTCCTGATTGTCAACGTACATCATCTCACTGGGGGGCAATTCCCCGCACAACGGGTTCCCGACGAACTCCTCTCGCGGCTGGAAACCTCCGTCGATGACCTCTCCCTCCAAGACTTAGCTGATTCCCGAACCAACACCTCTAGTTCCTCAGACCCCCAGATTCTCCTCTACGGCGATACTAACCGGGATGGCATTGTTCGTAAAGATGACGACCTAGAAGGCCGCGATCGCTGGTCCTGGGAAACGGGAACCCTCCTCCCCTTCAACCAAGACGACGATAATCTTAACGGTACACCCGACTGGCAAAATGTCCGTCCCATCGACTTTCAGCGCGATCGCGAACTGGCCCTGCTGCGGCTACAGGTCCCCGAACCCTGGCAAGACTCCCCCCTCTTCCTGCACGCCAACCACGCTGCACGGCCCCACCTCCGGGCCTTCCAACGCACCCACCAAGGCTGGATTCCCGTAGACTTAAGCGGACAAACCCCCCTAATTGGCAGTGGCCACCTCGTCTTAGGTATGGAGGCCACAGAATTTGCCCATCACGACTGGAACGGCTTTGCGGTCGTCACCGCCTTTATCCCCGATGGTGACGAGATTGTCCAGCGCGATCGCATTGCCATGCGCGTCACCCCCTGGCTCATGCAATCCAACCTAGCCAAACCGCAACGAGTCTTCGTCAGTCCCCGGCCCAACAGTCGTTTTCTGCCCCAACTCCAAGAGGAAATTGAGGCCCAAAACCTCGACCTCACCACCGATTCCGGTCAAATCCTCTGGATGCAAGACACCATGGAAATCGGCTTTATGCAGTTTCCCAGTCGTGGTGAACTCCATGTCATCCCCGCCGTCCTCAATGGGATTCGTAGTTCCCGCATCGATGGCTTTGCCCGAACCCTCTTAGACCGAGACTTTGGCTGGTTTTCCGTCGCCGCACCTCGTTCCCTTCCCGATGCTTACTCCTGGATTGACTGGTATGGCAACTTAGAAGTCTCTCCCCCCCTCCCCGGCTATCCCTGGGGGCGCATTTACTACGGTGTTGCCAACGATTACAGTCTCCATCCAGAACTCTTAGACTTTCTCGACGCGCAACAACTCCAGGCCCCCGCCGTGGCCCTCGATACCTCCTGGCTCTACATTGGTCATGTGGATGAGATTGTTAGCTTTATCCCCGACGGAGAGGGGTCATTTTTAGCCCTAGTCACCTCCCCAGGGACGGGGGTAGAGTTCCTCGAAGAGTTAGCCGAAGCCGGACAAGGAGATGCCACCCTGGCCCGAGGCTTAAGTGGCCAAGCGACCGTGAATCAGTTATTAGCCAACGACTCTCTCATCGACCATAACCGCCAACTGCAACAGAACCATCTCAACCCCATTTTGGACACCCTTAAACGAGAGTTCCAACTAACAGACGATCGCATTCGTCTCGTTCCCGCCCTCTACCGTCCCCTCGGTGATGCCATCTTTCCCAATTTGGTCAATTTAGTCGTTTTGGGCGATCGCCTGCTTGTCCCCGATCCTCGCGGGGCAATCCTCGATGGGCGCGATCGCCTGCAAGAGGTCTTTCTCGACCTCATCGAGGGAACCGGACTCAGCGTCGCCTTCCTCAACGATGCCGAATATCACGAACTCAAAGGTAACATCCACTGTGCCACCAACGTGTTGCGTCAGGGGTCTGAACAAGCCTTTTGGACGGCTTTACCCGATCCCATCAAACCCTGAAACCCATTTTCGGTAACAACAAATGGGTTCCTTGTTGCAAAAGCGTCATAGGGTAATCTCCTATAGTGGGCGACAGAGAAAAATTCTGAATCATAGAAAAAAACAATTGGCATCTTTCTGGTTCGAGTTAATCCAAGTCTAATACATACAATATGATGGGATAGTTTACGATTCCAGGCGACTCTTCCAATAGTCTGGATCGCGACGACAACTCATAACTGCAACAATCACGACTCGCTCAGAATAGACTTTGTACAAGATAAAATAGGAAAACTTCGGAGTCAAACACCGACGAATGTTTCCCTCAATAACTGGCCAGCGTTCCGGAGCACTAATAATACGAAAAATGCAATTTTCTATAGTATCGATTAAATTTTGCTGTTGGTTATACTGAGCAAAAAATTGCACGGCTTCCGCATACTCTTGCAGGGCGGCTGGGTGAAACTCATAATTCACCGTCCGAAGAGTTGCCGAACTTGAGCCAAAGCCACATCTCCCGGAATGGTTTGCACCGTTCCCTCATCAATCTCAGCAAGGCGTTCTTGAGCTATCTTGACTCCTTCTCTTAATGGCTCAACTTCCAGTTGCTCCGTCATACTTTCCATAATTTTTTCAATCAAAATTGCTTTGTCTGAATCCGGTAAGGCGGTGGCTTCTGAAATAATTTGCTTTAGAGTTAACATGATAGGTCTTGGAGCGCCAGACGTTACCCCTCAGTCTAACACACCACTTTTTGAGAACTTGGGTCTTTGATATTGACTAAAGGCTGGCACACCGTTTAATCACCCGTCATTTAAGGATGAACTTCAACCCGATTTCCCAGACCGGTCCGATTGCGGGTAAAGCCGGGACCCGGGGGACGACCAGGTGCTAAAATTGCCTCTGGTCATGGGTGCGATCGCCCCTGACTCCAGCATCAACCCCCCAGTCGGCGATGCTGGCCCCTTCCCAAGCCCGTCACTGGAGGATAGACCCCTGGCTACTACCGTCATCTTAGTTCGTCACGGACAAAGCACCTACAACCTAGAGCAGCGGATGCAAGGACGCTGCGACAAATCCGTTCTCACCCCCGCCGGACAAGACTCGGCCCGACTCGTGGGGCACGCCTTACAACAGGTGTCCCTCGATGCCCTCTATTGTAGCCCCCTCACTCGCGCCCGGGAAACCGCAGAAATTCTCTGTTCCCAACATTCCCAAGACCTACAGCCCCAGCCCTCCGACCTCCTCCTCGAAGTCGACTTGCCCCTATGGGAAGAACTGCGACGAGACGAGGTCAAAGACCGTTTCGCCGACGACTATCGCCGCTGGAAACAGGAACCCCACAACTTCTCCATGGAGATTCCCACAGAGGACGGGGGAACCCGATCGCACTTCCCAATTCGGGCCCTGCGCGAGCAAGCTCAACAGTTCTGGCAATCCCTCCTCAGCCAGCATTCGGGAGACACCGTCGCCGTCGTTGCCCACAATGGCATCAACCGCTGTCTCCTCTCCACCGCCTTAGGGATTGGGGCCGAACATTACCAAGTCATCCAACAGTCCAATTGCAACATCTCCGTATTACGCTTCGCCGGTGGACTAGAGGACATCGTACAACTCGAATCCATGAACCAAGTGGGACATCTCGGCGGTCATCCCTTCCCCGAGGTACGTCCGGGCCATAAAGGAGCGCGGATTCTCCTCGTGCGTCACGGGGAAACCCAATGGAATCGGGAATCTCGCTTCCAAGGCCAAATCGATGTCCCCCTCAACGACAACGGCCGGGCCCAAGGCCAACGAGTCGCCGACTTCCTCAAAACCATTCCCATCCAATTCGCCGTCACCAGTCCCATGTTGCGGCCCAAAGAAACGGCCCAACTGATTCTGCAACATCACCCCCAGGTAACCCTGGCGGAAAACGGAGACCTACGAGAAATTAGCCATGGCCGCTGGGAAGGAAAACTCGAAGCGGAAATCCAAGCCGAATATGGCGACCTCTTGGACCAATGGAAAGTCACCCCAGAAGCGGTGCAAATGCCCGAGGGGGAAAACCTAGACCAAGTCTGGCAACGGGCTAAAACCGCTTGGGATGCCATTGTCCAGACCTATGCCGACCGACAAGAAATCGGCATCGTCGTTGCCCATGATGCGGTTAATAAAGCGATTCTCTGTAACCTCTTTGGCCTCGGTCCTGAACATTTCTGGAACTTCAAACAAGGCAATGGTTGCGTCAGCGTCATCGACTATCCCCAAGGGTCTGGGGGCCAGGCGGTCTTGCAAAGCGCGAACATCACCGCTCATCTCAGTGATGGTGTCTTTGACCAAACTGCTGCCGGTGCCTTGTGATGGAACGTCGAGAACGACAGGTTGAGGAGGAGTAGGATTCATGACGGGTCTGGAGTTCACAGACGAACAGGCGCCTCAGTCTCTGGTGATTCGCCGTGCTCGTGTGGTCGATCCTAGCAGCGAGTGCGATCGCATTCTCGATGTCTGGTTACAAGAGGGACGCATTGAGCAAGTGGGAGTTGACCTAGAGTCCATCCCCCCGGACTGTCCTGAACTGGAGGCAGATGGCTTAATCCTGGCCCCCGGTTTGGTAGATCTATATAGTTACAGTGCCGAACCGGGCTTTGAAGACCGCGAGACCCTTGACGGATTGAGGCGCTCCGCCTTGGCTGGGGGCTACACTCGCCTGGCCCTATTGGCGCAACAGGATGAGTTAGTCAACAACGCCGCTGGAGTGGCCCAGCTACAAGCCTTAGCGCGCCAAACAGCTCCCCCCCAACCTCAGTTTTCCCTTTGGGGCAATCTCACCCAGGGACGTGAGGGAGAGCACATGACGGAACTTCAGGAATTGAAACAAGCCCAGGTAGTGGGTTTTGCTGATGGTCGTCCCCTCAACAACCCACTCCTGCTGCGGCGAATTTTGGAATATGGCCAAGGGTTGAACCTCCCCATCGCCCTCTACGGCTGCGATCGCCGTCTCATGGGATCAGGCGCGGCCCGTGACAGTGCTGAGAGCCTACGTTTGGGACTGCCTCCCATCCCCGCCAGTGCTGAAACCACCGCCGTCTCCCTGATTTTGGAACTCGTTGCTGAGTTAGGAACCCCCGTTCATCTGATGCGCCTCTCCACGGCCCGGGCCGTGGAACTCGTGGCCACGGCCAAAGCCCAAGGTTATCCCATCAGTGCCAGCACCCCCTGGACTCATCTCATCTGGGATACCCGGGACTTACAAGACTATGACTCCAACTTACATCTAGACCCCCCCCTAGGAACCCCAGGCGATCGCCAAGCCTTACAGGCAGGTGTGAAAAGTGGCACTATTGATGCTATTACCATCGATCATTGCCCTTATACTTATGAGGAGAAGACCGTTGCCTTTTCGGAATCTCCTCCTGGGACTGTTGGTTTCAGGGTGGCTCTGTCCTTACTCTGGCAACGGTTCGTCATGACCCAGGACTGGACTGCCCTGGAATTATGGAACGCCCTAAGTTCTCGTCCCGCTCAGTGTTTGGGGCAAGTTCCCGCCTCTGTGACGCCTCATCAAACTGCTGAACTCGTTTTGTTCAGCCCCCACCTATCCTGGCGGGTTGACCGTTGTTCCCTAGGCTCACAAGCTTACAACACACCGCTTCTGGGGCAACAGCTCCATGGCCGAGTACAACAAGTGTGGTGTCCTCAAAATACCGGTGTACCGGTGTCTTAAACGTCATCATCAGTTCAAAGGAGGTGGTGTCACCCACCTTGTAATTCTAGAAATAAAACATATAGACTCTTAATTAATAGTGTTGTCGGAGTCTGCCCAACTCCGTCTCTCTAATTGAGAGTTTTATCCGGACGACACAGCGGCCTCCGTGAAAATACTGATATATTAGAGAGTGTGATAGCCTATTGCTGGCCACACCCTCTGGGACGATACGTTGTTTTTAAGTGGTTTTGGAGCCATTCCTTCCGTGAAGACGAACCTCAACTCTATCGGTCTCGTACTTCTTGCTCTCAGCGCCTGGGTGTTCACCGGACCAACCAGTCTCGCCGCCTTCCCAAACAGTTCTATACCTCAATTAGAGCGACCGGAACTCTCGGAATACGAGCCAGACATTGAACCGGGTGTGCCTGCGGGGCCGGGTAGCGGAAGCCGCTGAGAACCCCCTTATGCTTAATCCTGCTGACAACCCTGGGGGCGCTCACCCTCCAGCAAGGGGGGGGGTTTGTGTGGCGATCTTGGAACGGAATCATGAGAAATAATCGTTATTTTCGACCCTTTCCACAATTTTAAACAATTTATTACTGACGTACGCCCATTTTAACAAAAAGACAGGCTTCTAAACCATTAAAAACAGTTTCACTCCGATAAGATGTAACCTTTGTTACAAACCGTCACCAGTAAATTTTAGGTCTAATCCCAGCTCAAGACGTCTCACACTCCCTCACCACACCACAGGCGATCGCCCTGAATTAGAGTATGGCCCATCCATTGGGATTGCATCTGCGGGAAATCACTGCGATAATGGCCGCCCCGACTCTCACAACGAAATGCTGCACTCTTAAGAATCAGTTGGGACACCTCCAATAAATTACGCAACTCCCCCCACTCCAGCAACCAAGCTGCTGCCTCTGATGACACGCAATAGCTCTGCATCGGTTGTAGATGTCCCATCTGCTGAGCCAGGGGAAACGCTGCCTCTAACTGTTGCCACTGCTGCACCTGAACCATCGCCTCCTGTAAACTCGCTGCCTCCCGACAAATACCAGCACTCTTCCAAAGCAGTCGGGGTAACTCATAGCGAATCTCTTGTAACCGCTGAGACAACCCAGAGCTCTCTAGAGTTAAGGGTTTAACCCCGGGGGAAACTGCCACAGACAGAGACGGTTGTAACTCTAACTGAGCCAACGCCGCCCCAAATACCAAGCATTCCAATAGGGAATTACTCGCTAAACGGTTGGCCCCATGGACGCCTGTACTGGCCGTTTCCCCCACCGCATAGAGTCCCGGAATTGAGGTGCGCCCCTGTAAATCCGTAGCAATCCCTCCCATCCAATAATGGGCGGCTGGGGCGACGGGAATTGGTTCCTGAGCCGGATCAATGCCCCAATCACGGCAAACCCGTAAAATATTGGGGAAACGACGCTGTAACGGCTCCGGGGCAATCGGACGACAATCTAACCACACATGAGAATCTGCCGGATCAGCCCCCGTACTTTGTAAATAGCGAAAAATCGCCCGACTGACCACATCTCGGGGGGCTAACTCCCCATCAGAGTGATAATCAAAGGCAAAGCGCCGCCCCGCATCATTCACTAAATGGGCTCCCTCCCCTCGCACTGCCTCACTAATCAGAAAGCGAGGCGCATTGGGCAGGGTTAACGCCGTTGGGTGAAACTGTACAAATTCTAGATCCCGTAGCAGGGCACCCGCCCGGGCCGCGATCG
Source organism: Phormidium yuhuli AB48 (assembly GCF_023983615.1). Classification (GTDB taxonomy): domain Bacteria; phylum Cyanobacteriota; class Cyanobacteriia; order Cyanobacteriales; family Geitlerinemataceae; genus Sodalinema; species Sodalinema yuhuli. The sequence goes on along the minus strand of NZ_CP098611.1, from coordinate 2,581,782 downwards.
CCACCCCATCCCCCGTACTCACGGAAGGATTGGTGGTTTTAGCAAACACCTGGCCACCGCCCCCCGTTGCTAGAACCACAGCCCGAGCCTGAACCCAGGTTATTTTTTCGTCATAAAGGACACAAACGCCCCGACAACAGCTTTCCTCATCCAGCCAAAGATCTAACACAAAGGCCTTCGATATCGTCGTAATATTGTCTCGCTCAGCAACCCGACGGCTGAGGGTACTCACCACTGCTCGTCCCGTCGTATCCGCCGCATGAAGCACCCGACGCCGGGAATGAGCCGCCTCTAGGGTTAAGGCCAAATCGTCCCGATGACGATCAAAGGCCACCCCTAAGTCCACCAGCGATCGCACACAAGCTGGAGCCTGTTCCGCCAAAAACCTGACCGCCACCTCATCACAGAGGCCCGCCCCCGCCTTAAGGGTGTCCTCAACATGCAGCTTGGGGGAATCATCGGGGGCGATCGCCGCCGCAATGCCCCCCTGGGCCCAATCACTAGCAGACAGGGGTAAATCATCCTTCGTTAATAAGCCAACCCGCAACGATGAAGGCAGACAGAGGGCAGAGTACAATCCCGCTGCCCCCGCCCCCACCACAATGGCATCAAACTCCTGAGATAACGGAGGACGAGACACTCCCGAGGCTGCCGCTGAGTTGGTCATAAAAAAATCGCCCCTTGCTCAATAGTGACGCCCGTCGGCGTTGACTCCAGTCTACAAGGGGCGTTACCCATTTTGAACTTCTAGCCGTGGTTCCTAGTAAATTCCGTTGTTGATACGATCATCCCCTTCATTCAGGAAGGCCTCGGGATCCGTTGCGGTGAAATACTTAAGATTCTCTTGCAGAATCTGTTTCTGACGCTCGCTGAGGCTGGGAATCTCCAGCACATCTTCCACCTTGTCATAGGGGGCATTCTGAACAATCAGACCCGCTAAAGTCGGATACATACCGCGATATTTCCGGAAAGCGCGGACATTGGTGTTGTTGATATCAATTTTTTGCCCAAACTCCGTATTGAGTTTGGCATCAAAGGAATTTTTCAGTTCGACCCCTTCATTGGCCAGGGCCGGTTGCGCGGGGGCCACCCAACTGAGCAAGCCCAAGCAGACACAAACCACTGCAAATAGACGAATCAATCGTTTCATGTTAATGAATCCCTCTCTCGAATAACCGGTGTCAGTATCGCTGCTAGAGACAGCATGGTCTCAGAAACGATACAAAATTTTATCTTTTCTCAAGATACTATCACCTTTGGCGATCGCCGATCATCTCGGACGTCTCGCCCCTAAACCTGAATTTCTTGGTAACTGAGCCGCAAGAAGGCATCAAGATCCTCAAAATTGCCGGCATAGGTCACCGTGGGGCTATCATAGCCCTTTAGGGCCACCTCATGTTCCTCAAACACATTTTCGCTGGCCCGAATGGTACTCAAATACTGGTAGGTCGTTGCCCCCAGGGCGACATCCTTACGTAACTCCTTCGTCGCCGATTCTAGACGGAAGGCGGCATTGACCGTATCTCCGAGAGCCGTATAATCGGGGCGATCGCCGCTCCCCGTGTTACCCACCATGGCATACCCTGTATTGACCCCAGCCCCAATCCGCAGGGGGAAGGGCAGGGGATAGCGATCGCTCAGCTCCCGCGTCCGGTGATGCAATTCCCCCAAAGCCTGAAAAACTCGCAACACCTCCTCCTTACTCACCCCATCTCCTTCTCCTTGGGGAGTATGAAACCAGACGGCCATCACCGCATCGCCAATATACTTATCCACCCAACTTCCCGACTCACGAATGATATTCCCGGCATGACGAAACCAAGTGCCAATCACCTCCGAGAGCATCCGCTCATCCAGTTGCCGAGTTAACACCGTAAAATCACGAATATCGACCACCATCACCGAAATCAGACGACGTACTGACAACACTGCCGTCGCCCCGGAATCCTCCGTATCCGAATCATCCACGTCCGCATGAACATTAGCCGGGGCATAAAACACCATCTCCGTCTGCCCCAACGTTAGGCGATCGCCATTATTCAGACGCACCGGCACACTCACCCGGCGTCCATTAATAAAAGACCCATTGCGGCTTCCCAAATCAATCAAATAAAACTCCCCCAAATCCGTTTGCTGAAGCATCGCATGGGCCCGAGATACCCACCGGTCCGGAATGGTAAACTGATTCTCATCACTACGTCCAAACGTCCAGCAGTTATTACCCGACAGGGCAAGATAGCGCGGTCCCGATTCAGTCCGCAAGATGAGATGGGGGGTAGATTTCCAAGTCACCACAGGCACACTCTCTATGACAGGTTTGCGAGATTAAGGGAGAGTTACATCCTACATTTTGGCGAATTTCCCCTTAAACGATAGCCCATTAAAGAGTTCTTGATGGTAATACCCTCGGCCGAGGCATCTCCCCCTGCCCTCGTCCCTCAGCAGGTGGGCAGGCTCCTGTCATCTCAACGAGGACGCTTGAGGTCGGCAACCCCTTTAACGTGAGGCTGGTTCAACGGCTCCGGCCGCTCCCCGTCGGCTTAAAGACAGATGCTCTCATAGGGCCTCTACTCGGGTGTGACCCATGAGGAACCGCAGAACTCTGAACTCTGATCCCATAATGCACCCTTATTCCCATATTAGGCCGCCAGCGCCGCGAACCAAAATAAGCTATCCACAAGAATGGTACTCAGAACGGCTCCTGAGAAGGCCCAGCGATGGAGAGACACTCCATTTTTTGACCGATTTATCCATAACGGCAACAGGCCTGCCAGCAACAGCAGCCCCCCCAAGATAACGGCACAGGTTCCACCCCAGGGGGTTTGCACCTTGGCGATCGCCATCTGAAAAATGGGCATCGCTAGCTCCTCCTCCACCCGCATTAACTGCCGCCATTGGGGAATCAGATCCACTACATAAAAATACACATCAGTAATCACCGTTCCCAACAAAGACCCCACCGCAAACCAACTGCCAATTAACAGACGGTGGCGGGAAATACACCACAGGGGTAAGGGTAAGGCCAAACATTCAACGGGCAGATGCCACAAGGGTTCCCAGCGAAACCAGCCCCAGTAAATCGAACCCGCCAACCAACTCCCAGAAAAGCCTAGCAACAGATCCCCCCAAATCCAGAATCGGGGGGAATTAAGCAGGCTGACACTAGACCACAACCAGCCTAGGGTCAATAGTAAACTCAGCCAAGGGGCATGACGAACCAAAGGGGCTTCCACAAACACCGGCACAGAGACCAAAAAAATTGACCCAGCAAAAATAAGCCCCGTAGACGACATGGCGATCGCCCACCAGGGACGCTGACTCTTATCCGCTGAAGCGCTCTCGGAATAAAGGGTTGGGTTAGTAAAGGGATAGTAAAACAACGGGATTGTTAATTTTTGCAAACAGTTCTAATCAAGATAACATATCCTTTCACCACCCCTCGACCCCAGGCTAGTCAACCATCAGGGGTCGCCGCCGACCGGTAGAATGGGGGTCTAAGCAAAAAAACTGTTTAACCCTGAGTTAAGAACACAAGCAATCAACCGCAATGGACTTTAGCGATTTCATCAGCCAATGTGCGGGCAAGTGGTTTTCCCAACGAACCAGCCACGCCATCCCGCCCCAAGCCCTAGAGGCCGGAACCTGTGATTTCTGGATTGACTTAATTGAACCGGGGGATGCAATCCTCCTTGAACGCTGTCAAGCCATCGGCTTAGACCCCGCTCAGGTCACCTGTGCCATTCGCACCCATTGGCAAGGTCAAGTGGGAACCGCCAATCATGCCGACAGCGGTGCCACCTTCAGCCTCTTTGTGGCCAGCGACAGTCCCAAACAAGGACAATTTTGGCGTTGGAGTGAAGACAACTCCGACAGCAGCGTCATTCAGGGCCACTACCATCTCGGCCAAGATGAAGCCCTCAACCTTAGCGCCAGTACCGACTCCCTCCGTAGCGAAGAGCGCCTCTGGTTTCTCAATCCTAACCTCAGAGAACGCACCAGCGTGATCACCCACAAAGCCGGCTCCCGTTACGCCTCCTTCTGCTCAGAAATCCGCATGGGACTCAAATGAGCCTTTAAACTCCAAACCAGCCCTAATCAAGACTTAAAGATTTAACAGGAGGGGTCAAGCGGGTTCCAACGGGGCCATCGTTAGCCCCTCCCGTCGTAGCTGCATATGATAGAACTCCGCCTGTTCCTGGGGTCCCACCCAGACGATCGCCTGACCCTCATTATGAACCTGGTACGTTAACTCCCAGGCGCGATCACTCGTCATGTGAGGAATATACTTAAGCAGACATTCCGCCACATGAACAAAAGTATTGAAGTCATCGTCTAAAACAATAACCTTGAAATTCGGGTAGGGCTTACGAACCGTTTGATCACCCTTGACGGGAGCAACCGTTGGCGCCGTCGCAGCACCGATCGCAGTCGAAAGCACAACAGTCATACCACCGTTCACTAAACTATTTAACTTGATACGCCATTATAAGGCAGTTATTTCAGGAACGGCGATGACCCCAGGACTGAGACCCTCTCTCACCCCCCCCCAGCTTTATGAAGATTTGATAAGCCAGGCTTATTGATTTGATTAAATTTCAATATATCGCAAAAAAAGTTTGCATAACTTAACAGAAGCCCCTAGAATGGAAGGAGCCGAAATAAGTATATATGCTCAGCTAAACCAATGGCACAGTTTCCCTGGCTAACCGCCATTTTCCTATTGCCCCTTGTGGCAGCCGCATTCATCCCCATCATTCCCGATCGCGACGGTAAAACCCTGCGCTGGTATGCCCTCGGCGTGGGCCTCCTCGACTTCGCCCTGATGGTCATCACCTTTGGCCAACATTACAACTTCGCCGACTCCAGTTTTCAACTGATTGAACAGTACCCCTGGGTACCTCAACTGGGCCTCAACTGGTCGTTAGCCGTTGACGGTCTATCTGCACCTCTGATCCTCCTAACCGGACTGGTTAACGTCCTGGCCATCGCTGCCGCTTGGAACGTCAGCCGTAAGCCCCGCCTATTCTATAGTCTTATTCTCGTACTGCTGAGCGCCCAAATTGGGGTCTTCGCCGCTCAGGACTTGCTTTTGTTCTTCCTGATGTGGGAAGTCGAGCTAGTTCCCGTTTATCTCCTTATCTCCATCTGGGGCGGTCCGAAACGTCAATACGCCGCAACTAAATTTATTCTCTATACCGCACTGGCATCTATCTTTATTCTCGTATCCGGCTTAAGCCTCGCCTTCTGGGGCGATCGCGTCACCTTCGACATGGCCGAACTGGGAGCCAAAAACTTCCCCATCGCCCTAGAACTCCTGGCCTATGCCGGGTTCCTCATTGCCTTTGGCGTCAAGCTTCCCATCTTCCCCGTCCACACCTGGCTTCCCGATGCCCATGGTGAAGCCTCTGCCCCCGTCTCCATGATTCTGGCTGGAGTTCTCCTGAAAATGGGAGGCTATGCCCTAATTCGCCTTAACGTGGAAGTTCTACCCAATGCTCATATCTACTTCGCCCCAGCCCTCGTTATTCTAGGGGTCGTGAACATTCTCTACGGCGCCTTGACGGCCTTCGCCCAAGACAACCTCAAACGTCGCCTAGCCTGTTCCTCCATCTCTCACATGGGCTTTGTCCTCATCGGCATCGCCTCCTTCACCGAAGTGGGCTTAAACGGAGCCGTCCTACAAATGCTCTCCCACGGCTTAATCGCCGCCATGCTCTTCTTCCTGGCTGGGGTTACCTACGAACGGACTCACACCCTCTCCATGGAAAAAATGGGCGGTTTAGCCAACGTTATGCCCAAAACCTTTGCCCTCTTTACCGCCGGTTCCATGGCCTCCCTGGCCCTACCTGGCATGAGTGGCTTCATTGGGGAACTGACCGTCTTCATCGGCATCTCCAGCAGTGATGCCTACAGTGATAGCTTCAAACTGGTGGTCGTCCTACTCTCCGCCGTCGGTCTCATTGCCACCCCCGTCTATCTCCTCTCCATGTTGCGCCGCATCTTCTACGGCGATAACCGCCAGACTGAAACTGAGTTCGACATCACCACGTGGTTTGATGCTAAACCTCGGGAAATCATCATTACCGCCTGCTTATTACTGCCCATCGTTGGCATCGGCTTCTATCCCAAGTTGGCCACCCAAACCTACGATGTGAAAACCACAGAAGTCGCCAGTGTCGTTCGCAACGCCCTACCGGTGTTCGCTCAACAGCGTCAGCAAAATCGCCTCTTCTCCGGTGGTTTGTTTGCGCCCCATGTCACCTCACCTCAAACCTTGCTCGGTGTGGCTGACCTAGGTAAGGGCGCTTAGGATAGCCGGAACAGCTCTTGCCACCTCTCGATAACCGAGATCACTCCCTCCATAGAGGGAGTTTTTTTTGCAGATTTTTTAGCCGCCGTATCTCCCCGAGCACCCCCTTAATTCTGGAGTTGCCCTGCCGTTCCCCGAGAATCTCGGTATGCTAGACAAAAGAGAACAATTTCCACATCCGCTTTAAACTTGTGAAACTTGAGCCATTGTCCTCAACCCGTTTTGCGGCACAAATTACGGTCCTGTATGCCGTCATTGGCAGCCTGTGGATTGTCCTCTCCGATTATTTGGTTGCGTTGACGTTAGTAGACTTCCCCAACCAGTTGAGCCGAGTTCAAACCCTCAAAGGATGGGGCTTTGTCCTTGTAACCAGTTGTTGCCTCTATCTGCTCCTGCGCCGTGGTGCGCGATCGCTTCAGAAAAGCTACAGCCTCTTAGAGACTATTTTAGAAAGCACCACGGATGCTATTTTTGCTAAAAATCTCGCAGGGGAATATGTAGTGGCCAACACAGCGGCTGCGGAGATGACCGGAATTCCTATTCAGCAAATGCTTGGGGCTAAGGACGAGGATTTATTTGAGGTTCAACTGGCCCAGCAACTTCGGGAACACGATCGCCTCAGCCTCGCCAGTGGCATCCGACAAGAGCGAGAAACCTGTTTGAAGCCAGACTACCTCAACCCTGCCCCTGAGGATGACGACGATAAAACAGCCCAAATCTATCTCACCAGTAAAGATGTCTGGTATGACCCTTATGGAAGACCGATTGGCGTGATTGGCGTCTCTCGCAACATTACCGAGGCCAAACGGGCCTATGACGCCCTAGCCGCCTCTGAAGAACGCTATCGTAGCTTGTTTGCCTGTCATCCTCAACCCATGTGGATTTATGATCAGGAGAGCTTACAGTTTTTAGCCGTGAACCCGGCCGCGATCGCCCATTACGGCTACAGTGAAGCCGAATTTCTCTCAATGACTATTGAGGATATTCGCCCAGCGGAAGATATTCCCAGTCTTCTAGACAATCTCCAACATAAACCCAAAGGCTATATCGCATCAGGGGTGCGGCGACATCTAAAAAAAGACGGCTCCGTCATTGCCGTAGATATCACCACCCATGATGTTGACTTTGAAGGACGGCCAGCCCAAGTGATCCTCGCCAACGATATTACCGAACGGCTCCAGGTGCAAGCTCAACTCGAACGCTACGCCTTTACCGATACCCTAACGGGACTTCTCAATCGCACTGGATTCAGCCATAATCTGCAACAGGCCATCGCCCGTAATCGCAACGAGAGTTATCCCTTCACTCTTCTCTATCTCAGTTTGGACGGCTTTACCCGCCTTAAATTTAGTCTGGGCCACCGGGTCGCCCGGCAACTGCTGATTGAGGCAGCCAGTCGTCTCAAGGCCTGTTTTCCTGGGGCGATCGCCGCTCGTTTGGAGGACAATGAGTTTGTCCTGCGACTCGGCCATCAGGTTGATTCCGTCGATGCTGTGGTGGGCCGGTTACGGGAACGACTCAGCTCAATCTATCGCCTCAACAACCACGATGTCTTCTCCGATTGCAGCATTGGTGTGGTGCGCAGCAACTTAGGCTACTGCGACGCCGAAGAGTATTTGCAAGCCGGAGATACGGCCATGTATCAGGCGCGATCGGCTCTACCCCATAAATACGTCATCTTCAGCCAACAACTGCGTGATGCTGCCCTCAACCGCATGGAACTCGATGCTGCTCTGCGCCGGGCCTTGGAGCGACAGGAGTTTGAGGTCTATTATCAACCCTTTATTGATCTCGCCAGCGGTCAATGTCTGGGGTTTGAAGCCCTCGTACGCTGGCAACATCCTCAACGGGGTTTAGTCCCCCCAGGGCAGTTTATCCCCTTAATGGAGGAAACCGGCTTAGTGGTTCCCCTGGGGAAGTGGGTTTTACAGGAAGCCTGTCAGCAGTTGAAGTCTTGGCAGACTCAGTTAAAGCAGCCCCAGTTGACCATGAGTGTCAATGTAGCCGCCCTCCAGCTAACACAACCGGGTTTTTTAGAGGTTCTTGACGATGTACTGCGTACCACGGGAATTGCCCCCCCCTGCCTGAAACTAGAAATTACGGAAACCACATTGATGCAGAATACCGAGACCATTCGCGGGAGCTTGGATGAGATTAAAGCGCGAGGCATCAACCTGAGTATCGACGATTTTGGCACGGGGTATTCATCCTTGAGTTACTTACATTTGTTTTCGTTTACGGTCCTCAAGTTAGATCGCTCCTTTGTGACGCAGTTAGAGTCGAGTAGCAAAAGTATCGAGATTGTTCGTCATATTGCCCGACTGGCTCAAAATCTCAATCTGGCCTTAGTGGCGGAAGGCATCGAAACCCAACAGCAATTAGTCCTGTTACAACAACTGGAATTTCAGGAAGGACAAGGTTACCTATTTTCTGCCCCCCTTCCCGCCTCTACGGCTCATCAGTGGCTCCGGGACAGGATATCGTAGTTACGGGCCAAGCCACCTCCGTGGGTGAGTATCAGCTAGCCATGGCATCCTAAGGTTGCACGGGTCTAGTCTTGGGGGCCACTGCGCCTCATCATGATTGACTATCCATCTTACCCAGCACAGCCCGGTGGGTGCATCAGTTCCTCGGGCAAGGCTGCGAATACTCTACAGCCCGAAAGTTGGGGAGCGAAACGGCTTCCCCTGGAGGCCGTAATTCGCTGTGGGGCACAGGCATCTCAATCCGGACAAAGCGTTGCCCCTCAGCACGCCCCAGCGGAGATTCGCAGGGATCTTGCCAGGCCTGAGGAAATTCCGCCACCGACTCAATCCGTGCGGCCCTCAAACTGACAATACTGATGTTTCCAACTCGTTCCCCCATTTGCATCTGTTCCCCGGCGAGGATCAGCAGATCTTCACCAATTAATCCATCCACAGTGCCAACAATAAATGGGCCAAGGTGATCCGGGAGGGTTAAGCGAGCCACCTGATCCCCCTCGAAAATGGCAAGGATCGTATTTTCTTCACCGGGCTGTAGAAGATTCGGGCCTGGGAATTGAATCACCACAACCTCTTGGAAGGCCCCAGATTGCAGAAAAGCTCCCCTGGCATATCCAGTGATGGTAGCTTGGAAATCCTGATGGCGATCGCCAAAGATGCCTGTCAGCAGGCGATTTGGATCGACTTGAGCTAGTTCGGGTTCTGACGGAACCCTCAAAGTCAGCCTGCCCGTATCCAGTAAAACCCTCCATTCTGAACCGGCCAAGCTACTGTGATCGCACCCGAAAGCCACCAGGGCGATCGCCAGCATTGCTATCATGATCAGGTGCTGTCTAAGGATATGCCGTCTGATCACGGGTCTATCCTCCCTTTCCTATGATGGAATTTTAACCAGCATACCTGAGGAAGGGGGCTGCCGCCAAAGGACAAAATGGGGCCTGGGTGACCTTATCTTGATTTCGAGTTTTTTTGTAGGTTTTTGTTCACAGATTTCGCCGGGAGTCAGATCAGACCATGATAGGCTATGTAGCGCCAGTCGTTGGAATTATCCTGTTTGCCATGTCGGGGTACTTGTTACTCAGACAATTTCAGGTTCTCGGGATTTTGTTGCTTCTCGGGTCAAGTTTGTTGTTCCTGTCCCAGTCAATCCTAATTGCTATGGATATTAGTCAAACCTTGGATCGTCATTTGACCCTTGCACTCTTGATGCAAACCCTTTGGAGAAAGGGGATGTTTCTAGTATCCGCAGCAACCTTGCTAACGATTCGGAAGCTAACAGGTCGTCGGTCTGAAGCCAAGTCAGGTTAGGGCTTGATTGGGGCTATCCCTATTCTAAAGCCCGATCTTAACCGTCTGTCTTGAAACCGGGAGATCACGTCATGGTTGATATCATCCTTCATGTTACCAGTGTTGTTTTATTTGCGATCGCCGGACTCGGACTCTGGCAAGTCCAGCGTGGGTTAGGTAGCCTCTTCCTCCTCGGCTTGGGAGTGATGGAACTTCCCTATCTTTTGATACGATTAATTCTGATGCTTGAAGACCAGTCTGGCGCGATCGCCGGTGGGTCTATAGCCGGTCTATCGAGTATGTTTCTGGTCTCATGGTTAGATTTTCTCTCAAACCTAGGGTTACTCCTCATCGCTGTGAGTCTATATCGATTTGTTCGTCAGGCTAGAGTCCGGCGATCGCCACCCTGAAGCTGGGAACGGTTCCCCAGTTTTCCTTGAGCCGTCCTAGGGCAGCAACTCCCCGCTCCAACCCAGTCAATCGTTCAATCTCCAAGGTTCCTGGAGATCGCCGACAAACAGACGTGATTCGGTCTCATCAATGGGTCGATAAAATCCAGCAAAGGCGGTATCCAGCCCGCAGTGGTCGATCTGTCCACTCACTTGCAGTCCTTCCTCCACCTGTTCTGCCCTGATGAAAACATCATGGGAGTCGCCTTCAACCCAGAAACTGTCATAGCCCAACACACCGGGAGGGATGGATGGGGCAATAAAGACTCCCTCATCAAAATGCCCCGAGGCCAGGATTGGACAGTCCGCTGCCGCCATGGCGCCCGCCCCCTCCGGCGCCGCCGCAATGATCTCTACATTCACTTCACCGTCAGCCCGGGGCACAATCCGCATTTCAGCATTCACGGGCAGGTCGGCACGGTAATAGCGGCTAGCAGGGCGTGAATTTTCCCGGCCGCTGCTGACCTCACCCTGCAAGTCTTCACTAGGCAAATCTTCACGATGTAAGTTTTCTACGCCGACGGCGGACCTATGATGTGAGTCCTCCATACATCCGCCAGCTACAGCCACGACCATTAGAAGCGGCACAGCACGTAAAGCCACTCGGAGGGGTTGTACGGAAAAGGGAAACTTCGCCATCGTGATTGTCCTAGAACCGCTGACTTGATAGTACAGCATAGTACAGGATATTACGACATCACGTCCCACATTAAACAACAAGAATCTCTTCGAGAGCATTCCGATTAGGGATGTGGTCTGCTGAGTACCACTGACAGAGCCTTGAACCTAGCCTCGCTATTTTCTTATCCCCTTCCAGCTTTTGACGATCATCAGTAGCTCCAAGCCAGGATACAATCAGAGCCATAGCCCAAATGGAGCTAGTCGAACCCATCTACTCCCTGCTTGAGCCAATCCCCCCATGAAACGAGTTCTGGAACCCGAGGTAATGGACACTTGGGAAGAAACCATCGCCTATGATGCCATGGATTTCAGCGACGTCAATCAGGCGTTTGTTGATGAGGCGATCGCCCTCGGTCCAGACCATGCAACCATTCTTGACATTGGCACGGGTCCGGCCCGGATTCCCATACTGTTATGTCAACAGCGGCCCCATTGGACGGTCACTGGTATTGATTTATCTCACAATATGTTGAAACGTGGGGCCACCCATATCGCTAAGGCCGAATTGGGCGATCGCATCCGTTTAGACTACGCTGATGCCAAATCCCTACCCTATGCTAATGCCAGTTTCGATTTGGTCATCTCCAATAGTATCATCCACCATCTTGAAGACCCCCTCCCCTGTCTAAACGAGTTGCGACGGGTCCTTAAACCCCAAGGGGGTCTCTTGTTGAGAGATTTAGTTCGCCCCAACAATCTAGCCAGCGTTGATCAGCTCGTGCAACAACTCGGCAGTACCTATGATCCCCATCAAACTCAACTCTTTCGAGATTCCCTCTGTGCCGCCTTTACCCTCCAAGAAGTTCAACAGATGCTAGATGCAGCCGGATTCGCTGGAGTCTGCGCCTACCTATCCTCAGATCGCCATTGGACCGCTAAGCAAGCATATCAAAGCTAGTTTTGCAACAATCCAAGGATATATAATCAGCAGCCAAGGACTCAACAGATCTGCCTAAACTCACCCTTGTCAATATCGGTAAGCTCACCAAACCTTTCCCTTGCACCATTCCTGAAACCTGAGATATAGTACAAAAGAGCAGGACTTACCCAAAACCACTAGGTTTTTCCCTCACAGCAAACCGAAAAAACTGAGAGGTCTCCTACGTTGTCTAAATTGGGTAATCTGGGGGATTTTTCCGAATTTGCCCCCGGTTTTCCTCAGCCGCGTTACGTTATTTACCCTAACCTAACTGTTGTTTAAACTCAGGTTAACAGATGCCATTCAATATCGAAACAGCCCGCAACATCTTCCCAGAAACTCTGTCAGCTGATGCCGTTCCCGCTACAATTGCTCGGTTCTCTCAGCTGAATGCAGAAGACCAATTGGCTCTCATTTGGTTTGCCTATCTGGAAATGGGTAAATCGATTACCATTGCGGCTCCGGGTGCAGCCAACATGCAGTTTGCTGAGAACACCTTGAACAAAATCAAGGCCATGTCGTTTCAGGAACAGTCCCAGGTCATGTGTGATCTGGCCAACCGCGCCGACACCGAAGTGTGCCGCACCTATGCCGTTTGGTCCTCGAACATCAAACTGGGATTTTGGTATCAACTCGGAGAATGGATGGAACAGGGAGTCGTTGCCCCAATTCCCGAGGGCTATCAACTCTCCGCCAACGCGAAAGCCGTCTTAGAATCCATCCGCGGCCTAGATTCTGGTCAGCAAATCACCGTGCTGCGCAATGCTGTGGTAGACATGGGCTTCGACACCAGCAAATTGGATAACTATCAAACTGTGGCAGAACCTGTTGTGCCTCCCAAAGAGATGTCACAACGTACCACAGTCAGCATCAAAGGTGTGGATAACCCCACCGTGCTGAGCTATATGAACTACATGAATGCCAATGACTTCGACAACCTCATCAAGTTGTTTGTCGAAGATGGCGCTCTGCAACCCCCCTTCCAGCGGCCGATTGTGGGTAAAGATAATGTCTTCAAGTTCCTGCGTGAAGATTGTCAGAATTTGAAACTGATGCCGGAACAAGGGGTTCTCGAACCCGCAGAAGATGGCTACACCCAGATTAAAGTCACCGGGAAGGTGCAAACCCCCTGGTTTGGTGCCGCTGTCGGGATGAACATGGCGTGGCGCTTCCTGCTCAACCCGGACAACCAGATTTTCTTTGTGGCTATTGACTTGCTAGCATCTCCCAAAGAGCTATTAAATCTGGCTCGTTAGACCCTTGCTCCGCAATGCCTCAGCAGAGGCAGGCTTTAACACCATCAGAGGCTCTCTCAGCTTGACTTAGCTGGGAGGGCCTCTGATTTTTTGTGAAAAGTTTGATATAATTTATCCACTCAAAACTTAACCCAACCCGATAGCATCATTTCTGACGTCAGAGAACGCCGAGTCTTACCCGAAAGCAAGATGCAGACAGCTTGCGCAGTGCAATAGGTACTTGCGTTCGAACGCCATCGGTAACGGTTGGGAACGTCATTGATGCTCTAGCAGTAGCCCAACTTCCCCGTTCATGGCTCACTGCAAGACACTCTTGCAAATCTTTAGATTTAATTCTGACTTAAATAATGCCACAGACTGACATTGACTGGACAACAACAGAGAAAGATTTGGCTCAGGCAGCCTTTGAAAAAGCCTATCATCGGGAAGTCACTGCATTAGTGGAAGAGGTTCAACAGACCGTTCAAGAAATTTCTAACTTGGATGAACTTTGGCGGCTTCACGACTATCTCAGTGCTAGACGGCATGACATTGACGGTAAATATGATTACCGTGATTCCATGTTTTTGTTTGCCTTTTCCCAACTGATTAAAGAAGGATGGCTATCTTTAGAAGAACTCGAAGGACTGCATCCGAGTAAACGGCAAAAAGTTGCAGCGTTAGCTCGTATGTAACGCGGCCTACGGGACTCGACCCGCGAACCCCCCATTTGCTAAGCTATGGGCGCATCGTTCTTGGTCAGTCATTATGGAATCTGAAATCTCCGCCGCCCATGCCGCCAGTCATCAATGGCGCAAACAACTCGATGAGTTTGTCAAAGCTAACAGTCAAGAACTCGCGGCCCTAGCGTGGGGGCTGCACCTGCAAGATCCCGAGGGTGATTCCACCCTCGGGATTGACGTGGAACCCACGCCCCATTTCATCATCTGTCCCCGCAAGGCGTTGGTGACCCTGAATGAAAATGTGGATAACCAATTGCGGGTCATGATGGGGGTCGTCGAGAACCATAACCCGGAAATTGAAGTCTTACTCTTAGGGGTTGGCCGAGGGCAAATTCAAGCCATTCAATACCAACCCCAGCTAGAACCTCCCCAATGCTTTGAGGAGGTTGGCGAGGATGTCGAGACTCTCCTCGATCGCCTTGAACAACAGATGCAAACTGCCATTGATAGCCCCGAGCAAGGGTGATGACGGGGGCGCAATCCAGGCTGGCCTCCGGAATCCGATCGCTCAAAGCAGTCAATGGTAGGATATGGGGATTCTTTGAGTGACCACGTTCATCGGGTCAACTCAAAGAACTCCGGTTCTGTTTGCTCTCACCAGAAAGGTGTCTAACACGTATGTCTAATTACACAGTTCCCCGTCATAGATCGCTTCTGAGATTCTTCAGCCAGCCTCGGGATTGGTTATCGCCTCTGTTTTCCCTCGCGGCGATCGCGGTGATGGCGGTCCCCCCCGTTGCTGCTGCACCCCTAGCCTTGCCCCAAGTCTCTGAACGGCTGGTGCAAGCCAACAATAATGACGAGATCAATGACTTGCTGATTGAGGGACAAGAGCTTGTTCTGGCCGGCAACCTCTCAGAGGCCCTACGAGCCTATCGCCAGGCCGCTCAATTGGATAATAGTAATGCCCGAATTTTCTCCGCGATTGGCTATCTAGAAGCACGGCAAAACAACTTTGATGCGGCGGTGACCGCTTATCGTCAGGCCTTGGAACTTGAACCTGATGTGGCTGAGTTTTACTATGCTTTAGCCTATAGTTTGGCTAATACCGGTGATTATGCTGCCGCTGAAGCTCAATATGAGAGGACTATTGCTCTGAGCCCTCGCAACACCAATGCTTTTTTAGGCTTAGGGGTGATGCGCTACCGCCAAGGAAACTATGAAGGGGCTCTAGAGGCGTATCGTCAGGCAGCTCGTCTCAATAACCAGAATTGGCAGGTTCAGGAGTCCATCGGCTCGACCCTTCTGCAACTTGAACGCTACGACGAAGCCTTAGCTGTCTTAGAAGAAGCGGCGGAACTGGCCCCCAATGAAGGACGGATTCAGGTCAATCTAGGGGTGGCCCGATTAAATCAGGAGGATGTGGAAGGGGCGTTGAATGCCTTCAACCGAGCCGCAGAGTTGGAACCCCAGGATGGTTCCCTCTTGTTTGAAGTGGGACGCTTGTTCCTCAGTCAAGGAGAACGGACACAGGCCCTCAGTTTATTTCAACAGGCGTCACGCCTATCTGGAGATCGCGCTGATATTCACCTGACGGTTGGTGAGCTTCTGTTAGACAACAATGATGGTCTCAATGCCATTTTGTCCTTGCGCCAAGCGATCGCCCTAGAACCGGATTGGCCCCAAGCCCATTATCTCTTGGGGAGGGCCCTACGACAACGAGGGCGCACCTCCGAGGCGATCGCCAGCCTAGAAACCGCCCTTGATTTAGCCGAACAAGTCAACAACGAGGCTCTGGTTGGGGCAATCCAGACTCTGCTCGCTGAATTAAATTAATTCCCCCCCCCGCCACCGGAGTTAGGACACCTCATCCTAACTCCCCGATTGTCTCTTACCTATCTCCTCCCCCCAACACATCCCGCTCAATCAACTGCTGGCGTAACATCTGTTGAGCATGAACATTGAGGGGGAAACGCCAGAGGAGGGCTGCCGCCGGTAAGATGGCTAGGATTGGGGCAAAAATAAACAATAGTTTTAACTCCATCAGCGTTTCAGGAGTGTTCTGTAAATCAGGACTATAGCCAATCCAATCTAAGAGGGGATAGGTCACCCCCACCGCCAGAGCATAGCCAAACTTATTACTCATCATCAGTAGAGAATAATACAGTCCTGTCCGTTGACTCCCGGACTCAAGATTGTCCCAATCTGTCACATCAGCTAAAATCGAGCGCAAGAGAAAGGGACTGGCGCCCATGGTGACCCCATAAAGGGCATTGACTAAGATATTGAGCCACAAGCTACCTGGGGGAACCAACAGCAGCAAAGGTAACACAAGGGCCATCCAAACCATAGCCACCATAAAGGTTTGGTGTTTCCCGAGGCGACAACTGAGCCAAATCCAACCCGGGACCCCAATCAGACTCGCCAAAAAATACATCAACAGAATGGCACTAGACCAGTCCGGTAGGGCCATCACATCACTGATGAAAAAAATATAGATTGACCCCGTTACCCCAGGGGCAAGTCCCGTTAAAAAATTGGCTCCTAAGACTCGTTGTAAGAGGCGGTTGCGGGCGAGAATTTTGGCCGACTTGACGAAACCAATTGTGGATTGAGGGGGAGTGGGACGTTCGGGGACTTTCCAGACAGAGACAACGATAGTAATCGGCAGCGTCACCACCACAAACCAGCCCATGGCCCCCACCTGTGTGGTGGAGTTCGCATTTTGCGTTTGCTGCATGACCGCTGGAATCGCCAAAACAGCTAACATTCCGAAAATTAGAGAGAACTCCCGCCAGCCCTGAACTCGGGCGCGATCGTGATAATCATCTGACAGTTCTGCCCCCCAGGACATATGGGAGATACTCAACATGGTGTACCCCACATAGAGCAAAATCAGCCAAGTTAGCAGATAAGAGGCTGATACCGGTTGTTCGGGGAGGAAAAGGGCATAGGCGCTAGCCATCAACAGGGGAACCGAAAGAATAATCCAGGGCCGTCGCCGTCCGATTTGGGTTGTCCAGCGATCGCTGAGGGTCCCTAAAACTGGGTCAGTGATCAGATCCCAGAATCGCGCCAAGGCGAAGATATTGCCCACTACCGATAGACTCAACCCCAGTTCACTGTAAAAAGGAGGGACATAGACCACCAATGGTAACCCCAGGGCCGAAATAGGAATAGCGGGCAGGGCAAAGGCAATAATACGCTGACGAGTCAGTTTTAAGTCACTCATAGGCTATTGACAGTTTATTCCCAGAGGGGATAAATGGGGTCTGTTGACGGCTTAAAGTCATAACGGAGCAGATGTTTAAGGGTGTGGCTGGCCTCATCCAACACCTGGCGATCGCATCCATAGCGAAAATCTTCCAACGGTTGAATCCATTCGTACACAAGCCACTCGTTTGATTCTCCCACGACATCGCCGCAAATCAATCCATCCTTACGTTGAGTTTTCCCTGAACTTCCTTGAGAACAAAACCCCGGTTCAGGAGAACCAGGGCTGAGTCGCAATCACCATTTTTGCCGTTATCTATTGACAGAAAAAAAGCGATTATGGTATATGCTAATCCTTCAAAGAAGGAGCTGATTGAACAGCCATGGCTGTAGGTTGAGCTGCGACCTGATCACGACGGATCAAAGACGGAACCGATTCCCGTAACCGTGCCGTGAGTTGAACGGTCGTTGCATCATAGACCTGAGTTAACAGCTTCGGATAGAGGCCAATGCCAATAATCGGAATCAGCAAAGAACCAATCACAAAGACCTCGCGAGGTTCAGCATCCACCAACACCTCATGTTCGACCAGCTCTTTATTCTCAGGGCCATACAGCAGTTCCCGTAGCATCGACAGCAGATAAATCGGGGTCAAAATCACCCCAACCGCCGCCAAACACACAACCACCACTCGGAAGGTGAGACTATAAGCATCACTGGTGGCAAAGCCGACAAAGACCATCAACTCGGCCACAAAGCCACTCATCCCCGGTAGAGCCAGAGAGGCCAGGGCACAGACCGTCCACATGGCGAAGACTTTTTTCATCTTCTGGCCTACCCCCCCCATCTCATCAAGCATCAGGGTATGGGTGCGGTCATAGGTACAGCCGACTAGGAAGAACAAACTTGCACCGATGAGTCCGTGGGAGACCATCTGCAAGACTGCCCCACTCATGCCTAAATCCGTATAGGAGGCAATGCCAATCAGGACAAACCCCATGTGAGAAATAGACGAGTAGGCAATCTTACGCTTGAGGTTGCGTTGGGCAAAAGAGGTTAAAGCGGCATAGATAATGTTCACCACCCCCAGAATCACCAAGGCCGGCGCAAACACGGCGTGAGCATCGGGTAACATCCCAGCATTCATGCGAATTAGGGCATATCCCCCCATTTTCAGGAGAATCCCTGCCAGCAACATGTGAGCTGGGGCTGTCGCTTCACCATGAGCATCGGGAAGCCAAGTATGTAGGGGGAAAATGGGCAACTTCACCCCATAAGCAATCAGGAACGCCGCATAGAGCCACACTTCCAGAGCCACGCCATAGTCTTTCGCCGCTAGGGCCTGCATATCAAAGGTGACCGTATCCCCATGGAAGGCCATGGTGAGGGCCGCCGCCAAGATAAACAGAGAACCGCCAGCGGTGTAGAGGATAAACTTCGTCGCCGCGTATTGGCGTTTTTTCCCACCCCAGATAGCCAGGATGATATAAACCGGGATTAACTCCAGTTCCCAAACCAAGAAGAACAGCAGAATATCCTGAACCGCAAAGACGGCAATCTGACCGCCATACATAGCCAGCATCAGGAAATAAAACAGTTTTGGCTTCAGGGTGACGGGCCAAGCCGCCAGAATCGCTAAGGTGGTGATGAACCCAGTCAGGATAACCAGGGGCATGGCCAGGCCATCCACCCCAACCGACCAATTGAGATTAAGCTGGGGAATCCAGGCATAGGTTTCCACCAGTTGCATTCCCGGTTCCGTGAGGTCGTAGTAGCGATAAAAGGTATAGACGATCGCACAGAAGTCAATCAGTCCAACGATGAGAGCATACCAACGCACCGTTTTTCCGTCTTTGTCCGGAATCAGGGGGATGAACAAAGCGGCAACGATGGGAAACAGGATAATTGTTGTGAGCCAAGGAAAATCCATTCTTTATTGACGCTGAGGCATAAAATCGGCTTAGGTCGCGCCGAAGAAGATAACAGTCGCTAAGACGGCGGCGAAGATGGTCAGAGCGTAGAATTGAGCGCGACCGGTTTCAAAATATTTCAGTCCTTCGCCACTGAGTAGGGTAGCAAGTCCTGTGAGGTTGACGGCTCCATCGACAATGCGATAGTCCACTTCCATCACCTGACGAGCCAGACGACGACTGCCTTTGACAAACACCTTGTCATAGAGTTCGTCGAAATACCACTTGTTGAGGGAGAACTGATAGAGCGGTTGTAGGGTTTTGGCGATCGCCCCGGGGTCAATGTTCTGCCGCAGGTACATCAGCGAGGCCAGGGTAATCCCCAGCAGGGCAATCCCTACGGAACTCCCGGCCATGACCACAAACTCGCTCAGTTCAAACTCTTCTGCCATTTCCGCGAGAGTTGGCACCACCTCACCGGGAGCATGGATGAAGCGTTCAAAGCGATTGGCGAAGGGCATCCCCACCAAACCAATTAAGGCCGAGGGAATCGCGAGAACCACTAAGGGTAAGGTCATGGTCCAGGGGGATTCATGGGGACTATGGCTGTGGTCATGGCCATGGTCATCATGAGCCTCTGGGCTAAGTTGCTTACGAATCTCCTCATCATTGCCCCGGAACTCCCCTTCAAAGGTACTAAAGTACATCCGGAACATATAGAAGGCCGTAATCCCGGCAGTGAGCCAACCAATCACCCAGAGGGCGGGATTAGCACTGAAGGCGGCCCCGAGGATTTCATCTTTAGACCAAAAACCGGCGAAGGGAGGAATCCCGCAAATGGCCAGGGTTCCCACCAGGAAGGTGCTAGCGGTGAAGGGCATATACTTACGCAGTCCCCCCATCAGCCGCATATCTTGAGCTAAATCGGGGTTATGACCGACAACTCCTTCCATGCCATGAATGACGGAGCCAGAGCCAAGGAAGAGCATGGCTTTGAAGTAGGCATGGGTCATCAGGTGGAAGAGTCCCGCACTGTAAGCTCCCACTCCCATGGCCATGACCATGTAACCGAGTTGGGAGATGGTGGAATAGGCAAGGCCTTTTTTGATGTCATTTTGCGTGATGGCGATACTGGCACCGAGAAAGGCAGTGAAGGCACCTGTCCAGGCGATGATATCGAGAACGGCGGGAACGGCCTCAAAGACGGGGAACATCCGGGCAATGAGGAACACCCCGGCGGCGACCATGGTGGCAGCATGGATGAGGGCCGAGATGGGGGTCGGTCCTTCCATGGCATCGGGAAGCCAGACATGGAGGGGGAATTGGGCAGATTTGGCCACGGGACCGAGGAAGACCAGCACCGCGAAGAGAACCCCCATCCCGCTACTGAGAGCGCCTGTGTCGATGAGGGTTTCTAGGTTTTCGCCAATTTCAGCAAACTCAAAGCTACCGGTGGCCCAATAGAGGGCCAGGATGCCCAGGAGTAAGCCAAAGTCACCGACGCGGTTGGTGATGAAGGCTTTTTGGCAAGCATCGGCGGCCGCTTGGCGATCGTACCAGAAGCCAATTAGCAGGTAGGAACACATCCCCACCAATTCCCAGAAGATATAAATCTGGACGAGGTTGGGACTGATGACCAGGCCCAACATGGAGGAACTGAAGAGGCTGAGATAGGCATAAAAGCGGACATAACCGGGGTCATGGGCCATGTAGCCATCGGTGTAGATCATCACCAATAGGGCCACAGTGGTAACGATGACCAACATGACGCTGGTTAGGGGGTCAATGATAACCCCCATACTGAGGTGGAAATCCCCAGCGGCTGCCCATTCTAAAGTTTGGGTGACTGGGGCATGACCTTGGAGTTGACTCCAGAGGAGACTCAAGGACATGACCATGGCCGCGCCGAGTAGGGAGATGATGACAACGGCGTTGCCCTGTCGTAGCCGGTTGGTGGCTTGGTTATAGGAAATTAGGCCTGAGCCAACCAAGGCTGCACCGATGAGGGGCAGCACTGGAATAAGCCAGGCGTACTGATATAGGGGTTCCATTGCAACTGTATGAGTTTATATTTCTTCACATTTGGACAAAATGACGCTCCTATTGTGACACAGGCCTTGAAAGAAAAGGTCAAACTCTGGGGGGTTATTGAATTTTTTGTGGAATTTTTGCTGGGGAGTGGGGGCGTCTTAGGGAGCGATCGCCCCTTCAGAGGCGGGGTTCGGCGGCTGCGGCGGACCCCAGGCAGGTGAGGGGATGAAGACCACCAGATGTAGACGCGCGAAACTCATCGAGAGGCCCAAGTGGGTCATCTCGACGAGGATTACTGAGGTTATAGGGAGCCGAAGACCGTGGCCGAGATGCCTTAAGAGGGCAAGGCCATGGAGCGATCCCCAGCGTAGTGTTCAACCATCTGTAGCAGTTGGGATCGCAGACTTTCACGGCCTTGGAAGCCCTCAAGGCGCTCGACGATGCGATCGCCGTCAAACAACAGGAGGGTGGGCAGGGTCGCTAAACGATAGGTACTGGCCAGGCGTAAACTCTCATCGGCGTTGACATCGACAATTTTGATGAGATCACCATACTCACGGCGAAACTGTGTCAACTGGGGGTGAATGAGGTGACACACGCCGCACCAAGGTGCCCAGAAGTTTACTAAGACGGGAATCTCAGATTGTAAAACTTCTTCCTTGAAACGCTGCTCGCTAACGGACAACGACATAATTGAGATTTATTAACTTCTTTATATGGCTCTGGGATCATGCTACCAGGGTATGTTCCCTGTGACACGCATTAGCCAAGGATGGGCCCACCAAAATCCTAAAACGAAGACCACTACCCCAAGGTAAGCTGGGCGAAGAAACTCCCGCCAGACGAGGCGTTGCTCCCCCTGGGCAATGGCCAAAAAGGGGATCACGGAGGTGCGGGATCTCAAGGTTTCAAAAGATTCTCCATAGCGAGAGGCCAGACGGCGATCGCCATGCCAAACCGCGAACAGATGATGGCCAATCAACCCCAAGGACGTGACCAGGGCAAAACTGGTGCCAATCCAGAGGGTATGGGCAATACACCAAATCACTTGACCCACCATCTGGGGGTGACGACTGATGCGAATGATCCCCGTTTCGTAGAGATGAACTTGGGGTTTGGCGATCGCCGCCACTTCCACCAAGTTAAAGGTAGCCGGGTACAAAAACAAAAACGAGACAAAGGATAGCCCCCAGACGAGAGGTTTAACGCCTTCAACCCCTTGAACCATCCAAAGTTGGGCCCCATCATAGCGGTGGACAAAAAAGTAGGTAATCAGAACCACCGCCGAGGGCAAACTCACCAGCGCAAATAGAACCCGGTAGAGACGGGCACCGATTTTAGCCTCCCCCCAGGGACGCAGGGCCGCCAAACCACTATGGGCAATGGCAAACCCCAACAACAGCCCTAACATGACCCAATGACTGCTTGTCCACCAACTCAAACTCACATCCATCCTCTTCCCTGCCCAGCTTAAACCGCGTCAGCCCCCTCAAACTGGGGCATGAGTTGCCGTTTCTTATCATGAAAATTTCAAAAACCTAGCAAAATGATACCAGAATCACAGTTCGCTCCCGAGAGATTAGCTAAAGTCTATTCCAGAGGTGAGTTTGGTTATTCCATCGAAACCCTTTAGAATAGAGGATTGTAGCTGTTGTCACCAAATTGACTCTCTGACGGAGGCTGGCCGGTCCACGGCGGAGCCAGATCAGCGAGGACGGTGAGAACGGCAACTTGTTAACTAGGGTTCTGATAAATACGTCACTCATGTACAATCCAAACGCCTCGGGCGGGAATAACACCGTTGCTGGAAATCGCCTCTTTGTCTATGAAGTCGAAGGCTTAGGACAAGATGGCAATGGCCAAGATGCCCCGATTCGCCGCAGTGGGACTCAGACGATGACTGTCCCCTACAACCGCATGAACGAGGAGATGCAGCGCATCACTCGTCTCGGGGGCAAAATCGTCAACATCCGCCCGCTCACCGGTGAAGACTGGAATAACCAAGCTGCCTCTGCCAATGGGTCTCAAGCCCAGGAGTCCAAACCCGCAGAAGCGAGCAAATCTATGACTCAAGCCAAACCGGAAACCAAGGGAGAAGCCAAAGGGAAAACCTCGGCTAAAGCCTCCGAAAAAAAGAAAGTTCCCGTCAACATCTACCGCCCGAAAAACCCATTCGTCGGAAAGTGTCTAAGCAACGAGGGACTGGTCCGCGAAGGGGGTTCGGGACGAGTACAACATCTTAAATTTGACATCTCCGCTGGAGACCTCGAATACCTTGAAGGTCAAAGCATCGGCATCATCCCTCCTGGAGAAGACGACAAGGGCAAACCCCACAAGTTGCGTCTGTATTCTATCGCCTCGACTCGTCACGGCGATGATGGCGATGACAAGACCGTGTCTCTATGTGTTCGGGAGTTGGAGTATCAGCATCCCGAAACCGGGGAAACCGTCTATGGGGTCTGTTCTAAGTTCCTCTGTGACTTGAAAGAAGGGGATGATGTCAGTATCACTGGCCCCGTGGGTAAAGAGATGCTGCTGCCCGATGATGAACATGCCAACGTCATCATGATGGCCACCGGAACCGGGATTGCTCCCTTCCGGGCCTTCTTACAACGGATGTTTGAGGAGAAACACGAGGATTACAAGTTCAAAGGCAAAGCTTGGCTGATCTTCGGCATCCCCTACACGGCCAACATCCTCTATAAAGATGATCTGGAGAAAATGCAGGCTGAGTATCCCGATCAGTTTGAGTTAACCTACGCCATCAGCCGGGAGCAGACGAATGCTGACGGCGGCAAAATGTATCTACAGCATCGGATTCAGGAGAATGCCGATCGCGTCTGGGAACTGGTCCAACAACCGAACACCCACACCTACATTTGTGGTTTGAAAGGGATGGAAGGCGGAATCGATGAGGGAATGTCCTCGGCGGCGTCCAAACAGGGGGTTGATTGGTCAGATTACCAGAAACAACTCAAGAAAGCTCACCGCTGGCACGTTGAAACCTACTAGGGTTCAGCCATTGGTGGGATGACTCGGGTGGAACTCTCCACCTGGAGTCTTCAACAAGCGGTTGCACTAGGGTTCTCTCGGGGAACTCTGCTGCAACCGCTTTGTTGCTGGGAATAGGTCTTGGTAAGGTTATGGCGATCGCCCTCAGGCAACCTGTTACTCTAATAGGGAGACCTCATAGCTAGACGGAGAGAGAGTTAGCCCTAATGGAGTATTTAGTGGCCGCAGTGGGCGATCGCATTCAGGCGGAAACCATCTACACGGATTTAGAAAAAGCCGGCTTTCCCCAGGAGAATTTACGAATTTTTGGCACGGGTTATCAAACTGCCAAGGATTTCGACCTGGAGGATCCCAATGAAAACGCCAAACAGCGGGCTTTTCGCATGATGACCTGGCTGATTCCCTTTGGCTTTTTCGGAGGGGTAACCTTTAACGCGATTACCGGCTTACAGACCTTTCCCTGGGCGGGGGTGACGGGAAATCAGGTGATTGGTGGCATTTTAGGGGCCGGTAGTGGCGCTCTGGGGGGGGTGCTGGCCAGCGGTGGCTTGGGAGCTGTCCTCCGTTTCGGGGATTCCCGCACCTATCGCGATCGCCTAGCTGGGGGAGAGTATCTTCTAGTCATCGAGGGGTCTCGCTTCCAACTGGCGGATATCCTTCCCATCGTGCGTCGGGCCCGCCCCCTGAGTCTGCAAACTCTCCAAGGTCGCGCCTAACTCGAATGTCCCTCATTGTCCATTATTTCTGATCCCCATGCTGCCTAGAGATGAACTTCTCAAATCTGTTGAGAACCGCGAGGCCCTGGCTAAAATCCTTGACCGAGCTGAGGAAGCGCTGAAAACCTGGGAAATCACTCAAACGGATTTTTTGTCTCCCCCGGAGTTATTCGAGGCTCAGAGACTGTTTGAGACGCTAACGGAAGTTCAAATTGTTGCCTGGGGGGGCTATCCTCAGGCGGAACGGCAACGGTTGGCGATCGCCCGCTCGGATTTGCCCCTGGATGTCGAGCAGGTGCAGGTGGCGGCTCTGGAAGTGGCGGGGAATTTTCTCTTTGATACCGCCAGCCACCGTGACTTTTTGGGGTCGATGTTGGGAACGGGACTGGTGCGGGAGAAAACTGGGGATATCCTGGTTTTGGGAGAACGGGGGGCCCAGGTGCTAGTTGTGCCGGAGTTGGTGGAGTTTTTGGAGTTGAACCTGACTCAGGTGCGATCGGTTCCTGTGAAAACTCGGGCCATTGCCTTAGACGAATTACGAGTGCAAGCTCCCAAAACCAAGCAAATGACCACCGTGGAAGCCTCGTTACGGTTAGATGCGATCGCCTCGGCCGGTTTTGGGATGTCTCGCAGCAAAATGGCGGGTTTGATTAGTGGTGGGGATGTCCGGGTGAACTGGAAGGACATCACCCAACCGAGTTATAACGTCAGTTCCGGTGATTTAATTGCCATTCGGGGCAAAGGACGTTTAGAAGTGGGAGAGGTCTCCATCACCAAGAAACAACGCTATCGGGTCGCGTTAACCCGTTTTCGTTAATCATCAAAAACTTGCCGTTCCAGGGTGACCTCAAAGCTGGCAGGGTTCCGTTCAGCCTCAAAGGTGCCACGGTAGAGGTCTTCATGCTCTGGCTCTAGAGTGAGATAGTAGCGTTCCTGGGAGTCACTGGTGGGGTTCCAGGTGATTTCGAGGCGATCGCCCTCCAATCGCACAGACTGAATCTGACCCGACTCACCATCGAGGCCATCTCCCATCGCTAATCCCATGAGAAAAGAGCCATCGGCTTCAGAAGCCCCTTCGTCGTGAAAAATGGTGAAATAAGCCAGAGGTCGGTCCTGTTCAACCTGAGCGGCCCGCCAACTCCCCTGTAGGGGTCCCGCTTCAATCAAGACCTCATCCTCATCGGGTCCATGGCCATCCCCTGGGCCCGGTTCAACCCCTTGAGCTAGGATTGCGTTTACCCCAGGACGGTCACGGTTCGACGAGAGGGCGCTCTCTCCAAGAGACGGAACCGCTAGGCCCGGTAGGGCCAGGGAGAGGACGGAACCTGAGATAAGTCCGAAAAGAAGTTGTTTAACCATAAAGGAGACATTTC
The DNA here is from genome assembly GCF_023983615.1 of Phormidium yuhuli AB48. GTDB lineage: Bacteria > Cyanobacteriota > Cyanobacteriia > Cyanobacteriales > Geitlerinemataceae > Sodalinema > Sodalinema yuhuli. The sequence goes on along the minus strand of NZ_CP098611.1, from coordinate 2,555,480 downwards.
CTTTGCTGAGCAACTTCCCTCCAGGCTAACAATCCTTACCGGAAAATAGCAAAAAGCCGTTAAAACTCAAACGTCCTAACGGCTTCATGATAGACGAGCATGGAGGGATTCGAACCCCCGACCCTCAGAACCGGAATCTGATGCTCTATCCGACTGAGCTACATGCCCTCGTATCCCTTAATACTAACCTAAAAACCAGCACTCCGCAACCCCTTGGTGAGAGTTTATCAAGACTAGATTGAGGTGGGTTAAGCCTGACCAAGAGTTAAACTGGAAAAAACCCGGTTTCTTCAGAAAGCCGGGTTCTTCAGCCTAAAAATGATTACAGACGACCCGAGGGGTCAACCTGAGATTGGCTTGGCATTCTTGGGAGGCATTTTGACTTTTTTGGCTAAGCCAACAGCCTTTAAGGCACTGATCATCATCCAAGTGACATCTATTTCCCACCATTTGAGACCATGACGGGCCGAGTATTGGAAAGCATGATGGTTATTGTGCCAGCCTTCACCGTAGGTGACCAGAGCCACCCACCAGCAGTTACGGGAATCGTCACCGGATTCATAGGTGCGATAGCCAAATTTGTGGGTGGCACTGTTGACAAACCAGGTGCAGTGGAACATAACCGCCATGCGGACAAAAACGCCCCAGACGACAAAAGAGATTCCGTTTCCGACAAAATAATCCCCTAAGAAATAGAGAATAAATCCCAAGACAAATTGAATGGGAATAAAGAAGTTTTGGCAAAATTTGTAGACCGGATCGTCTCCAATATCTTTGACCATCTTAGAGGCTTCTTCTTTAGCCGGAATCTCAAAAAACATCCAGCCAACGTGACTCCACCAAAATCCTTTATTGGAGTCATGGGGGTCAGCAGGGGTATCAGAGTATTTATGATGAATGCGGTGCATACCAACCCAGTCCACAGGGCCCGCTTGACAGGATAGAGTGCCGCAGAACATCAGGAAGTACTCCAACCATTTAGGGACTTCAAAACTGCGGTGACTGATTAGGCGATGCCATCCCATCGTGACGCCCAAGGCTCCGGTAACCCAGTGTAAGAACAGGGCAACGCCAACACCGGCCCAGGTAAAGGTACTTGGCAAAAACGCTAAGCACGCCAACAAGTGAATGGTGGCGATCCAGATAACCGCAAACCAATTCAGTGAAAGTTTTTGGGGTGTCGCAACTGTCATGCATTAACCTCGTAATGTTTGTTCCTTTTTCAGGACGACCTGTTGGATTGTATCAAAATATCGGTACAAAGAGCTAAACGACATTTCTCTGTATCCCATTTACTCTAACCTGCTTCCAAGTTCATGAATCTTAAGATTAACTTAACAAAGCTACGGCGATCGCTCGACGATCGCTTTACCGCCATCGATAATAGAGTCCAGGACAATCTGCGACGGGTCTTGAAAGCTTACCAAAATCATCGGGTGGGTGTGCGACACTTTGCTAGTGTATCGGGATACGGCCACGATGACCTGGGGCGGGATACCTTTGACCAGGTCTTTGCTGAGGTCATGGGAGCGCAAGCGGCTCTAGTGAGAGTGCAGATGGTCTCCGGAACTCATGCCATCGCTTGTGCCTTGTATGGTGTGTTGCGACCTGGAGACGAGATGCTAGCGGTGGCGGGCTCCCCCTACGACACACTTGAGGAAGTGATTGGGGTGCGAGGTTCTGGTCAAGGATCTCTGGCGGAGTTGGGAGTTAAGTATCGGGTTTTACCTCTGACTGATGATGGAACCATAGACTGGAACGGATTGGCGACGGCGGTGAAGCCGCACACTCGTTTGGTGTTAATTCAACGCTCTTGTGGCTATGCCTGGCGTAACAGTCTGTCTCTTGATGATATCGGAAAAATCGTTGAGCTTGTTAAAGGTCAGAACCCCCAAACAGTTTGTTTTGTGGATAACTGCTATGGCGAGTTTGTCGAAACCCGTGAACCCATAGCTGTCGGCGCTGACTTGATGGCCGGATCCCTGATTAAAAATCCTGGCGGAACTCTAGTGACAGCGGGAGGTTATGTGGCCGGACGGGCCGATTTGGTGGAACAGGCGGCCTGTCGTCTGACGGCCCCGGGAATTGGCGGTGCCGGGGGGGCCACCTTTGAGCAGAACCGTCTCCTCTATCAAGGATTCTATCTGGCTCCCCAGATGGTGGGGGAGGCCCTTAAGGGAACCTATTTACTGTCACAAGCCTTTCATGAGTTGGGATATTCTGTGAATCCCTTACCCCATGAGCCTCGCCGCGATATTATCCAGGCGATCGCCCTAGGACATCCTGAAAAACTCATCGCCTTCTGTCGCGCCATTCAGCGCCATTCCCCCATTGATGCTTATCTTGACCCGGTTCCGGCCCAGATGCCCGGCTATGAGACTCCCCTAGTGATGGCTGGGGGAACTTTTATTGATGGCAGCACTTCAGAGTTTTCCGCTGATGGTCCCTTACGTGAGCCTTACGTAGTTTTCTGTCAGGGGGGCACCCATTGGACTCAGGTGGCGATCGCCCTAGAAGCGGCCATCGAGGCGATCGAAAACCTTTAAGCCTCGTTCCTAGATCTATTCCCCCCTAACCTGCTCCATCTGTGCAGCAGGGAGCCAGAGTCGTCCTCTCAGTGAACCTCAGTAAATTTAAGTACATTTACTGAGGTTTTATTGAGTTGGCTGATCAATCACTTTTTTTAGATGTAGGTTGAAATTGTTTTTTTGCTTTTTACGTGTTTACACGGAATTATAGACAGAAGTTGTCCAATTAAACCGTATTTACTAGGTGCTGAATACAGATTTTACACAAGCTTCACACAAAGTTTATCGAATCCTTACGGATCTAAGATTTACCCTCGCTACTATAATAGGTGGGAATGTGGCTTTTCCAGCTATATAAGGGTTTTCTGGTCTCCGAAACCTTCCCAAACAACCTTGTTGCTGTGTTCAAGGTTGCAGGAGATCCCCTCAGTTTTCCGGTTAGCTCCGACCTTTAATAAGGGAACTGAATCTATTGGAAGTCTGTCTTTTAAGAATCCCGGCGTTCCGACTGAAAAAGTGATCGAAAGCACAGCAAACCATCGGTTTCGATCGCCCTGTAACGACCCAAACATCCCTAGTATTTAAAGTACCAACCTGGAGGACTCTCTCATGCAACTGCGAACTGCAATTTCTTACACCGCCCCCCTACTTAGTGCCTCACTGGCGCTGGGTGTTCTCGCCGCCCCGGCGACAGCAGCCAGTCTGAACCCCGGAGAAATGTTCGGTACAGGCGGCCTGCTCTTCACGGAAGACACCAAAGTTACCTTCACCTTCGGTAACACCTTTGGAGCCTATGTCTCCAGCCTGGCACTTTACGAAGTCAATGGCAGCACCACTACCCAAGTTCAAAGCTTGTTTACTGAACAGTGGGCCGCCGATCAGGGTCACGTCAGTAGCAACAACGATTGGATTGGAACCTGCGGTCAGGAAGGCAGTGCCATTGCTAACTGCACCGCCTCTTTCGTGTTCAAGGCCAATGTGGAATATGCCCTAGGGCTAACCAGCTGGTTTCGGACGGGTAGTGACAACGTAGCTGGGGAGTTCATTAACACGGTCTTCTCAACCGACCGTCTCAATTCTTTCCGTGACAATAATCTCAGAAGAAATTCCAACGGACAAGAAACCCAACAATTCCTCTTTGGCTCCCATGGAACAGCGGTTTATTCCGGTGACACGGATGGGATGTCCAATATGTTCTTAGAGCCTAACGATGAGTACGCCTTCTACAATCCTGAGGGGTACACCAGTGGGAACCCCCTAGCCGGTCTACTCGCTTTAGGAATTGACGATCGCGGTAACCGCAATGACCGCGACTTCCAAGACATGGTTTTCTGGGCACAAGCTGAGCGGGTTGGCTCTCGTGACGTTCCTGAGCCGTCTGCCATCTTGGGCTTAACGGCTATGGCCGGTGGACTCGCTGCCCTACGCCGTCGCCGCCACAGCTAATTTGGACATTCAACATCCCTTGAGTTCTCCCCAGGTTCCTCTCAAGAGATGTTTGAGTATCTGACAGCAAAAACCCTAGTCTTGGCGTTTGCTCGCCGGACTGGGGTTTTTGGGTATCGGCAAGAGGCATAACCCACCCTTGCCCCTTCCAGGAGGGGATTGCAAGAGGCAATCTTGGATGGCTATAGGGGTTCGGAAATGACGCAGAATGGGGGACAAGCTTAAGACCTGCCCCCCATTCTGCTTTTTTTTAAAGCGTTTTTAAGCTATATTCGGGGTCTTTATAAAAGACTGACCCCTTTGAAGAATGGGATCTTTATGATTGGGATCCCCTTCAAGTTTGGAGTCTTTATAAAGGTGGACTCCTTTCAACCTTTTGTCATGATGACAGAAATTTTCAGAAGCCCTGACAAACGTAATTATTTTTTTATATTTCGCAATTTAACACCCCGTGAACTCAGATTTTGTTTTGTAACAGGCGTGATATAGTCCTTAACGATTAGCGGTGAGGGAGGCCCCGAGGACTTGAGATAGCCAAACTTCCACCGAACGGACTGGAGAGCGACGGACCGCTTCACCCGGGTCTACCATCGGCTCAACCAACACAGTAAACATGCCCATGCGGTTTCCCGCCAGAACATCCGTAAACAGGCGATCGCCCACCATGGCCACCTGAGCCACCGGTAAATCCATCGCCGACACGGCTCGCCAGAGTTTCCGGCGGAAGGGTTTAGCCGCAAAAAAGATATAGGGCAACTCCAGAGACTTAGCAATATTGCCAATGCGCGTTTCATTGACATTGTTGCTCACCAGCCAGAGGGTGGCCACCTGCCGTAACTCAACGATCCGCTGACGCAGTTCCTCAGAGGCCTCCATTTGTCCAATGGGGACTAGAGTCTCATCAACATCAAAGACGAGTCCCTTCAAATTATGCTCAACCAACAGTTCTGGCGTAATATCCATCACTGTGCCGCCCAGAACCAAATCAGGTTGTAAGAGTTTGCCCCAAGACATAGTAAAAGGTGAAATAACACGTTAAAACAGAGCCAGGATGAAAACCGCAATTGCTCTGATTGGGCTTATTGGGCCAGTTCCCGTTCAACCCGAGCGATCGCCGCCTCATGTTCAGCTAAGGTGCGACTAAAAAAGTGCGTTCCATCATAGCGGGCCACAAAATAGAGATAGGGAGTTTCCTCGGGAGCTAACGTCGCTTGCAAACTTGCCAAGCCCGGACTGGCGATCGCCGTCGGGGGCAATCCCGGATTACGATAGGTGTTGTAAGGAGAATCCACCGCCACCTGAGCCAACGTCAAAGGAGTATCCACCGTCTGGCGAATCCCCAGAGCATATTCTACCGTTGGATCTGCCCCTAAATTCATTCCCGTCCGCAGTCGCTGCCAAAAAACACCCGCGATAGTGCCTCGCTCCTCAGGGACTACAGCTTCTTTTTCCACAATAGAGCCTAATGTCACCCATTCGTGTAATGTCATCGGTTCAGGGGGCTGAGTCTCCTCATATTCCGGCAACGCTACCCGTTCAAACTGACCTAACATCTGGGCAATAATCCCATCGGGGGTAATCGTTCCTTCCCCCACCTGATAGGTATCGGGAAAGAGGTAGCCCTCCAAATGAGGAATATCTTCTGGGAGCCAAGGGAAGCGATCGCGGGGAATTTCCTGGGTGGCTTCGAGAAAGGCCTCGGCCGAGAAAAACTCCCGCCGCTCAAAATAGTTGGCCATCTCCAGACGTGACCACCCCTCCGGGATTGTGAAACTTTGGTTCGCCACCTCCCCATCCCAAATCTGTGCCCCAATCTCTAACATGGATTCCTGGGGCGAAAACCGGTATACTCCCGCCTGAAATGAGCCTTCCGGCTGTCGCCAACGCAGCCAGCGGGCCCATAACTCCCAAGCATTGGCCGACTGAATCAAGCCAACGGCTTCAAGATCGCGGCCAATTTGCGCCGCCGGAGTTCCCTGGGGAATTTCCAGTTGAATCGGGGCCAATTCATCCTCCGATCGGTCCTCCATCGCCGTTTCCGCAACGGGGGCCGTGGCCCAACTCCACCAAGACCATCCTTGCCAGACTCCGAGGGCGATCGCCCCCGGAATAGCCAAGTAAAACGCGGCTTTCGCTAGTCGTCTCACAAACGTCCCCTCATGAACTCAACAGATCCTACTCAAAACCATTAAACAGTTGTTCAGCAATCAAACTTTCAATCGACGGAAGGAGCGGCTCCAACTCATCCAACTCCGCATCTGTCAGTAACTCCGGCTTCGCGTCAGCATTAATACGAGCCAACACCAGCATCGGATCAATGGGAACATAGAGGCCATACTCCTGCTCTCCCTCATAGAAGTTCGCCAAGCAGAGTAGTTCCTCCTCATCATCATCGGACTCCGTGCGATTGAGCGCCTCAATCGCCTCATCCAACTCAGGAATCTCACCCACCACTGTCAATGTCAGGGCCGTTCGCTGAAGCAATAAATCTTGTTCCGCCAGAACCGCCTTCGCGGTTTCAAAGACCTGATCAATCTCTTCCTCAGTGGCGAGATCCGCCTCCTCATCCTCACTGTCATCATCCGCCGACCAGGTGACCAGATCCACGGGAATATTGACGGGGAGTAAGACCGCGTACTCAACACCATTCATCTCAAATTGATGTTCAACATAACAAGGGAGCGATCGCCCCTGTTCATCGCTAACAGACACAATCGTGCTATGAGATGTTTCCTTCATTAATGCTTGCGTAGAAATAAGGACGTACAAACCGACAAGGGTTGCAATCCATGGCTCTCCCTACGATAGCACGGGAGGGCGATCGCCCCCTGGCCCTAATCCATCCCTAAGACCAGTTTTCCCACCATCGATCCCGCCTCCAGTTGACGATGAGCCTCAGCCGCCTCCGCCAAAGGAAACACCTGATTCACCTCAACCCGGAGAGACCCCCCATCAAACAAACGTCCACATTCGCGCAAAATTTTCGCCTGTTCCGCCTGTTCCTCCTGCAAATTGAGCAACATCGGCGTTAACATCAACTCCAAACCAATCCGTAGATTCCGTTGCCGGGCCCCCTTCAAATTCCCCAACTCACTCGGCTGGAGCAAGGTCACCACATCTCCATAGACTTTCACCGCCTCACAGGTCTGATAAAACGTCTCACCACCGACGGTATCAAACGCCACATCAACGCCATCCCCCTCCGTCCACGCCAACACCGCCTCGACAACATCTTCCTCAGGATAGAGAATCGCTAAATCCGCCCCCAACTTCTTGACAAAATCCGCCTTCTGTGTATCAGAAACCGTTGTGACCACCGCAGCGCCCTGACCCTTGGCCAACTGAACTGCCACATGGCCCACACCGCCGGCCCCCGCTTGAATCAGGACCCGTTGTCCAGCACAGAGACGAGCGCGGTCATAGAGAGCCTCCCAAGCCGTAATCAGCACCAGAGGAGCCGCTGCCGCTTCTTCAAAACTGAGAGATTGCGGCTTAGGGGTCAGACAATGCTGTTCGAGGACTGCATATTCCGCATAATTCCCCTGAGATCCCCCCAAGCCCCCGAAACAAAAATAGACTGCATCCCCCGGGCCAAACGCCGAGACATGAGAGCCAACGGCCTCAACAATCCCCGCGCCATCACAACCCAAGATATCCGGAGAACCATTAGAGATAAACGTTCCCCGTTGTCGCACCTTCGTATCAATCGGATTGACCCCAGCCGCCTTCAAGCGCACCAAAACCTGAGTCGGCCGTTCAATCCGTGGAACCGGCAAATCCCGCAGTTCTAACACATCCGGCGCACCAGCACCCGTCATCACAACAGCTTTCATCGCAATCCATCCCTAGTTATCAGCAATACGCCCCTACGTCTTTCCTGTTCCCTGTTCCCCCTACAAATCCCCAAAACCTTTTTTCTTCTTCTGTTTCTTCTTCTTCGACTTACCGCCACCTGGGCCCCGAAAGCCTGGACGGGGGCCCCCGCCGCCGCCAAACATCCCCTCAAAGGGGTTCATACCCGGCATCCCGCCACCTCCCATTCCCGGAAGATTACCCTGGCCCATTTGCTGCATGAGCGATCGCATCTTCTTGAAATCACTCACCAACTTCGTCACATCCGACTCCTCAAACCCAGACCCCTTCGCTACCCGACGGCGGCGACTTGGAGAACTCGACAACACATCGGGGTTCGTGCGTTCCTCAACCGTCATCGAGCCAATCATGGCCTCAGAGCGTTTCAGTTGAGTTTCCCCCTTCTGTAAATCCTCATCAGAAATTTGTTTCCCCATCCCCGGGATTAACTTCATAATTCCCCCCAAAGACCCCATACTCTTCATCAAGCGGGTTTGTTTGAGAAAATCATTAAAGTCAAACTGAGCCGAGAGGATTTTCTCCTGCATCTTCTCAGCATCTGCCAAATCCACCTGTTCAGCAGCCTTCTCCACCAAGGACAGCACATCGCCCATGCCCAAAATACGGGAGGCCATGCGATCGGGGTAAAACGGCTGTAGGGCCTCCACCTTTTCCCCCATCCCCACAAACTTAATCGGGGCCCCAGAGATACGCCGTACCGAGAGGGCCGCCCCGCCCCGACTGTCCCCATCTAACTTAGTGAGAATCGCGCCGCTGATGCCAATTTCTTCATCAAAGGTACGGGTTAGAGTTGCCGCTTCCTGCCCCGTCATGGCATCCACCACCAACAGGGTATCGTGAGGTTGAATCGTCTCCTTAATGCGGGCCAACTCGGCCATCATGTCAGTATCGATTTGCAGACGGCCGGCGGTATCGACAATCACCGTGTCAATCCCCTCTGCTTTGGCCCTCTCAACCCCTTGACGGGCAATCTCCACCGGATCAGCATCAGTCCCCATCTCAAACACCGGGACATCGATTTGTTCACCCAGGGTTTTGAGCTGATCGATCGCCGCCGGCCGATAGATATCCGTTGCCACCAATAGGCTAGAGCGATTGAGTTTACGTAGATGCAGGGCTAACTTAGCCGAAGCCGTCGTTTTACCCGTTCCCTGCAAACCCGCCATCAGAACCACCGTCGGGGGCTGATCTGCATGAGCCAGAGGGACATTGCTCTCCCCCATAATGGCCACTAACTCATCATTGACAATTTTGATGAATTGTTGATCCGGGCGAACCCCAGCAATCACCTCCGCCCCCATCGCCTTCTCTTCGACATCCGCGATGAACTGTTTGACCACTTGCAGGTTCACATCGGCCGTCAGGAGAGCGCGACGAACCTCTTTTAGGGCATCTTGAATATTAGCCTCCGAGATCTTGTCTTGTCCTCGGAGCTTTTTCCAGGCTTCTTCTAAGCGTTCAGCAAATGCGTCAAACATGAAATCTTGGGGTTAGCAGAACGAACAGTGACTACAGGGCAGGAGCGGCTGCGCCTTGCTTCCCCTAAGAATAGCAAGAATTGGGGCGGAGATTCGAGAGACGGTTTTCCCCCATAGCTCTCTGGGGACAATTCACGCTAGGATTTCAACAATCTCACTCTCTGTCCCCTACGCGCCGAAACTGCACGCCTATGTTCTTCGACGAACTTCAACCGATCTTCAAAGAGTTGACTGCTGAGCCGATCGCATTTTTCGGTGGCTTTGTGTCTGGAGTCCTCCGCCTCGATTTGTCCGAGGAGCCACTGAAAAGCTGGGTTGGCCAGACCACTGAGTCACCGTCCTCCCCATCCGGCTCAGAGGGCGATCGCCCTAATGGCAATGGACCCCAATCCATTACCATTGAATAGTCGTTTTGTCAAGATAAAATTGCAAAATTTCCCCGCTCATCCAGTCTAAGACCTGGAAAAGCGAAAGAAGGGGGAGCGATCGCGATCGCCCCCCTTTTGTTGTGCATTGGGTATAAATCCGGTTGCTCATCGAGAGACCGAAATAATCCAAATCCCCCTAGCTGTGGCAAGTACAGCCTTTATGTCCACAGCCAGCTCCATCAGGATGACCATCGGCACAAGCCTGACTGCAATAGGGTTTCTCATCTTTCATCACAGCACTTTCCAAGCTCACAATACAGAGGCAGGAATCGCAAGCACATTTCATTTGAGTCACGGTCGTCATAATCAGAAGTCCTTTTATTTACAACATCTGAGCAATTGTTCAGATGTTAACACAAAATACGAGACCGAGCCACAACCAGCCAAAACCGTAACAGCCCTTAACAATTCCCCTCGCCCCTCCCCTTCCCCCTTCGTGTCCTCCGTGACTCCGTGGTTTCCCCTTGCCTATTGCCTATTGCCTATTGCCTCTTATTACCTTGCCTTTCCAAACTTCGCCCGCAAGCGGTCAACAAACAAATCCACCTCCGAGAGCCCCATGCGGGTCACCACAAGGGCGAACACAGCTAAGCCTCCACCACCAGCAACCGTCAACTGGAACAGACTCAGCAGAAACCCACCATCTCCCATAAGCCGTTGTAGACCGTCATAAAGGCCCCAACCGGCCATGCCTGTCCCAAAACTCAAAACCGTCAGAGAGGCAATGGGGGTCGCCCATTCTAACCAAGGCAGGCCACCAATCTTGCCGCTGAGCAGCCAGAGTAACGCCACCATAGACACCACATTCACCCCCATGGTCGCCAGAACCAACCCCGGGGCACCAAACCACTGGATAAAGAAATAATCTAAAAGTACATTAAGGAAAATATTAGCGATACTGACCCGGAATGGGGTTTGCCCATCCCCAAGGGCATAAAACACCCGCACAATGACATCCCGTCCCAGATAGACAAACATACCCAAGCCATAGGCCATGAGAATCGCTGCCACAAACTCTGAAGCCTCACGGTCAAAGGCATAGCGTTCATAGACGACCCGTACAATGGGGGTCGCCAGGGCTACCATTAAGGCTCCTAAAGGCAACATGGTTAAGCCGGTCAGAATCAGACCTTGACGAATCCGCTGTTTAAGCTCGTCCCAATGCTCAGGAGCCGCCAGGCGGGAAAAAATAGGCAATAGGGGCACTAAGAGTGTGTTGGAGATGATGCCCAGGGGCGTTTGCACCAACAATCCGGCATAGGCTAACGCTGAGGCAGTCTGGGGAATAAACGAGGCAAACCAGAGGTCGGTGTAGACGTTAATCTGCATCATGCCCGAGGAGAAGGTGGCGGGGCCCATGACATTGAGAATCTCTCGCACTCCAGGTCGCCAAAAATCAAAGCGTAAGCGTAGCGTGCCTAGTCCCTCTCGCCATTGCACCACCACCTGCACCAACCATTGCAACAAGGCACCTAAGAGGGTCCCCCAGGCTAAGACCAAACCTCCCAACATGGCATATTGGGGCTCAATGATTTGTTCTCCGAGGGAGAGTGCTAAAATCCCCAATCCTCCCAGGAGGGCAACACTGGAGAAAAGAGGACTAATCGAGGGTAGCCAATACATATCAGCGGCATTGAGGCTGCCAAAGCCAATGCCAATTAAGCCAGCTAGGAGGGCCATTGGGGCCATAATGCGAAACTGCATGACGGCAATTTCACGAATCTCTTCCCCCGCTGCCGTTTCCGATAACCCAGGAGCTACTACATCAATGAGAGGATGAGCAAAGATAACTAGAGCAATGGTGACCAGGAGTAAAATGCCCCCGACGAGAGTAGTCATGGTCTCAATCAGGGGAACGGCCTCTCGTTTGTCTCGTTTAGCCACCACACTGACGATCGCACTGTGGAACGGTCCATTGATGCCCCCGAGGAGGACGAGGAGGAAGCCGGGAATGACATAGGCGTAGTTGTAAGCATCCACGGCCACACCCACCCCAAAGGCGGCGGCGATGGCCTGTTGACGCACTAAACCAAAAATTTTACTAATGAGGGTTGCCGCTGCCACAATGCCAGCAACAGATGCCAAAGAACGAACCTTTCCTGTCTCGTCAGCCATAATGATCGAGTTGTGTTTGCAGAGGACTCAAGTCCCCCCCCAACATTTAACCGTAAGAGGGTCACAGTCCTCGATGATTTATCCGAGGTTGCGCGATCGCCCTCGGTCTCATTTTTCCTGATTGATGTCCCTAAATTCTCCCCAAATTCCCCATGACTAGCCCCCTGATTTACGAATATCCCCCCCTCTATTCCGGAACCCTAATCCGTCGCTATAAGCGTTTCTTGGCAGATATCGAACTGGTCAACGGCGATGTGATTACCGCCCATTGTCCCAATACGGGCCCCATGACCGGAGTTTGTGACCCCAGTAGCCCCGTATTGCTCTCCTATAGCGACAATGCCAAGCGTAAATACCCTTACACCTGGGAAGCCATCCAGATGCGCGATGCCGAGCGAACCTGGGTGGGAATTAACACCAGCCGCAGTAATGCGATCGTGCGATCGCTCCTCGATCAACATTTAATTCCCGAATTAGGGGACTATGGGGACATCCGCTCGGAAGTTAAGTACGGCCAAGATGGCAAAAGCCGGATTGATTTTCTCTTACAGGGGGAGCGTCCCCTGTATCTGGAAGTCAAAAACACCACCTGGGCCCGGGATGGCAAAGCCTTATTCCCAGACACCGTCACCCAACGGGGACAAAAACATCTGCGGGAGTTGATGGCCCTAGTGGACCAGGCCGGCTGTGTCATGTTGTACTTAATTAACCGAGGAGATTGCGATCGCTTTTCTCCCGGTGATGACGCCGATCCGACCTACGGCAACCTACTACGAGAGGCGGTCAAGCGCGGGGTGAAAATCTTACCCTGTCAGGTGTACGTCAGTCCCGAGGGACTACGCTATTGTGGACTCGTTCCCCTGGAACTTTAGGCTCCACCCTTGCCTAATCCGGGACTGTCTCGCGATCGCCCAATGGGCAATCGTATAATCGGCTACAAAATGTACTGGATTGTCAGTGGTAATAAAATGCCATGCTGTACCAGCATAATTTCGCTAAAACAGACCAAACAAAGGAGTTTTCGGTGTGAAAAAGGTAGAAGCCATCATTCGCCCCTTCAAGCTGGACGAAGTTAAAATTGCCCTCGTCAATGCCGGTATCGTCGGGATGACCGTTTCCGAAGTGCGCGGATTTGGGCGGCAAAAAGGACAAACCGAACGTTATCGCGGTTCAGAGTACACCGTGGAATTTTTGCAAAAGCTCAAACTGGAAATTGTCATCGAAGATAGCCAAGTCGATATGGTGGTTGAAAAACTCACCGCCGCTGCCCGCACCGGAGAAATCGGCGATGGTAAAATTTTCGTCTCCCCAGTTGATCGCATTATCCGCATTCGGACTGGCGAACAAAACCTGGAAGCCATCTAACCCTAATCCTCTCTCGAAATATTACTGTAGAGACATATACCTAGGAATAGACTCAGGAACGTGGGACAAGTCTCGCGTTCTTTTTTTGGCAACTTGGCTGGAAAGCAAGGGTCACGTGTGTCACAGACAACGGGCTAAAAAATGACTGCAATAGCCAGATAAAATAGGACAACTTTACCTCTAAAATAAACGACAATATGACGGTTTCCGGAGAATAAATTGCTTAGGGTGAATTGTTCAGAGGTGAGCGTAGTTTGGGCCAATAAAGTCTTAGATTGAGCCAGCAATTCTCATTTTGGCAAAAACCTGTTCAAGTCCCCGGCATCCCTGTATCGTAATGACATCTAAGAAACCCAGGAGGGCCAGAGCCGTTGAAAAAGCCAGGTTGCTTTGAGACTGTAGTGGGTTCTTTCCGCCAGTGCTTGTCATCGCTACCGGACAAGCGCCGGGGTAAAAATCGCCGCTATGGAATGGAGGATGCCGCTTTAAGCGCATTTAGTGTATTTTTTACTCAAACTCCGTCGTTTCTGGCTTATCAACGTCTGATGGAGGGTAGTAAAGGCAAGAGCAATGCCCAAAGTCTGTTTGGAGTTCATCGGATTCCCACCGACAACCACATCCGGGATTTATTAGATGCTGTGTCCCCAGAGCACCTGTTCCCGGTGTTTGAGGAGATCCTACAAGTCTTGGAAGCCCAGGGGCAGTTAGAAAGCTTCCGTTGCCTAGGGGACAGTCTATTAGTCGCATTGGATGGCACGGAATACTTCAGTTCCGACAAAATTCACTGTCCCCACTGCTCAACGCGCACCCAGAAGTCAGGAAAAACCCATTACTTTCATAGTGTTGTCACCCCAGTCATCGTCTGTCCAGGACAGAATCATGTGATTCCCTTAGTCCCTGAATTTATCGTGCCCCAAGATGGTCATGATAAGCAAGACTGTGAGAATGCCGCTGCCAAACGCTGGCTATCGCGGCAAGAACAATGCTTGAGGGCTTTGAACGTCACGGTTTTAGGGGATGACCTCTATTGCCACCAACCGTTGTGTCAGCAGTTTCTAGAGCAGCAACTTAACTTCATCGTCGTCTGTCGCCCCGAGTCTCATACTACCCTCTATGAACACCTAGAGGGTATCGAACTCCCGACCCTCACGACCAAGAAGCGGACTGGTAAAGTCGAGAAAACCTATACCTACCGCTATCTCAACGGAGTGCCCCTCAAAGATAGCGATGAGGCCCTGTTGGTCAACTGGTGCGAACTTACTGTCACCACCGCTGATGGCAAGGTAACCTATCACAACTCCTTTGCCACGAGTTATCCTCTCAGCGATGAGAATGTAGCCGAGGTGGTTCGGGCCGGACGCACCCGCTGGAAAGTTGAGAATGAGAACAACAACACTCTCAAGACCAAGGGTTACCATCTAGAACATAACTTTGGGCATGGTAAGCAGCATCTTTCCTCCTTGCTGGCGACCCTCAACATCCTCTCGCTACTCTTCCATACTCTGCTTGAGTTGCTCGATGACAAGTACCAGTTGCTACGAGCGCACTTACCTACCCGTCAAACCTTCTTTAATGATTTGCGGGCGTTGACCCGTTACCTGTACTTCGACAGTTGGGACCACCTTCTGACCTTTATGCTTGAGGGTCTCGAGTTAGACATCCCACCCGATAGCAGTTGAATTTCCAAAATGAGAATTGCTGAGATTGAGCAGTGCGTTTTCCCAGATAGGGAGAGATTCGTGTACGATCCTCTTAGGGTGGCACGACCCACTGTGCCGAGGGTTCGGACACTCCGACCAGGGATAGATCTCGAAGCGCGAGTATGGAAGCTGAAGAACTATTACAAAAATATGCAGCGGGCGTGCGGCGATTCATTGGTGTGAACTTAAGCGAGGCTAACCTCAGCCAAGCCAATCTCACCCGAGTGAATTTACGCAATGCCTGTTTGAGCGTTGCTAATCTCAGTGGTGCTAACTTAAGCCGGGCCAACCTTAAGGGAGCCAAACTGAACGTGGCGAAATTGAGTAGCTCTAATTTACGAGCTGCCAATCTTCGAGATGCTGATCTCAACGTCGCTAACTTAATCCGAGCCGATTTAAGCGGGGCAGATCTTTACCAAGCCTCCCTAATTCGCACTGAAATGTTGCGAGCGGACCTCAGTGGGGCCGACTTACGGGGGGCCAACTTGAGCGGAGCCATGCTGAAAGAGGCGAAACTACCCCGGGCCAACTTCCAAGGGGCCAATCTCAGCGAAGTGGATCTCAGTTATGCTCAGATGCGGGGGGCCAACTTAGAACAAGCCACCTTCCGCCGCACCAATCTCCGTTGGGCGGATATGAGTGGGGCCAGTTTGCGTAACTCTGAACTGCGACAAGTCCGCTTAAGTGGTGCCAAACTCATTGAAGCAGATCTACGGGGAGCTAATTTACGTTGGGCCGATCTCAGTGGAGCCAGTTTAGCTGGAGCGGATCTCAGCGGGGCAAAACTCAGCGGGGCGAATCTCAGTGGGGCCGACTTAACCGGGGCCAATTTACTGGATGCCAGTCTGGTTTATGCTGATCTGACTCGTGCTACCCTCACCAATGTAGATTGGATGGGGGCCGACTTGAGTGGAGCTACCCTCACCGGCAGCAAACTCTATGGGGTTTCCCGGTTTGGCTTAAAAAGTGAGGGAACGGTTTGCGACTGGGTTGATTTGAGTCCTAATGGGGATGGTTCCAAAATTCAACGCTTCCGGCCAGAGCAGGTTGAGGAGTTTTTTAATGAATCTTTACCCACGGTTCGCATTCTCGTCGATGCCGTCCTCGATCCGAACGCTCATGTCGCCTTGGCTCAGGTCTATGATCAGATTGCACGGTATTTTCCCGGTTTCAAGCGATCGCCTAACATTGATATTAGCGATCGCCGCACTGTGATTACCTTCCGACTCGATAACGACCTCCAGCTTTTTTCCATGGCCTACATCACCGTTCTCCCCTTTCGCGATGGAACGGCCACCCAGCGTAACATTCAAAACCTAGTCCAACTCCTACAAACCCGAGAGCGAGAAAATCTCGACGTGGATCATTTTCGCTACATCCAGCGGCTACGGGTATTTTTCGAGCAAACCGTAGAACGGGCCGACAGTCTCCGTAACAACGAGCCAGAGAGTCTCAAACCCGATACCGGCCAGAGTTTCTTCCGCGCCCCCACCCATGTGATTCTCTCCAACTCAAAAAACCAAACCATTGAGGTTCAACATCATCCTCAGTTTGGCAAGCAACGACTCCAAGCCGCCAACCGTATCAACCCCATCGAACCGCCCTATCCAGAAGTCTGCAACCAAATTCTGCCACCGCCTTTTGTCATTTTTGATTTCGTCAAAACCACAGTCACAGATCTCAACCCAGATCCGCTCTGAATCTCGGCAACAGTCCTCTAGAGGACCTGATCTCGCCACAGGGTTGCCATCACCAGCACAAGGAGTCCGATAAGAGCCTTGATCGTCATCTCAAGGGCTGCTTCACTTAGAAAAATTGTTGAGAGATTAGAGAAGGATCTCAATTGTTGTTACGATTTGGGGGGCGCTTCAAGGGTTGGGTGCCGATGATTGGCTTGAAAACGAGGATAAAGTCCCATGACGCTCAAAGAACTTTTAGAACAATATGCTGCCGGAGAACGAGACTTCGGCGGAATAATGTTGTCCGAAGCAAATCTTAGTCGTATTAACCTGAGTGGGGCCAATCTGAGTCAGGCGATTCTCAGTATTGCCAACCTCAGCGGTGCTAATCTCAGTGGGGCCAACCTCAGTTACGCCAAAATGAATGTGACTCGCCTGAGTGGTTCTAATTTAGTACGAGCCAACTTAGAGGGCACAATTTTGAACGTTGCCAACATGATTCGGGCTAACCTCAGTGGGGCGAATCTCCGGAATGCTGCGTTAATTCGCGCCGAGATGATTCGGGCCAACCTCAGTGAGGCGAAACTCAATGGTGCCAATCTCAATGCCGCTGATTTGCGGGAGTCGACCCTAAGACAGGTAGATTTGACTGGGGCGAATCTGAGTGAGGCGGATTTGCGGGGAAGTTCTCTGATTGCGGCCATTTTGCTGAATGCAAATCTAATTGGGACGGATTTCAGTAAGGCGGATTTGACCGGAGCCGATTTAAGTCATGCTGAACTGCGTCACGCTCGGCTGCATCGGGCGAATTTAAGTGGGGCGAGTTTGCGGGGAGCGAATCTACGTTGGGCCGATTTGAGTGGGGCGAATTTGCGTTGGGCCGACTTGAGTGAGGCAAAACTGAGCGGGGCGAATTTGATTGGAGCAGATCTCAGTTGTGCCAATCTCCTCAATACCAGTTTTGTTCATGCAGATTTGACCCAAACCAATTTAATTCGGGCGGATTGGGAAGGTGCAGATTTAAGTGGCGCCATTTTGACCGGAGCAAAACTTTATGGGGTAGCCCGGTTTAACTTGACGACGGAGGGGATGAGTTGTGATTGGCTCGATTTAAGCCCCAATGGAGACCATAGTCAGATTGCCCGTTTTGACTCAGAAAACTTTGAAAAGTTTTTTAATCAAACCCCTCCCGTGGTTCAATTGGTGGTGGATATGCCTATTAGTAGTAATGCCCATCGGGTTCTCGCGGGTATCTATCATCAGTTAAGTCAGGAATATCCTGAGATGAATCAGCCCCCGAGTATTGATGTGGGCTACCGACGCACAGTTTTAACATTTCGGGTGGATAGTGATGAGTTATTACTGCCAACGGCCTATGTGGCTGTGTTGCCATTTAAGGATGCAGGAGAAACTCAGAAAACACTGGTAAATTTGGTGCGATCGCTTCAGAGTAGCAGTCCTGACTTGTCGGGAGTGAAGGCTGCAAACCAGGCAGCAAAGTTGAGTGTGGCGACGATTCAACGGTTACGAAAGGTCAGCGGTTTAAGTTGTCCCCCAGTAGAGGGTCATGGTGAGTTAGAGTTTTTCCAAGCCCCAACTCAAACGACAGTAGCCAATTCCAGTGATTTAGGCTTGACAATTTATAGTAATCCTATGTTTGGGAAGCGTTTCTTTAATGCGGCGGAGTTAGGGATTCCTCTCAGTGCCCTCTCCTCGCAACGGGCCCAGGTGGTGTTACCCTCCTCTCAGGAAATCTTGGAGTTCATCCAGGGGTTTTATTCGTTTGAATAGGGTTCATGGGGGTGATAAGGCTAAGTGTTAAAACTATGACTTAGCCCTCCCGGACTACAAATTTAACCCATACTTTGGGTAAGTTCACAAATTCTTCCACTGCCAGAAACCGAGTATCTTCAAGACACTCGGTTTCTCATTTTTCTGGCTAAGCGGTTACAATGTAGTCCGAATTAACCCCTGATAAATCCCACTTATTCGCATCCTTCAACGCCTGATAGACCATCGCCGCAACTTCGGCCCGAGTCGCATCTTGCTCAGGGTGCAAACGCTTGATATCTGGATAGTTGACCACAAACCGCTTTTGGGTTGCCGTCGCCACTGCCGGCTGGGCCCAGGTGGGAACTTGGTCCCGGTCATCATAACGATTCAACAAATCCGTCGCCCCCCCCGATAAATCTAAGCCATTGACCAATGACAGCAATACCTGTAACCGCTGCACATTTAAATTAGGACCAAAGGTGGTTTCGGAGAATCCTGATAGAAATCCCCCGGTATAGGTCTTATCAATGGCCCCATTGGCCCAATGACTGCTAGGGACATCTTGGAACTTGATAGACGAACGTTTCGGTTTGGGGTCAAACGCCGTTGCTAACAAAGCCGCATACTCTGCCCGCGTCATCTTCTTATTGGGTTTGAAGGTTCCATCGGGCAACCCATTAATCACTCCTTTACTGGCTAACTCCACAATAAAGTCCTTTGCCCAATGCCCCTCAATATCTGAGAACTTGGGCACATCCGTCGCCTCAGCATTCACCAGATAGGGAGACTCAATCACGGGGAAATTATTATCCTGAACCAAGGCCTGATAAACCATGACCGCCACTTCCGCCCGAGTCGCATCAATCATCGGTCGTAACTGCCGTACATTGGGATGATTCACCACTAATGTAGCATCCGTTGCCTTGGCCACCGCTGTCTTAGCCCAGTCAGGAATCTGAGTTTTATCAGTATAGAAGCTGAGATGGTTCTGATTGCCTTCACTCAGTGCCAACCCCGCATTGAGGGCCAGCAACACCTGTAACCGAGTTACATTGTCACCAGGGCGGAAGGTGTTATTGGGGAACCCGGAGATAAAGCCCATGCGGGTTACCTTATTAATCGCCTCAGCCCCCCAGAAGCTAGTGGAAACATCGGTGAAGGTTTTAGCCGGTTCGGTGAGGGGCTTATCAAACGCCTGGGCCAACAAGGCGGCGAAGGAAGCCCGGTTAATGGGGGTCTCGGGGCGGAAGGTTCCATCTCCCACCCCACTGACTAACTGCCGGTCAAATAAGGCTTGAATAAACGGTTCTGCCCAATGCCCTTGAATGTCAGTTAATTCCGTTGGTGGGTTTGGGGAAGGGCTGGGTGTTGGGGTGGGTGTTGGGGTGGGTGTTGGGGTGGGTGTTGGGGTGGGTGTTGGGGTGGGCGTCGGGGTGGGCACTCCTCCATCCACGCTAACAAACTCAATTGACCCCTCCACCTTGTCAGGATTCAGTTCATTTCCCGCTGAGATGAAGGTGTTACCGGTGGCATTCTGGACATCTTTTATGCCATTTTTGCGGAAGACATTGCCCCCAGGTTCCTCAGACTTCCCTAAATCCGGGAGAGCGTTGGCAATGGCAGAGATGCCATAATCGTTATTTTCCTCAATAATGTTCCCCCGCAGGACTGGGCGGCAATTCCCGTTAATCACAAAACCATAGCGATTTTGCTGAATCAGGTTATTCGCAATCAGGGGGGCCGCCTCATCCCCGACTGCAATGCCTGTCCCATTATTGCGAATGGTGTTGTTGCGGATTTCCCCTTTGGCATTTTTCAAAACCCAGATGCCATAGGAGGCATTTCCCGTCAAGATATTGCTATCGAGAAGAGGTTTAGCACTTCCCATGATGCGGATTCCCTCTCGCTTGCAATTGAGGAGGGTACTGTTAGCAACAGTGGGATTACCCGACTCAATCCAAATCCCAGTTCCGCGAGTTTCAGGATTAGAGACGGTCACACCTCGCACTTGCCCATCGGCTTCCAGGCGAATGGTTAACGACTGATTGCCATCACTGGTAGAAACCTGTTTGCCCCCAGTAATCATAATATCCTTGCCTTTGCTACCTTCATTGCCCACCAGCTTGACTCCGGCGGGAACTCTCAGGGGAAAGGTCTCCTCGGTATAGTGCCCCACCCTTAATTGAATCAATGTGCCGGCTGATGCTTGGCTGAGGGCGTGAGTGATAGTCTTAAAGGGTTCCGTTGCCGTTCCGGGATTCGTGTTGCTTCCCGTCTCGGGGTTGACGTAAACGGTTGTCATAATGGTTGAATTGATAGTTCTATAGAGTGTCCTGAGGGGCTATTGGTCGCTGGAGACACGAATGCACCCACAACTTCCAGGATAGCCACTCAGGGGCGGAATGGCGGGGGAACAGGGAACAGAGAACAGGGAACGGGGAACAGGCAAGATGCATAACCCACCCCTGTCCCTCCCAGGAGGGGATTGCAAGAGGCAAGAGGGGGAATTGATGGGGTTGACCGGCCCTGGGGGTCCGCTTTTGGGAGTAATCGTATCAATCGATACTTTTTTGATGATATTTAATGAGTGCCTCAAAACAAGATGCAAGTTACGCATGACCTAGATGCGTAAAAGTAAAAATAATCCGAAAATTGTAGTTGCCGATACATAAAACCCTTGTCATATTCCTTAACTTGTGGACACAACCTTAGACAGGCAGCTCATTCTCCCTCACAATTGCCTCCCTCCAGGATTAGATACTCAAAATTCACTGTTGACTCTTAACTGAAAGATGCCCCGATTTAACCGTCGCAAATTCCTAATCACAGCTGGTGCAGCAACGGCTGGAACCTTCCTCCTCCATAGCTGCGGACAGGGTAATGACCAAGCCCAATTTGAGGTTGAGATCGACCCGGAAGATGCCCCGGAGACCCCAACAGCAAGGCTAGGATTTATTGCCCTAACGGACTCCGCGCCCCTGATTATTGCGCGGGAAAAAGGCTTTTTTGCTAAGTATGGCATGACGGATGTCTCCGTTGAAAAACAAGCCTCCTGGGGAACCACCCGTGACAATTTAGTCCTCGGTTCTGGGGGCGGTGGCATTGATGGGGCCCATATTCTCACGCCAATGCCTTATCTGATTTCAGAGGGGATTGTCACCGATGGTCGGCGAGTCCCGATGTACATTTTGGCGCGCCTGAATGTGAATGGTCAGGGGATTTGCCTCTCCAATGACTATCGCGATTTAGAAATTGGAGTCGATAGTGCCCCCCTCAAGGAACGGTTCGCTGAACGACGGGCCGCCGGAGAAGACTTACGGGCCGCCATGACCTTTCCCGGGGGAACCCATGACTGCTGGATTCGCTACTGGCTAGCGGCGGGAGGGATTGACCCAGACCAGGAGATTTCGACGATTGTTGTCCCCCCACCCCAGATGGTGGCCAATATGCGGGTTGGCAATATGGATACCTTCTGTGTTGGAGAACCTTGGCCCCTGCAATTGGTGAACCAAGAGATTGGCTATAACGCTTTAACCACGGGTCAACTCTGGCAAGACCATCCTGAGAAAGCCCTAGGAATGCGGGCAGATTGGGTTGACGAACATCCTAAAGCCGCCCGGGCCTTATTGATGGGAACCCTAGAGGCGCAAATCTGGTGTAGTGAACCGGAAAATGTGGAGGAGATGTGTCAGATTCTCTCCCGCCGGGCTTGGTTTAATGTGCCGTTTGATGACATTATCGACCGGTCTCGGGGTATTTATGATTTCGGCCTCGGTGAAGTGGAGGAAATGCCAGATTTGATGCAGAAATACTGGCGGGATAATGCCTCCTATCCCTTCAAGAGTCATGACCTCTGGTTCCTCACTGAAAATATCCGTTGGGGGTATCTGCCCCCGGATACGGATACTCAAGCCATGGTAGACCGGGTCAATCGGGAAGACCTCTGGCGAGAAGCCGCTGAGGCCATCGGCCAGGGAGACATGATTCCTGAAAGCACCTCTCGTGGTCCCGAAACGTTCTTTGATGGCAAGGTCTTTGACCCAGAAGACCCTGAAGATTATCTCAATAGTTTAGAGATTACCCGCATTTAAGGCCAAGCGTATAAGGGTAAACTATTCCGTCCTATAAGTGTTCCGGCAAGTTAGACATGATGGGTCTAGGTCACAACCCGAACTGATGCCGGAACACATCCTACCCCCATTCCCTGTTCCCTGTTCCCTGTTCCCTTCTCTCCCCATACATCTATGACTTCTCCTACCTATCGCCAAGGCAAAAAATTTCAATTTTCTCCCCAAAAGTGGCTTAAAGCCGCTCTTAAGACGGGGAAAGAGCTGATACCCTCTGCGGTTGCTATTCTGATTTTCCTGGTTGTTTGGCAGGTGTTTACGGCAGTTTCCGATTCGACGTTACCCGGTCCCATTCGCACCGTGTCAGAAACGTGGGAATTGATTATCGACCCGTTTTTTGACCACGGCGGCCTTGATAAGGGGCTGTTCTGGCAAATTTTTACGAGTTTGCAACGGGTGGCCCTTGGATTCTCCCTGTCCGTAGTGGTGGGAGTTTCTTTAGGAATTCTGATTGGTACGAGTACCTTGATGTACCGTGCCTTAGACCCAATTTTTCAAATCTTGAGAACGATTCCACCCTTGGCTTGGCTACCCATTTCTCTGGCAGGCTTTGAGCAAGCTAATCCTTCGGCTATTTTTGTGATTTTTATTACAGCAATTTGGCCGATTATTATCAATACAACTGAGGGAGTGCGGCAAATTCCTCAGGATTATAATAATGTGTCACGGGTGCTACGACTAGACCGCAAGACCTATTTCTTTAAAATCCTCTTCCCGGCAACGGTTCCCTATATTTTTACGGGACTCAAAATTGGGATTGGTCTATCTTGGCTGGCAATTATCGCCGCAGAAATGTTGATTGGGGGTGTAGGAATTGGTTTCTTTATTTGGGATGCCTGGAATAGTTCTCGCATGAGTGACATTATTCTGGCAGTGATTTATGTTGGAATTGTGGGACTACTACTAGATAAGTTGATTACCTTCTTGGCCAGTTTGGTGGTGTCTGAAGACCAAGCTCAATAATCGGCGGTTTTCTGTTCTGATT